>JAFDAJ010000016.1 GCA_019313915.1 Deltaproteobacteria bacterium
GTGGCCCTTCCAAGCTCACAAGCGCGACGAGAAGATCGACACGCGCGTCAAAGAGGTCGGCCTTCAGAAGGTCATCGAGGCCTGCAACATTGCGGAGAAGCACCCGCGATACGGCCGCTTCAGCGAGATCAAGAAGGAAGTCGTGGCCGAGCTCGCCGCGGAGTTTCCAGACCTCGAAGGCGACATCAAGGGCGCCTATGAGGACCTTCGGTACAACACGATGCGGGGGCAGGTGCTCGACGACAAGCGCCGGGTCGACGGCCGTGATTACAAGACCGTGCGACCGATCAGCATCGAGGTGAGCCTGCTACCGCGTGTGCACGGTTCATCGCTGTTCACCAGAGGTGAGACTCAGAGCATCGTCACCGCAACTCTTGGAACGCGTCAGGACGAGCAGAAGATCGACGGCCTCATCGAGGAGTACTGGAAGCCGTTCCTCCTACACTACAACTTCCCGCCATACTCGGTCGGTGAGACGAAGTTCCTCCGTGGCCCCGGCCGGCGCGAGATCGGACACGGCACCCTCGCCGAGCGTGCTCTCACCAAGGTGCTGCCCTCACGCGAGGACTTCCCCTACACGATGCGCATCGTCTCCGAGATCACCGAGTCCAATGGCTCGTCGTCGATGGCAACCGTTTGTGGCGGAAGCTTGGCGATGATGGACGCGGGCGTCCCCATCAAAGCACCCGTCGCCGGCGTCGCGATGGGGCTCATTATGGAAGGTCAGAAGTACGCCGTCCTGACCGATATCCTCGGCGACGAGGACCACCTGGGCGACATGGACTTCAAGGTGTGCGGCACCGACAAGGGCATCACCGCCATCCAGATGGACATCAAGATCGCAGGCTTGAAGCACGAGATCATGCACGAAGCGCTGGAGCAGGCGCGCGAGGGCCGGCTGCACATCCTCGAGAAGATGAACGAGATCATGGCGACGCATCGTCCTGAGCTTTCGAAGTACGCACCACGCATCGA
The DNA here is from genome assembly GCA_019313915.1 of Deltaproteobacteria bacterium. Classification (GTDB taxonomy): domain Bacteria; phylum Myxococcota_A; class Polyangia; order Polyangiales; family Houyiibacteriaceae; genus SG8-38. The sequence continues at coordinate 976 of JAFDAJ010000016.1, forward strand.
GACGCTCAAGGTCAAGCCCGACCAGATCCGCGTGATCATCGGACCGGGCGGCAAGATGATCAAGGCAATCACCGAGCAAACCGGCGCGAAGATCGACATCAGCGACGACGGCACGGTCAGCATCGCATCGCCCGACGGCGAGGCCCTCAAGAAGGCGATCGAGATCATCGAAAGCCTCACGCTCGAGCCGGAGATCGGAACCAAGTACAAGGGCATCGTGCGACGTGTCGAGAACTACGGCGCGTTCCTCGAGATCGCCCCTGGCAAAGACGGGCTGTTGCACATTACCGACATGGACTGGGGCTTCGTCGAAAACGTCACCTCTGTGATGAACCTCGGCGACGAGGTCGAAGTGATGGTCAGCGACATCGACCGTGAGGGTCGTATTCGGCTTTCCCGCAAGGCGCTTCTCGAGAAGCCCGAAGGCTATGTCGAGCCAGAGCGCAGAGAACGCCGCGACGGCGGTGGACGAGGCGGACGCGATGGCGGACGCGAGGGCGGACGAGGCGGACGCGAGGGCGGACGAGGCGGACGCGATCGTGATCGTGGAGGCCGAGGCGGCTCCCGAGCAGGCGGCCGCGAGGGCGGCGGTGGACGCGACCGAGATCGCGACCGTGACCGCAGCCGCGAGGGCGGCCGCGAAGGCGGCCGCGAAGGCGGTGGTGACCGCGAAGGTGGCCGCGAAGGTGGTGCTGATCGTGACCGCAGCCGCGAACGAAAAGACTAATGGCAACGCTGCGCGTCCATAGGATGCGCGCCGACGCGGTCGTCCCGCGTTACAAGACGAGTGGCGCGGCGGGGATGGACCTCGCCGCGTGCCTCGCTACCCCGCTCACCATCCCACCAGGTGGGGTCGCCCGCGTGCCGACGGGGCTACAGATCGCGCTGCCCACAGGACACGAAGGCCAGGTGCGCCCGCGATCGGGGTTGGCTGCGCGACATGCGGTTACCGTGCTCAACGCGCCGGGTACCATAGACGAAGATTACCGAGGCGAGGTTCAGGTGCTCCTGATCAACCACGGCAGCGAGGCCTTCACGATTGAGTCAGGCGATCGCATCGCTCAACTCATCGTGACACCCGTCACCCAGGCAGAGATCGAGGTCGTGGAGGACGAAGCCGCACTCGGGGACACGGAACGTGGCGACGGCGGGTTCGGGAGTACTGGCCGCTAGAGCGCCCGGTCCATCAACTGCGCGATGGTCGTCTTTGGGGCGGCGCCGATGTGCTGCGCTACGAGTTCGCCGCCCTTGAAGACCAACAGGGTTGGGACGCCGCGGATGCCGTACTTCGAGGCGGTGCCAGGGCTCTCATCGATATCGAGGTGGGTTACTTTGACCTTGTCGACGTACTCGTCTGCGAGCTGATCGATGAGCGGCGCAATCTGCTTACACGGCCCGCACCAGACCGCCGAAAAGTCGACGAGCACGGGGGAGTCCGACTGGAGCACCTCCGTGTCAAAGTTCAGGTCGTTTACTGCGTGTACATTTGCGCCAGCCATCTGAGCTCCTCTTGGGGTTGTCTGAGATGCAGTAAGTAAGGACGGTGCGCCCTCTTGTCAACGTGCCCCCCCTCCCGACTACCCAGCAAAACACCATCATGGTAGGCTTTTTCGTGGCCTGCCCCGCGCTCACGGAGGCCTCGACAAGACCATGAAAGCCGGCCTCTTCATCGCCACCGCGATCCTCTACGCGCTCGCCTGTATCCTCTATCTGCTGCTGCTGACGCGAGGCTCGGACAAGGCGCAGCGGATGCCAGGAACGGTGTTCGTCGCCGCTCTCGGCGCGCACCTCGCGTTCCTCCTTCTGGAGACTCCGTCTCCCGGCGATCTCCCCCTCGCGGATATCTCTCAGATCTTGAGCGTCTCCTCGTTCGGGATCGGCATCGCGTTCCTGATCGCGTCCTACCGCTTCGACGTCACCATCCTGGGCGCATTCCTCGTGCCACTGTCATTGATGCTCTTCCTGGCGTCCGGGCTCGGCAGCAGCTACGCGCCTGTCCCTCCGAGAGTGCAATCCGCCGTGCTGACGCTCCACATCGGAGCCAACATTGTCGGCTTGGTCGCGTTCGCTCTCGCCTTCGCAGCGGGCGTTGCATACATGCTGCAGGAGCGACTGCTTCGACGCCGCCAACTCAGCGGCGTCTTTCAACGACTGCCGTCACTCGACGTGCTGGACGCCATGGGCCTGCGCGCCGTGTTGGTAGGCTTTCCCCTGCTGACCTTCGGCATGATCACGGGCACATTCTGGCTGCTGCGCTCGGAGGGGTCGGAGTTCTACGTGAGCCAAGCACTTGGACTGGTCGCTTGGGCGATCTTTGCGAGCGTGATCGTCCTTCGCGTGGCCGCAGGATGGCAGGGTCGAAAGGCCGCCATCGGCACGATGATGGGTTTCTTGTTTACACTTCTGGTGCTGGCTGGCTACGCCATACGGGCCGCTGCTGGGAGCGCATGATGCGCGATTTCGTGGTCGTCGGGCTTTCTCATCGAACCGCTCCAGTCGAGATTCGCGAGCATCTCGCCGTCGCTCCGGATCGCCTCGAGCAGGAGCTTCGCGAGATCGCGGCCAACGGACGGCTCGACGAAGCGCTATTGATATCAACGTGCAATCGGGTCGAACTCTACGTCACTAGCGCCAACCCGATCGCGGCCTCTCAGATCGCCAAGGATGCACTCGCCAAGCGCCTCCCCGAGGCGGCCGACGACGACGTTCTCTACCAAGAACGCGGCATCGACGTGGTGCGTCACATCTTCCGAGTCGCTTCGAGCCTGGACTCTCTCGTGATCGGCGAGCCCCAGATCCTCGGTCAAGTGAAGGAAGCTTTCGACGCGGCGAAAGGCGCCGGCACGATGGGCACCCTGCTCGGCCGCTGCTTCACCCAATCCTTTGCGACTGCGAAGCGAGTTCGAAACGAAACTGGCATCGCGGAAGGCACAGTGAGCGTCAGCTCGATCGCATGTGAGCTGGCCAAGAAAATTTTCGGAAACCTCGAGGGTCGCCGAACCCTCTTGATTGGTGCGGGCGAGATGGGCGAGGCCGCCGCCCGAAGTCTCCAGCAAACCGGAACAAACCTCCATGTCATCAACCGCAGTGAAGAGCGAGCGCGCGCCCTTGCAGAATCGTGCGCTGGGCGAGCAGTCCCCTACGAACGGCTCACCACGGAGCTCGCCGACGCCGACGTCGTGATCGTCTCCACGGCAAGCCCAAAGTTCATCCTGACCCCGGAGCTGATGAAGTCGGTTGTTCGCAGCAGGCGCCGTCGGCCCTTGTTCATCATCGACATCGCCGTTCCCCGTGACGTCGACCCGCGCGTCGCCAACATGGACAACGTGTTTGTGTACGACGTGGACGACCTTCAGCAAGTTGCGGAGGAAAACCTGGCGGTCCGCGCACGAGAAGCAGCGCTGGCCGAGCGCATCATCGAAGAGGAGCTCGATGCGTTCTCGGCCTGGCGGCGTTCCCTCGAGCTCGCACCGACCATCGTCGCGCTCCGCAAGCGCTTTGGGCAAATCGCGGACGAAGAGGTGCGACGGGCTTTGCCTCGGCTCGAAGGCCTGACGCAGTCGGATCGCGCCGTCGTCGAGGCTATGGGGCGCTCGTTGGTGAACAAGCTACTTCATGAGCCAATGACACAGCTCAAAGCGGGCGCAGGCGAACTGGACGGGGCCCTTTTGATCGACGCGGTTCGCCGCCTCTTTGCGATACCCGCAGAAAAGCCTGCCGACAAGGAGCCCTCGACGCAAAGCGGCGAAGAAGGCACGGTCACCCACTTGGCCGCCACAGCGTCGGGGCCAACAGGCGAGTCCAAGTGAAGCTGCGCATTGCAACACGCCGGAGCAATCTTGCTCTCGTCCAGACCCGTTGGGTTGGCGAGCAGCTCGCTCGTCACTTCCCCGGGCTCACCGTCGAGGAGGTCCACGTTCAAACGCAAGGCGACCGCATCCAAGATCGCCCGCTCGCCGAAGTCGGCGGCAAGGGGCTGTTCGTGAGCGAGGTCGAGGCGGTGGTGGTGCGCGGCCAAGCGGATTTCGCCGTGCATTCGCTCAAAGACGTACCCGGCGACGTTCCACTGGCCGAGGGGATGGGCATTCTCAGCGTGCCCGTTCGCGAAGATCCGCGTGATGTGCTGGTCACCGTCGACGGCACCGATTTAGCCTCGTTGAAGCGGGGCGCCAAGGTTGGCACGACGTCCCGCCGTCGGGTGGTGCAACTCCAGCGCCAGCGTCCCGACCTCTGTTTCGTCCCGCTTCGCGGTAACATCGAAACGCGCCTTCGCAAGCTTCGTGAGGGGCAATGCGACGCGATCGTCCTGGCTGCGGCGGGTCTGGCCCGCACGGGCGTGCTCGCCGAAACGCCTCACTCGGTTCTTCCGCCGGATGTTTGCCTGCCGGCTGTCGGCCAGGGAGCGCTCGCCATCGAGGGCGCGCTAAGCGATGCAACGCTGCGCGAACACCTCAAGGCGATCGAAGACCCAACCACACGCATCCAGATCACCGCAGAGCGGGCGATGCTCCAGAAACTGGAGGGCAATTGCCATTCTTCGATCGCCGGCCACGCAAGCGCTGCTGACGGAAGACTCAAGCTCGACGCGATGGTGGCTTCGTACGATGGCGACCGAATGCTCTCGGCCACGTCGGACACCTACCTCGACCTCACCTCGCCCGATGCGATCGGGCAAGCGCATCAGTTGGGTGAAGAAGTCGCCGATCATTTGCTGTCGCAAGGCGCCCGCAACTTGATTCGGCAGGCCGAGCTGGCCGCGGTGCAGAATCAGTTGATCAGCAACTGAGCGACAGACGGCGGCGCATAGCCGAGGATCCGGCGCACCCCGCTGATGGATTGCTCGAGGCACGCGTCTGCATCGCGACGGCCCACGCTCGCCACGTAGACGGTCTCGCCATCGAGGGACACCTCGCGAACATCGACGCTCTGCCCTTCGAGAGCACCTGGCAATCGTCCGGTGAACGATGGGGAGCTCATGAGCGGCGCGACCGCACCGAGTGCCTCGCAGACCGAGCGCTCGCCGGCCCCGGCAACCAGCAATCCGTTGTCGATCGCGACGACCACTGCGTCGAGCTGGCCTTGCGAGCGTGAGTGCTCGAGCTGAAGACATAGTGCGCGGTACGGATCCTGGCTTCGGCGTGTGCGGCGTTCGTTCATGAGGGCTCCCTGACAGATGTAGGTAAATGTAGCCTATTGCCCTACGCCTTACGAGGCAAGGATTCTACAGAAGCCAGTGATTTCCACTAGATCGACACCCTGTGCAGGGCTGCTAGAGTCGCGCTGCAATGAGTCTCGCGGACGTGCTGGGCAGTCACCGTGTGGTGGTGACCGTCGGCAGCGGCGGAGTCGGAAAAACCACGACAGCGGCAGCCATGGCAGTCCATGCCGCGATGGAAGGGCGAACAGTCCTGTGTCTGACAATCGACCCAGCGCGGCGCCTCGCCAACAGCCTAGGGCTGGACGAGATGAGAACCAGCGAGCAGGACGTCCCGCGCTCGCTCTTTGAGAGCAACGGCCTCGAATGCAAGGGAGCGCTCTCGGCGATGATGCTCGACACGAAGCGCACCTTTGATGGGCTCGTTGCGAAGTACGCATCGGATGAGCAATCGCGCGACCGCATCCTGAATAACCAGATCTACCAATACGTCGCGAGCTCCCTAGCCGGCACGCAGGAGTACATGGCGATGGAAAAGCTCCATGAGGTGCGCAAGGACCCGAAGTGGGACCTCATCGTGCTCGATACGCCCCCCACCTCCAGCGCCCTCGACTTCCTCACCGCGCCAGAGCGGCTGATCGATGCGATCGACTCGCCCGCGATGCGTTGGTTTCTGCAGGTGTTCGAAGGCGCGGGCAAAGAGGCGTTTGGCCTGGTCGGCCGCGGAGCGACCGTACTGCTCAAAGGGATTGGCAAGATCACCGGCCTCGAGTTCTTGGAACAAGTCGCCGAGTTCGTGAGCGGTATCAACGGCCTGTTTGGAGGCTTCAAGGAGCGGGCCGAGCAGGTCTCCAATGCGTTGCGGAGCCCCGAGGTCGCGTTCGTGCTGGTGACCAGCCCCGACCCGCTGGCGATTGGTGAAGCACGATTTTTCAGCGACAAGCTGCAGGAGGCGGGAATGAACCGGGAGGGGATCATCGTGAATCAGGTGCATTCACTCATCCACGAGCCCTCCGTGCCCGCGGACGAGCAAGTAGCCGCACTCCGCGCCGTGTTGCCCGAGTCGATCGATGCTGCCGACATCTTGCCGCGGCTCAGCGAAGCGCTCCAAGCCGAGAGAGGCTGGGCGATCGCAGACCGTGTGCAGGTCGAACGATTGGCCGACCAGGTGGGCGAGGATGCGCGTATTGTGGAAGTTCCTGCGTTCGATCAAGATGTCCATGACCTCGCTGCGCTTGCGAGAGTGGCTTCATTCCTGACCCTACCCGTCTGAACACCGACCATGCCGACCGATTCACAAGCGACTTGGAGCGCCATCATCCTCGCGGCGGGCGAAGGAACGCGCATGAAGAGCAGCCGTCCCAAGGTCCTCCATGAGATCGCGGGCCGAGCATTGGTTTCATGGGTGGTGCAGACCGCGCTCGATGCGGGCGCAGCTCGCTGCTTGGTGGTGGTCGGTCACGGCGCAGATGACGTGGAGCGCGAGCTCGTAACTCGATTCGGAAAGCGTGTCGAGATGGTGCTCCAGCCCGAACGCCGAGGCACGGGCGACGCCGTCCGGTGCGCGATTGAGGCCGACAGCAAGCTCCGGGGGCGCCTCGTGGTTCTCTATGGGGATTGTCCGCTGATCCCGGTACAGCTGCTCCACGATCTCGTCGACAACTCCGATCGTGCCGGCGCAAACTTGGGGCTGGTCACCGCCACGTTGGCCGATCCAAGCGGCTACGGCCGAATCGTCCGCAACGGCGCCGGTGATGTACAGCGGGTCGTCGAGGACCGCGACTGCTCAGACGCAGAGCGAACCGTCGAAGAAGTCAATCCCGGACTGTACGCGGTGCAGGCAGCCTTCTTGCGGGAGGCGATCGCACGGCTGACACCCGACAACGCACAGGGACAGCTCTACCTGACCGACGTCGTCGAGCTGGCCGCGCAGGAGGGCAAAGTGGTAGACCTAAAAGGCGATATGGCAGACCTGACTGGCGTCAATGATCAACGCGACCTCGCTATGGCGGCGTCCACACGCCGGCGACGCATGGCAGAGGAGCTGGCGCGCAGCGGCGTCGGAGTGACCGATCTCGATACGCTGTACATCGACGCGGGATGCGAGGTCGAGCCGGGCGCGGTGCTAGGTGCGAACGTGCATCTGCGCGGGCAATGCGTGGTCCGGGCCGGCGCGCATATCGACGTCGGTTGTGTTCTCACCGACGTCATCGTCGACCAAGACGCAAATGTCTTGCCATACACGGTGGCCACTGACTCGACGATCGGCGAAGGAGCTCAAGTCGGCCCCTTCAGCCACTTGCGTCCACAGACCCACCTCGGGCCGCGCAGCAAGGTCGGGAACTTTTCGGAAACGAAGAAGACGACGGTCGGCAAGGGCTCGAAGGTGAATCACCTTTCGTACGTCGGAGACGGCATCATTGGCGAAGGTGTCAACATCGGCGCCGGGACGATCTTCTGTAACTACGACGGCGAGCAGAAGCACACCACCGTGCTCGAAGACGGCGTCTTCATCGGGAGCGACACTCAACTCGTTGCGCCGGTGACCATCAAGAAGGGCGCATACGTCGCGAGCGGGACGACCGTCACCCGCGATGTTCCCGAAGACGCTCTCGCGGTTTCTCGACCGAAGCAAGTGAACAAGGAAGGCTACGCGGCTCGTCTCCGCGCGCGTCTTCGCAGCAAGAAGAATCCCTAGAACGAAATTGTGAAACGGCCGCCTGCTGGGCTGACGCTGAAGTCGAAGTCCGCGCCCTCTTCGTTGCGATCGTAGTACTTACTGGAGCAAGCGATGCCCCGGTAGGACTCGTAGGCAGCGACCGAGCCGCGCGGTGCGGTTGCGGTCTGGAGCCCCAGCAAGACGGTCGGAGCCACGTAGAGGGCCGCAGTGAGGCCACGGCTCGCCCCGGTCCATTGAGTGGCCTTGATGGTGCCACCCACCACGCCGTAGATCAGCGAGCCGACCAGAGCCAACGGGCCGCCCATGAGCTCTTGGACGTCCGCTGCCTGTTTCAAAGTCTGGGTCGCGTAGAGAAGCTTGGCGCGTCGAGCCTCTTCCGTGCTGTCATCTAGACGCCGGATGCGTTTGGCGCCCCACACGTCGGGTGCGGGGAGGGCCGCGTGCATGAGCCCGAAGAAGTAGGCGCCGCCGGCGAGGTAGGCCCAACCGAACTTGGACGCGTCATCGTTGTCGTTGGCGGAGTTGATCGCGGCGTAGGTCATGCCGCCACCTGCGCCGAACCAAAGGCTCATCCAGACGTACCGCCAACGGGTCGCCTGCTTCTTGCCGTCCTGCATTTTCCCTTCGATGTAGCTAATGCGGTACCGCACCTCGTCATCGCTGAGCTCCTCGATGCAGCTGAACGCATCCTGCGCGTTAGCCGGCCTCGGAGGGGCCAGAAGGTTGAAAGCAAGCGCACAGGTGAGGACCAGCGCGACGCGTTGAATTACACAATTCAGGTTTCGATGATGTTCAGCCACGACCTACCCTTGTTCGCCAGGTGGCCGGGATAGTACGCAAAACCTCCCCAGACTGCGATAGTCATTCGCATAATCAGCCACTTTTTTCTAGAGCGCGATTTGGCGTCCCTTTGTAGGGATCCAGTCTGACTAGACGCTCCACGGCCGCTCCACGCGGCTTCCGCGCCATGCTCGATGCCTCGACGGACCGGATCAGGGGGTTATGCTGGGGGCGTGGATAGCGTTCTTTTTAAGGCCCTCATTACAATCGCCGCACTCTCGGTGCTGATCATCATTCACGAAGGTGGGCACTACTTGGCCGCACGGGCATTTGGCATGCGGGTTCTCAAGTACAGCATCGGGTTCGGTCCCACGCTGTTCCGCTACCAGCCCAAAGGCAGTCCCACCGTCTTCCAGGTCGCGGTGATTCCGTTCCTCGCGTACGTGCAAATCGCCGGAATGAATCCGAACGAGGAAGTCGACCCCGACGACCCTGAACTCTACCCCAACAAGAGCCTATTCGCGCGCATGACGACCATTGCCGCGGGACCGATCGCCAACTATCTCACGGCGTCCGCGATCGTCTTTAGCCTTGGGGTCACCGACACCCTGCCGCCCATGCAGCCGGCCGAGCCCATGCAGGTGGGGCACGTGGTGCCTGATTCGCCTGCGGCGCGAGCGGGCCTTCAAGAAGGCGACGTCATCGCAATGGCGAACGGTCGAAAGATCGACGACGTGTCCGAGCTCATCGAGGAAACCGCCCCGCGCGCCGGGGAGCCAACGGTCTACGTCATCGAGCGCGAAGGTCAGGCCCTGCCGCCTGTCACCATCACTCCTGCGGATCACGGTGGCCGAGGCCAAATCGGCGTAGGCGCGAAGCTGATTCCGCTCTACGAAAACCTAGGAGTCTGGGACTCGGCGAAGCTGTCGATCGTGCTGCCCTATCAGATGACGATGGCGCAGTTGAACGGCCTCGCCGACATGGTCAGGCGGCGCAGTACCGAGGGCATTGGCGGCCCAGTGATGATGGGCAAGATGGTCGCCGAAGCCGCGCAGGCTGGCTTGCCTGCGTTCCTTTGGATCTTGATGTTCATCTCTGTGGCGCTCGGCATGTTCAACCTCCTGCCAATGCCCGCACTCGACGGCGGTCGACTGATCTTCCTCGGCTACGAGGCGATCACACGCCGCCGCGCAAATGAGCGATTCGAAATGGCGGTCCACGCGTTTGGAATTGTCTTCCTGCTCGGGGTCATGATCCTCGTCACGTATCGCGACATCTTCGGCTAGGCGCTTGCCGCCATCACGGGACCGTGTAGCTTCCCGCCATGCACCCCGATGTGATCGTAGTCGGTGGCGGCTTGATGGGCTGCAGTGTGGCCTATCGGCTAGCCAAGGATGGAGCCCGCGTGTTGGTGCTCGAACGGAGTATCCCCGGAGCCGAGGCATCTTCAGCAGCGGCCGGAATTCTTGGACCTACGGTCGAGTCGTTCGGAGACGCGTTGGCACTTCAGCTCGGACGACGAAGCCGAGAGCTTCACGCCGAGCTCGCGGATGAGCTCGACGAGCTCTTTGGCGTCGACGTGGGGTTCCGGCGATGTGGCGTCGCCAAACTCGCCTTCACCGAGGAGGAACTAGCGGAACTCGATGGGCAAGCCTCGGCCCTCGAGGTCCACGGTGTGCGGTGCGATCGCTGGAGCCCTGAAGAGCTCAAACACGAGGAGCCGGCCGCCAATCCCGAGGCCATAGGCGCTTTGAGCATTTCGGAAGACGCACAGGTTGAGCCGAAGAAACTGCTTTCGGCGGTGGCGCTGGGCGCAGAGCGCGAAGGCACAACGTTTCGCAGCGGGTCCACGGTTCGCGCGGTGACTGTCGAAGGCGGGCGGGTGCGGGGCCTACAGCTCGGCGACGAGGTGATTGAAGCCGAACGAGTCGTTGTCGCGGCGGGCAGTTGGACGACGCTGATCCCTGGGCTGCCATTCGACTCCGAGACGATCTATCCGGTGCGTGGTCAAATGATCGCAGCGCACACCCGACCGCCGATCTTCCGGCGCATCGTGTTTGGCGCCGGAGGCTACGTGGTCACGCGCCCGGACGGCCGGGTGCTTTGCGGTTCGACGATGGAGCGCGTGGGATTTGAGCGGGGGATCACCTTCGGCGGCATGGCGGACGTCATCAACAAAGCCACTCGGATTGCTCCCGCGCTCCGGACAGCCGCGATCGAAGAGCACTGGTCGAGCTTCCGCCCGGGCACGCCCGACGGTCTGCCCTTGGTCGGCGAAACGCGGGTCGAAGGCCTGTTTCTCGCGAGCGGACACTATCGAAACGGGATCCTGCTGGCCCCAGTGACCGCTGAGCTCGTTTCCGACGCCATGGCAGGCAGACCTGTGTCTCGAGAGGCCCAAGCCCTTTCCCCGCACAGGTTCGAGGAGCAGGCCCCGTGACCACGGTGTCGGAGCAGAAGCTCACCGCGAACGGCCTTGCGCATCACGTCGTTCGTTGGGGGGACGGCCCCGTGGATGTGGTCTTCTGCCACGGCTTTCTCGACGTTGGATGGAGCTTCGACGCCGTCGCGCGCGAGCTGGTCGCAGCGGGGCACGGCGTCGCGTCGTTTGATTGGCGAGGCCACGGCCAGACCGAGTGGGTCGGAGCCGGCGGCTACTATCACTTCCCGGACTACGTTCTCGACCTCGAAGAGCTGCTCCCGCAACTGAGCGATCAACCGGTCCATCTCGTCGGACACTCGATGGGCGGATCGGTTTGCGTGATGTACGCAGCAGCACGGCAGGATAGGCTTCGCTCGTTGGCCCTGATCGAAGGCCTGGGCCCCCCGGAGATAGAACCACGCGACCCGGCGACGCGGTTGCGCGCATGGCTCGATGGCGTGGCCAAAATCCGCAGCAAGGCCCCGCGGCCCATGGAAGACGAACAAACCGTGTTGAGGCGGATGCGGGTTCAGAATCCAGAGCTCAGCGACGAGCTCGGTTTGTTTCTTGCAAGTAAGAGCACGAAGGCTGTGGATGGCGGGTTCCAATGGACGTTCGATCCGCTGCATAAGACGTGGTCACCTCGACCGTTCCAGGCGGAGCCGTTCGGCAAGCTACTCGAGGCGATCTCCGCGCCTACCTTCGTTGTCGCCGGCGCGCGGGGCTTTCGCCTCGAAGACGAGGAAGAGCGGATGGCCAAGATCGAACGTCATCAGTTCGTCGAGATCCCGGATGTCGGCCACATGATTCACTGGTTCGAGCCGCACGCGCTCGCCGCGGAGCTCGTCCGATTCTTCGCCGACCACGGGCCTTGACCGGGTCAGGGGCTCGTGAAACGCTGCCGGCCCATGCGGTGGATTTTGTTGCTTTCCCTCGTTCTAGTTGGCGCGTTTGCGGTGCAAGCGCTCGCGGAGGAAGCGCCTCCCACCGCAGACGAGGCGCGACGCGCAAAGGTCTTTGCAACGGTCGGCAGCGAGACGATCACAGTCGGCGAGCTCGAGGACATCATCAACGCGCGCTCACCGTACGCCCGCAAGCGATTCACCGATCCTGAAGTGCTCGAGGCGTTCGCTGACGAACAGGTTCGCAACGAGCTCTTCTACCAGGGCGCCGAGAAACTCGGCTACGCCAAAGACCCGGACGTCGCGAAGTTCGTCGACCAAACGGTAATTCAGCTGTTCGTACGCAGGGACTTTGAAGAGGCTGTGACGCCCGACGACGTCTCCAAAGAAGATGCCGCCAAGTACTACCAAGAGAACTCTGACGAGTTCCGCCGGCCGGAGATGCGCCGTGCTAGGCACATCCTCGTCGCTAGCGAGGAAGAGGCCAAGGGCATCCTCGGGCAACTGGAGTCCGGCAAGGGCATGACATTCCGCGCCTTGGCCAAAGAGCAAAGCCTCGATACCGAAACCAAGCTCCGCGGAGGGGACCTCCTCTACTTCACGGAGGACGGGCGCCTCGTCGGCAAGCAGGGCGGCGCTGCGATCAACGCTACGCTCGCGAAGGCCGCATTCGAGCTCGACCAGAAAGGTCAACGGAGCAAGCCGCTCGACCTCGGTGATGGCAAGTGGAGCGTCGTGGAGCTCACCGGCATTCGACCCGAGAGAATCCAGACGCTCGAACAGGCGAGCAGTGGCATTCGTCGCAAGCTCTGGCGCGAGGAACGCGAAGACGCGCTCAACAAGCTGCTGATGGATCTGCGTGCCGAGTTGAAGCCCGAGGTCTACCCCGAACGGATGGACGCAATCGTTCTCGAGCCCGCAGGCGACCCGATCGAGCCTCGCAACCAGTAGAAAACGGGCCAGGCGCTGAGCGCTTGCCAATTCTCTAGGGTCCGGTTACTAAATGAACGTTCATTCATTTTGGGAGCCAGGGAGCTATGTCATCTACATTCCAGCCTTTTAAGGAAGAGCATCAGATCTTCCGCCAGCAAGTTCGGGCCTTCGTCGACAACGAGCTCCGGCCCAACGTCGACCAATGGGAGGAGGAGAAGCTCTTCCCAAACTCTGTGTTCAAGCGGGCCGGCGAGCTTGGAATCCTCGGTGCGCACTACCCCGAAGACGTCGGCGGTGGTGGCGGCGATTTCTGGATGAGCGTCGTGAAGTCCGAAGAGCTAGCCCTCTGTGGCTCCGCAGGCGTGACGATGGGCTTGTTGGTGCAGGCGGACATGGCGACGCCGGTGATCAACGAGCTCGGCTCACGCGAGGTGAAAGACGAGTTCTTGGTGCCCGCGATTAGCGGCGACAAGGTTGCGGCACTCGGCGTCACGGAGCCTGGCGCGGGCTCGGACGTCGCGGGGCTACGAACCACGGCGCGAGCGGTCGGCGACGACTACGTCATCAACGGCTCGAAGACGTTCATCACCAACGGAACGCGTGCCGACTTCGTCACGCTGATGGTCAAGACCGACGCCGACGCCGGTCATAACGGCATCTCGATCATCGTGTGCCCGACGGACGTCAAAGGCTTCAGCATCTCGAAGAAGCTCGAGAAGGCTGGAAACTGGTCGAGCGACACGGCCGAGCTGTTCTTCGAAGATGTTCGTGTTCCGAAGCGCTACCTCCTCGGGCAGGAGGGAATGGGCTTCGTGTATCTCATGCAGAATTTCCAATCGGAACGTTTGGTCGGCTGCGTGAGCGGACTTGCGGGTTCTAAGCTGGCGCTCGACCGTTCGGTGCAGTTTGGTCGTGAGCGCATGGCGTTCGGGAAGCCGTTGATCAAGCGTGAATACTGGCAACAAAAGTTTGTCGACCTCTATACGAAGTACGAAGCCGGCAAGGCGCTCACGTACAACGCATGCGCGGCATACAACGAGGACAAGTTCGTCAACCACGGCGCGCTCTCGATGGAAACGACCCGAATCGTATCGATGGCCAAGGCCTACGTTGGCGACGTCACCGCAGAAATCATGGACCAGTGCCTGCAGTTCCACGGCGGCATGGGCTACCTCGAGGACCTCTGGGTCGCCCGCGCCTGGCGAGACGCCCGCCTCTTCCGCATCGGCGGAGGAGCCACCGAAGTCATGCGGTACGCGGTGGCGAAGATCATGGGATTCTAAGAGCCGGGGCACGGGGCGACGCGACGCGCCCCTCCACACGTCGTTGTCATTGGTTGACGTCAAAAGGAGATACACACACGCTTCGCTCATGAAGTGGGTTCTGGTCTTGTCTTTCTGCTTTGTCGGGTGTACCGAGCAGCCGCCGCCAACGGCTACTGGCAACCCCGGGTCAGGCATTGGCGTAGGTGGTGGCGGATCCGGTGGGTTCTCTGGTGTGGACGGCGGGACGGACGCAGCGGTGGACGGCGGGGAGTCCAGAGGTGCGTGCGATAATGAGGCCGATCTCGGCGTGATCGAAGGCGCCAACCCTAGCGTGCGCGACGTCGCTCGCGACTGCGGCTCGTTCGAGTGTGCGATCTTCTTTGGGAACAGCCTTGGATACGAGTCTTGCGTAAGCGGGTGCGTCAACAACCAGGTCCCAGATCTCTCGACCGGGTGTACGGTCTGCTACGGAGGCTCCGAGCGATGCAGTCATGATTCGCTCTGCATATTGCGGTGCCGCAACGACACCTGTAGCGCGATGTGCTTCGACTGCATGACGCTGGCGGGCTGTATCGAGGAGCTCGAGGAGTGCACCGGAATCCCAGGCGACAGCTGCCCAGACCAGGCGCCGTAAAGCACTGACACTGGCGCGGACGTTCGAGCCGGGCCCCGGTTGCTCGACTACGGCTCTGGGATCGCCTCTTGCGCCTTTTCCCAAATGTCCGTTGTCCCGATCACATCAACAATCATCACTGCCTCCGCTGCCGAGATGTTGTCCTGCTTGGGAGTGCTGATGTCCAACCAGCCTGCGATTCGCCTCGCGATTGCAAGGCGCGTCGCCAATTCGACGCGCGCTCTTGCCAAGCTTCCAAAGCGGGACCAGCGCATTGACCAGACGTCGTCGGCGAGCCAGTCACCGAAGACTCGGTTCGGCGAAACAGGATCGACCACGCGCGCTCCCGCTTGCTCGAACGAATCGGCCCACGGTCGGTCGAGCGCGGTCGGCTCGCGACGGTCCACCAAGAAGCCAATCGCCGAGCCGAACCAGCGCGCCGCAGCTCCGGCGCGCGACGGCCCGCGGAACTCCAACAGCTCGTCGACGACTGCCGACCAGGTGATGCCTTCGAGCTTCGGAAAGGGCTGCGCCTCGAGCACGGTCATCAGGCCCTTGCCTTCGATCAATGCACTGATGAGAGCAGCTTCACGCGCGGCATAGTCTGCAAAAGACAGGGACTCGATTCCGGACCAGGCGACCTCGTCGAGGACCGCGTGCTCGGGCTTGAGCTCGCCGTTGGAATCCAGCAGGTTGGACCGCGCGTCCTCCGCGGTGACGAGAGGCAGCGGGCCCAGGGTGCGGCAGGTGCATCGGTGCTGAGTAGAAATTCGGCCACCCGCCGGCGTCGCCGTCAGCGCGTAGGGAAACTGAATGCACGGGGTGGGCTTCATCTCGGGTCCGAGCCTAGAATGAATCGCGCAGCCTTGCTCACTCCAGAACACACAACGGCCCGTGTCGCTCCGCATCATCAGGACAGCGGCGTCCTCACCTTCGTGGCGGTCAATCGCGTCATCCGAGATCAACGAAAGCATCTCGCAGTCTTCGTCGCTGAGCGCGCCCACAGCGTGGATGTCACTGCAACAAAGCCCGTCCCCGACGCAATCGAAGCGCGCGCCCGGACGGACCAGCAAGGGTTCCCGTCTTGCGAAAACGGTCATGGGCTCTCCAGGCAGGGCTGTGAGGCGAGATAGAGAAGCTCCATGCCGGACGTGATCAGCTCGTCTCTTGGTGGATTGACCTGCTCTTCACCGGTCTCTGGATCCCGAACGCCAATCACCAAGCAACCACTGGAGGCGTGAATCTGTTGGCTCACCTGGTCAAACGTCGCCGGGACTTCCAGGCTCTCGGGCATTCGACCAACATAAAGATTCTGATGTCCTCCGAAAACCATGCGACTCGTAGCGTCCGCGACACCCGGATAGACGACCGTATGCGCTAACAGCGAATACCCGACGCGGCGAGTCTCGATCACCTCATCACTACCCGCGGCGCGGGCATGCTGGACGTTCTCGGAGTCCAGAATCTCTGCGATGATGCGGACAGGTTTCTTGCGATTCTTGGCCGCCGGGCTCTTGGTCAGCGCCGAACGAATTGTGAATGTGGTGAGGATGGTCGTGGCGTCGGCTTGCTGTGGCTTCACCCGCCGCGAGCCGGTCACGATGACGGTCGATGCGTGGGCGATGCGCGCTTTGTCGAGCTCGCTTTCCTTCGTCGGGTCGCCCTGCACCCACATGAACTCCGGTGCCAATTGTCTGGGTCGCTCGTACGGCCCGAACAGCACGATTCGTTGCTCCTCTAAATCGATCTCGGAGCTGAGGACCTCGAGCAACATGCCGCTGCCCATCTCGTAGCCACAGACGACAATGTGATTTACGTAACCGCTCATTCGAAACTGCTCCTCTCGGATGCTCAGAACCGCGTGTAACAGGCTGTGGCCGATGACGCCCGCGAAAAGGGCTAGTGTGAACAGCCCGCCAACCATCATCACGCCTCCGATGACACGACCCAAGGTGGTCACAGGCGTGATGTCTCCGAAGCCGACGGTAGTGATCGTCACCAGGGCCCACCAAAGTCCGTCCGCGACGCTGTCGATCTCGAGGTTCACCGAACGCTCTACCAAGAACAGGCTTATTCCGCCCAGGATCGTCTCCACACCGAGCACGGAAAACGCAAAGGCGAACAACAGGCGGTCTTCCTCGAACGCGTGCATCAACCCCCGAAAGGGGTTGGCATATCGAAAGAAACGCTTCGTGCGCAGCAGCCGTAAGAGACGCAAAGCGCGCAAACCGCGAAGAGCGGGCACCAACGCGAGGACGGTGAGGATGTCGATCAGCATCATGGGGGTGAGCGCGAATCGAATCCGACCGAAGACCTCTGTGCGAAGCCTCCCCAAAGGTGGCTTCTTGAACACCTCGAGCTCGGGCGGGCGATATGTGAGGATTCGTGTGCTCACCTCGATGGCAAAGAGCCCCAGGAGAACCTGGTCGATTCTTTGAAGGACCTGATCGCCTCGCGACCCGTCGGGGAAGAAGGGCTCGGCGATCAGCACCGCGATCGACAAAATGATCAGCGTCCAAACGACCGACTCGACCACCCTGTACGCATGGGTGCGCGGGTCGTGAAACGCAGCATGCAAGAAATCGCGCGCGGACATGCGCGGCGAGCATCAATGGATGGCGCCCTGGTGTCAACCGCTCC
The DNA here is from genome assembly GCA_019313915.1 of Deltaproteobacteria bacterium. GTDB lineage: Bacteria > Myxococcota_A > Polyangia > Polyangiales > Houyiibacteriaceae > SG8-38. The sequence goes on from JAFDAJ010000016.1 coordinate 18,366, forward strand.
GAGGGGCGCCGGGTAGCCTACTGGGCGGCGACCGGGGTGGGTTCGACGTCGTCGAGCTCGATCGCGTCGGCAAGGATCTCGGCGATGTCACGTTGGCCGATCTCCGCCTCTTTCTCTTGGTCCTTGAGACCGTCGGTGAGCATGGTCATGCAGAACGGACAGCCGCTCGCAATCGTCGTCGCGCCCGTATCGAGGAGTTGCAGCGTTCGCTTGTTGTTGACGCGCTCGGGACCCTGCTCTTCCATGAACATCTGGGCGCCACCGGCTCCACAGCAGAGGCCCTTCTTGCGGTTCCAGTATGGGACCTCGGTGAGCTCGAGACCGTCGATTGCCTCCAGGATCTGACGTGGAGAGTCGTAGACTTGGTTGTAGCGGCCAAGGTAGCAGCTGTCGTGGTAGACGACCTTGCCCTTCACCGCTTTTGACGGAACGAGCTTGCCCGCCACCAACAAGCCGTTGAGGAAGTCGCTGTGATGCACGACGTCGTAGTTGCCCCCGAAATCTGCGTACTCGTTGCCGAGGATGTTGAAGCAATGCGGGCACGCCGTGATGATCGTCTTCTTTGCGACGTCGTACCCGTTGAGGGTTTCGATATTCTGCTCGGCGAGCATTTGGAAGAGGTACTCGTTGCCTGCACGGCGCGCCGGGTCGCCGGTGCACGTCTCTTCGGTGCCGAGAATCGCGAAGTCGACGCGGGCCTTCTTCAAGAGCTTGGACACGGCGCGCGCGACCTTCTTCGCGCGGTCGTCGTAGCTGGCTGCACAGCCGACCCAGTACAGGACATCGGCGTCCGGCTTGTCGCTCAGCAGTGGGATGTCGAGACCGTCGGCCCAGTCACCGCGATCCATCGCCGAAATGTTCCACGGGTTGCCGTTGGTCTCGATACCGTTGAAGGCACCCTGAAGCTCCCCAGGGAACTCGTTCTTCATCATGACTTCTTCGCGGCGCATGCCGACGATCTTGTCGACGTAAGAAATCATGACGGGACACTGCTCCTCGCACGCGCGGCATGAGGTGCACCCCCAAATCACGTCGGGGTGAAGGATGTTCGGGACGAGGTCCACGACCGTCTCGCCCACGAAGTAGCCGCCCTCGGGCGCCGCGGGGAACGTGTGAATGGGCTCCTTGCCATCGCTTGGCTTGGGTGGTGACGCCGGCGCGTCGCTGGGTTCCGTAACCAACGCTTCTTTGCCGAACATGGCATTTTCTGTGGCGTATAGATGATCTCGGATTGCCAGCGTGAGGTGCTTGGGAGAAAGCTTCTTGCCGGTGATGTACGCCGGGCAGTTGTCGCTGCAGCGCCCGCACTCGGTGCAGGTGTACAGGTCCAGGATGTGCTTGTACGTGAGGTCGCCGAGCTGGTTGATCCCGAGCGACTCTTCGCGCTCCACCTTGCCTTCGAGATCCTCGACCTTCGGCAACGCGTTCGGCCGACGCTCGTAGGCGAAGACGTTTGGCATGACCGTGAGCACGTGGAAGTGCTTGGAGTACGGAAGGATATTCAGGAAGATCAGCACGAACGCCGAGTGCCACCAGAAGCCCAAGTGCTGGAACCCCGTGACCAGCCGTGTGGTGTCCACGTTGGAGAGCAGCTGCGCGAAGATGCCGCCGAACGGCTCCCACCAACCGGCGTGAATCGGCTCGCCGTAGGCGCGTGAATCGAGCACTAGCGACGACCCGACGTAGAGGAAGTCTGCAGCCATCATCGTAATGATGATGAAAAGGATCAGAATCGGCTCGGTAAAGATGTAACGGTTGGCGTGATGGCCCAGCGTCATCCGGGGCTTGTCTTTGACGGCCCTCGGGTCACCGCTGTCCTCGCCACGCTTCACCCAGCGGAGATAGAGGAACACGACCGAGCCCACGATCGCGGCGAACGCGGCGAGCTCTTTGACGAAGGAGTACAACTTGCCGAGCAGGTGGTCGGTACTCAGCAGACCCCAGAAATCGAACCCGGTATCGAACCCGCGTCCCCAGAGCATGAGGCTGTTGAAGAGCAGCACGAGGAAGGCGACGAAGATGCCCATGTGCGCAAAGCCGGCCAACGTGTAGTTGGGCATCCTTTTCTGCCCCAAGGCGTAGACCACGAGGGTCTTCGTCCGGTCGGCGATCTGCTCGCCTGTCCAGGCGAACCGTGGGTCAGGCACGCCAATCTTGATCTGCCTTAGCCGCCGAAACACGGACCATGAGAAAAATCCGAGCGTGCTCACCAACAGCAACGTCATCCAAATCGGACCCATCGTCTTCTCCCTGGCTTCAAGCGCGGAATCAGTGCGAACGCAGCGTCGCGCTGCGCGAAGTTTTAGGGGTGCGGCGCGTCGAAGTCAACCGCCGCGCCCCCGCGACCGAGCCACCGAAGGCCCATTCCAGTATGATTCTGGGGTGAGCCGTTTGGGGTCGATATTTCTGTTGGGGGTCGCTGCATGCGCTTCTCCAACGCTGCACAGCGTGCCCCGCGTCGTCGATGGACATGTCGAGCATGGGCCGTTTGTGTCTCCGTATGCATACGAGTGGTTCATCGAGGGCGAAGTGTCTGCTGCCAAAGGCCAACACGACCAATCCGCGATGGCATTCGAGGCTGCGGCCGCTGCGCCCTCTGATGACGTCCTGCTCATGACTCGGTTGGCTGAGGAGTACGAGCTCAGTGGGGCGTCCCGTCGCGCCGACCGAACCCTCACGCTGGCGCGCCGTTTCTATCCTGGTTCCGCAAGAGTCGCGCTGACCAACGGGCGCATCCAAGAACACCGAGGCAACGACGAGGAAGCGCTTTCGTCCTTCGCGCACGCACAAGAGTTGGCGCCGACATGGGATGCGCCGGTCGTCGCGATCGCCGAGACGCTCATCGCAACCGGGCGGACGCAGAGGGCGAAGGCGATCCTGCTCGACCTCGTTGGCACCTCATTCGCAGCACGTTCCGAGCGTGCTCAGCGCGTGCTGATCGACCTGGCACGCCGGACGGGGGACGCGGAAACCTTGGAGCGTGCCCTTGCGTTCGACCCGAGCTCGACCCCGACGCAGCGCGCACGAGCCGCCGGGGTGCTGGCGCTCGAATCGGGGCAACCCGCGTTGTCGGCTCGGATGCTGGGCGAGGCGTTGGATACGCCTGAGAACATCGCGTTGTGGCTGCGTGCGCTGCTCGAGAGTGGTGACCGGGACAAGGCAGTGGCATTCTTGGCGACCGTGCAGAGCGAGCGTTTGGGGGGAGTGATCGAGCACGTCAATCTGCTGCTGGACACGGGCGATCTCGACGCGGCCCTGCGGCTGTTGGACGCCGCCGGCACGTCTCCGCGCGTCGACTACTCGAAGGGGCGGGCACTCCTGGCCCGTGGTGACTATATCGAGGCTGCGATCGCGCTCGCGGAAGTGCCGCTCGGCGCGGCGAGCTTCGAGGCTTCACGGATTGCATTCGCCGAATGCTCGATGTCTCAAGACCGACAAGGCGCGGCAGCCGAAGCATTGAGTCAAGTGCCGCACGAATCACTCGCCGTCAGAACCATGCTTGCAGAGATCTATGTGGAGGAAGGCGCCCTGCGCGCCGGCTTACGCCTGTTCGATCCGAAGCGACCCGCTGAGCGCGCCGCACTTGCCGGCATCTTCGAGCAAGCAGGTCGATTTGAAGAGGCCGCTGCCTACTACGCCAACGTGAAGGTGGTAACCAACGACGAGCCCCGACTCCGGGCGCGCGTTTCGGCCGAGCAGCTCGCCTCACACGGACATCGTCGAGGCGCAATTGCGGTTCTCGAGCGATGGACTGCGCTCGCCCCGGACGACCTCTACGCGCGGGTCCGCCTCGTCGAGCTACTCCAAGCAGACCAACGAAACGAGGCCGCAGACCAGCGGGGTCGCCGCACCCTCGAGGTCATCGACGACCCGCTGCTACTTGCCCATCTACTGGATGTCCTGCGGTCGCCGGCCGCCGCTCTGCGGTGAGCGAAGCTCAGTACTCGCCGAACAGGTCTTGAATCCGCACGTCGAGCGCGGTTGCAATCTTGTAGAGCGAGCTGATCGACGCGCTCGATTCTGCGCGCTCTATCTGGGACAGAAGCGAGACGCTCAGGCCCGTGCGGCGAGCCATCTGCTTCAATGTCAGGCCCCGATCCTTGCGGAGCCCGCGAATCGTCTCGCCGATGACGCGGTGAAGGTTCTCTTCGGGCGTGCGAAGGAGCCCCTTCTTGCGCATGACGCGATCGAGCACCTCACGGAACTCATCAGGGTTGAAGGGCTTCTTCAGGTAGTCGACGGCATCGAGCTTCATCGACTGAACCGCCGTATCGAGCGATGGGTACCCGGTGAAGATCACGACGGCAACGTCGCTATCGATCCGGCGAATCTGCTCGAGGACTTCGACGCCGCCCAGGCCGGGCATCATCAGGTCGAGCACGACCAAGTGATAACCACCCGCTTTGACTTCCTCAGGCGCGTCTTTCGGATTGGCAAGGGTGGTGACCTCGAAGCCGTCCTTGGTGAGGAACGTCTCCATGAACTCCAATATCGCCTGGTCGTCGTCGACGACGAGAACTCTTACCGGTGGTAACGCCTTTGCCATCATGCCTCCGCTGCAATTGTGATTGCAGTGTTCAATTCTAGTCGGGGCGAGAGGATTTGAACCTCCGACCTCACGGTCCCGAACCGTGCGCGCTACCAAGCTGCGCTACGCCCCGTATTTCAAGCTCGGCGGAATCTAGCGTTGACGTGAACATCTGTCAACGGACTAGCCTACATTCACCCACATATAGACTTGGTAGGCGTCTGCCCATGGGCCAGCACCTTTTACCCAGGGACCAACATCCAAACCGCCATCGGATCCAAAGTACAATGATTTCAAGTGGGAAGCACGTCCGACTTGAAGATCAAATCCAGGAAGATCGACGCTTTCGACGACCGCTGGACCCTCGTCGCTCAGTGGGGAGCAGACGGCGTAGAGGAGGGTTCCCCCCGGTCGAACCAGCGAGCCGGCGTTCTCGAGTATGCGCCGCTGTGTTTCACCCATGCGGGCCGCATCTTTGCGCCCGGTCCGCAGTAAAATTTCAGGCCTACGGCGCAAAGTGCCAATCCCGGTGCAGGGAGCATCGATGAGTACGCGATCGAAGTCGCCTCGCACGGTGCCTTTGCCAACGGTCCAATCTACACAGGCGGTTTCGAGTCCAGCGGGGTCCAATCGAAGTCGGATCAGCTCTGCTGAGATCTGTTCGAGACGATGCTCATGAAGATCAGTCGCAACGACGCTTCCGGACTCGCCCACGCATTCGATCAACTGAGCGGTTTTGCCTCCCCGCCCCGCGCACGCGTCCAAGACACGTTCCCCGGGCCGTGCTTGCAACAACGAGCCAATCAGCTGCGCGCCTTCCTCTTGAACGGCGAACGCGCCTTTCTCATAGCCGGGCAGCGCCCGCGGGTCACCCGCACCACTGACACGCAAGCCATGGGGCGAGAGTTCCGTGAGTGCAATCACTGCGGCGGGGTGGACTACGCCGATGGACTCGGCGATAGCTTCACGCTCGATGTCTGTGCGAACGCGCAGGTCGATCGAGGGCGGCTCCCGCCCCACGCGAAGAAGGTCGTCGGTGTGCTCTGCTCCGATCGAAGACCCAAGCGCATCACGCAGCCAGGAGGGAATCGCGACAGACGACGGAGGCTCCGGAACGTCCGGGCGATCGGCCGCAACCTTGCGAAGAATCGCGTTCGCAAAACCGGCGACCCTCTTACCGCGCTTCATGCGTACGAGCTCGACAGCGTCGTTCACGACGGCATGGGAAGGCACGCGCTCTAAGTGCAGCAGTTGGTAAGCCGCTCCTAGCAGCGCGGCATGTGTCCAGGAATCGACTTTGAGGGTCCGCCGGGCGTGCCGCGCAAGCGAGGCATCGAGGTCGCGCGCTGTCCGGAGCGTGCCGTATACGATTTGCGTAGCGAGCGCCGCATCGACGCGGCTGACCGACCCACGACGGAGCTCAGCATCGAGGGTCGGGGCCGCCCACGCGTCGTCGCGCGCAACCCTGTGAAGCACGCGGGTCGCGATCTGTCTGGCGGGGGCAACCACGGGGCCAAGCTTACTCGTGTCGCACGCGTAGGCACGGAGATTGGAGGCCCCGACAACTGCGTGATACCGTAGCGGCCGTGGAGGACGGAAACAATCGGGGAAAGCCGAGCGGAGCAGCGTCATGAGCGCATTGGTGCTCGTGGCGGATCCGGATCCCTTCAACCTCCGCTTGCTTCACGAGGCATGTGAGGCTGCGGGATACGACGTTGTGACCGCGGCGGACGGGCCGGAGGTACTTGCGATGGTTGCGCGCCGGCCTCCGGACCTACTCATACTCGACGCCAAGATGTCGGAGATCGACGCGTTCGAGATCCTTCGGATCCTCAAAGCTGATACGAGCCTGGTGAACATCCCCGTCTTGCTCGTGACCGACGAGGGCGACCTCGACGCCCGCCGTCGTGGAATTGAGCTTGGTGCCGAAGACTACCTGACCCGTCCGTACCGCGTGTTCGAGATTCAGCAGCGCGTTCGCAACGTTCTGCGCGCGACGCGACGCGACCGACTCGGAATTCCGGAGAGTGCGCCGCCGGCGGACCAACGAGACCCTGTGACCGGGGCCGGAACACCGTCACAATTACTGATCAGCTTGGACTACGAGCACACGCGCGCGGAGCGATACGGGCACCCGCTGAGTTGCATCGTCGTGAGGCTGGGGAACTCATCTGAAATTGCGGCGGCCGACGAGGATGGCACCGCCGATCGCGCCATGGCCCTCATCGGGAGCGGGCTCAGAGGGTGCATCCGTGCGGTCGACCACCTCTTTCGCTTGCGTCGGGACGAGTTCTGCATCCTGTTGCCCGAAACCGACGGCAATGGCGCGGGCTACGTGCTTCGGCGCCTGCATAGCCAGGTCGACAGTGAGGAGCTTTGGGGCGGAAACGTCAATCCGAGGCCCGCAGTCGAGATCGCGCTCACGAGCACGCCCGAAACAAGCGTCAAGAGCGGCGACGACCTTTTGAAGCAGACGCGGCATTCACTCATGCGCAAAGACTAGAACGCCGCAGCGAAGCGCGCGACCCAGAGCACGACGGCGCAACCAGCAAGCGCGAGGCCCCAACGATTCAGCGAGAAGCGTTCGATGGCCGCGTCGAGAGACCAACCGCGCAACGCGGCGATCACTCCGAGTGGGATGCACAGGCACACGACCAGAAAGAGGGCAAGCCCGAGTGGATTCGCGCTGGCCGCGAGCGCCCAGTGGCCGCGGATGCCGTATGCAAAAGCGGTCGTGAGCCCACACCCGGGGCAAGGGGATCCTGTGAGCAAGAGGAACCCGCACGGAGGAAGGCCAAGCTGCGTGTGCGTGCCGTAGCCCCGCGAGTCCGGCTCGATCGCTGCAGCGGCAACCAACACCAACACGCAGCCGCCGACGATCGCCCACCAAAGCAGGCGTTGCGAAAGCCGCGTGGGCGATGGGCTATCGAGAGTCGTCGTCATGGCTTGGCTCTCGCCAGTCTGGATTACGCTGAAGTGTGCCGTCAATGACAGCGACGCAGGGCGCATTGCAGCGGGGCTCGCCAATCACGCCGTGAAGGTCCCGGCCGATCGCGTTGTCATTGCCGGCGGCAAAGTCGGCGTAGTGGGCGTGCAGACACTTCACACCACCCGCCGACCCGCCGACCCCTCCGCTCGGACGATGGCGTGGGCCGGCGGTGCGCTCGCCGGAGAGCGCTGTACCGGCGGTGCGCTCGCCGGAGAGCGCTGTACCGGCGGTTGGGCGGCGCGAACACCGCCCTCTGCTTCGATACGCGCAATTCGTCGATGCGCGAGCGGGCAGGTGAGCCAATAGCGTGTGGGGAATGGCTCCCCGGTGTCGAGGATCGGCGGAACGTCGATGACGATCGGCAAGTCGAGATTGCACCTGCGTAGGACCTTGGACGCCGCGCGCAAAGGTCGCCCGATTTGGAGGGCAAGCACTTCGCTGTTGCGCTCGTCTTCCGTCATGAGGGGCGCATGCAGTCCTTGACCTCGGTCCAGAAGTCGGACTCGCCGACGACCTCGACCATCATCACCGCCTCAGCCGCGGCACGGTCCGCCCGCGCCCCCTCGGCGCGAAGACGTGTACAAATGTCCTCGGCGATTGCGACCCTCGTGGCGAGCTCCTGGCGGGCCAGCGCAAAGTCGTAGTCCTCGGCCCACTTGAGCGACCAGATCTCATCAGCGATCCAATCACCAAAGACCTCGCGGCTCGTGCGTGCTTTGGGAGAACGAGCTTGGGCGCGATCGAACGCCGCTGCCCAGGGACGCCCCGGAGCCCTGGGGCTTCGACTGTTCTGACGGGCGCTAATCGTGTCGCCGACCCAAGCCATGGCCGTGCCAAACTGCGAGCCATCGCGCGCATCGATGAACTCGTCGGCTTGCTTGTCCCAACTGCTGCCATGGAGCTTCGGGAACGGTTCCGCGTCGAGGATCTCTAGGAGTGCCTCGCGGCCCTGAAGCCGGTGCAGGTACTCCGCCTCGATGGGTTCCCACTCGCTGAACTTGAGCTGCTCGCCCGGGCTCATCGGGATTCGCTTGATGCGGCGATCGGCGACCGGCCTGCTCCCACCATCCGAGATCGAGCTCTCGACGTCCTCGGGCTGAATCTCCGGACGGTCCCCCATGGTGCGGCAGGGACACCGGTGCTCGGTGGTGATCCGGCCCCCATTCGGGGTGGCGACCAATCCCAACGGAAACCGTCCGCAGCCATCCGGCTTGGCCTCAGCACCTAGCTGCGCATGCACCGAGCAGCGCTGGTCAGCCATCAGGAAAACGCAGCCACCGTCCGCCGCCGTATGGAGCATGTAGTCGTCGTGGTCCTCGTTCCACCCAGCCGATTTGCGATCGATGCGGCGCATCTCGGCAACCTCCTTCTTGGTGAGAGGCCCGATGCCGTGGATATCGGTACAGCACAAGCCATCCCCGAAGCAGGCGTATCGTGCGCCCGGACGGGGAATCAGCGGTCGCACGTGGGTCTTTTTCTTTTTGTTTCCAGCCATGAAGCAGCGTGCGTTTCCTTAACCCTTGGGAAAAGGGGACTGTCCCCTTTTTCTGGGATATGATTTGGGGATGGGAGCGAGTCCGTCACCGCTCGTGGGGTACAACACGAACGTGCGCCATAAGGGAAACCTTTATCACATTCAAACCGAAGATTCGGGTGTGAAGAGGCCGCACGTCATCACGCAGCTTTTCGCGGACGGTGGACGCATCATCGCGTCGGAGAAGACGTCCTACGAGGAGCAAGTCGGCGCTGAGAACATCGCCGCCATCGTCAAGCAGCTCATGCAAGAGCAACACAAGCGCGTGTTCATCGGGCTCCGCGACGGTGTGTACGACGAGGATGGCCCGGCCGAAACCGACCGCAGCGCCGAAGGCCAGGGGGCGCCGTCGGCAGAGGTCACCACCGAGGTCCTCGACCACGCCGCAACCCTTCTGGTCGAGGGGTCGCCGCGATACGAGCAGGTTCGCCCTGCTAGCGGGTCCCACCAACGAATCTCACAGGCGCCGGCGCTTCCGTTCGGGCACGACGTGTTGACTCAAAAGACGCTCGACGAAGTCATTCTCGCCTACCTTGCGCAGGACTTGGAAACCGGGACCTGACGACGGTCGGCTTGACACCCTTCGGAGCCCGTTGTTAGCTCTGCGTCCGTGCCTAACGCCCAGATCTCATTCACCCAAGACATTCCACGCTCGATCGAGCGCGACATCGACAAAGCCAAGGCGGTCGACGCGGTCTTTCTATTCAAAGTCAACGGCGAAGACGGCGGCGTCTGGACGGTGAACATGAAAGATGCCCCGGGCGTCACGCAGGGCGACGCGGGCAACGCCGAGTGCACGATCGAGCTGTCCACGGACGACTGGAAAGCGATGACCGAGAAGCCCGGGTCCGCGATGCAGTTCTTCATGCATGGCAAGATCAGGGTCACGGGAAACGCGCTGCTTGCGACCAAGCTTCAGTCTGTGATCGGCTAGTCGGTCAATCCGATGGCGACACTCAAAGAGCGGCTCTTCACCGTGCTTCAGGACCCCCGGGTTGCGAAGCTAATGCGGGATCCCAACGTTCAAAAGGTCGCGATCAAGGCTTTCCGCTTTCGTGGTCGCATCGAGGGTGCGGTCGACCAGCGCGTCCAGCGCATCGCTGGCATGTTGAACCTCGCGACCCAGCGCGACCTTCGCGCGCTCCAACGACGGATTCGCCACCTCGAGCGCGAGCTTCGGGAAGCCGACGAACGGCTCACCGACGCCGAAGATGCTCGAGAAGCTCCGGCCCGTAGTTGATACCGAAGTAGAAGACGGCACCGAGCGGCACGACGATGCTGAGGATGGCGAGGATTACGCCGAGTGTAGCGATCGCGTAGTCCCATGCCGTCGGCGTGGAGCCAGAGTCTTCGTGCTCGCGGATGAGCTCCAGGTTGCGACGGTTTGATTTGTAGGCCGCATCGAAGATGTCGCCGACGATTGGAAGCGAACCGGCTACGACGTCGACCAGGATGTTGAGTAGCATGCGCAATAAGACGACGCGCGGCACCCCTCGGCGCAGTGCGAGCGCCAACAGACCGACCGAACCCGCGCCCGTCACCGCATCACCGATTCCTGGAAACAAGATGCCGATGATCGGATCCAGACCGAACCGAAAGTCTGTTCCCGGGATACGGAAGCGATCATCCAACAGCGTGACGAGATGCTCCGCCAATTGCCTGAGCTTCGAAACCGAACGCTCCGGGTCGACCATGACCGAACTCTAGGCGAGGGATCAGTCGTCCGCTAGCACCTGGTCGCCGCACACTTCGACGAAGACCGTTCGAAGTCGCTCTCGCAAGTTGGATCCCTTTTCGACGAAATGATGGATGCCAAGTTGATGAAGCAGCTGGACGTCGTGCTCTTGCGCGCCCGCGCTCACCGAAATAATCGAGCAACTCTGCGCGAGCCCTTCGCCCTTGAGCTGCATGCAGACCTCGACCCCATTCATGCGAGGCATGTGGAGATCGAGCAGCATCACATCCGGCTCTTCCTTCTGGACCTCGGCGAGTGCTTCTTCGCCATCGTGGGCGACGCGAATGTCCGATGCTCCTACGATCTGCCGCACGTAGAACGAGAGAATCTTGGCGAGGTCCACGTCATCGTCGACGATCAGCACCGACGGGCCCTTCTTGTTGGTCGCCGCCGGGCTGTCGCTGCGTGGCCGCTCGTCCCGAATCGCACGCAGCTGCCACGCGACCGCCTCGGCGCTCTGAACGCGCACCTGTGCGTTGGGGCTGAGCATCTCGTGAACGAGTTGGCACAGGTCCAGCGGACAGTCAGGCCGGAGTTCGACAAGGGGCACCGGTTGCCCCCGCTCGTGCGATGCAATTACTTCGCGGATGGTGCTGCCGACAAACGGCCGCGTTCCAGTCAGTAGCTCATATGCGACGACGCCAAGACCAAAGATGTCGACCAGGTGACCACTGCCAGTCGCGGCAGTGTTGAGCAGCGCTTCGGGCGCCATGTAGGGCGGAGAGCCCGCGACACGCTGCTGCCCGTTCACGTCGAACTCGGGCAACACGAGACCGAAGTCCATCAGCACGACCCGGTGGACCGGAGTCAACATGATGTTATCCGGCTTGACGTCACGATGGACGAGCCCAGCGCGATGCACGACGCTCATCCCTTCACTGGCGGGCAACAGAATCTGCACCACCTCCGCCGGGCTGAACTGCTCGCCGCTCTCCCAGCGCGTGGCTGCATGCTGGGTCAACGACACGCCATAGACCCGCTCCATGACGAGGTATTCGATCCCGCGGTGCTCGCCCAGGGTATGCACGCTCACCAAACTGGAATGCTGGAATGCTGCCAACGCACGCGCTTCGTTGCGAATGGGCGGAGTCAACGGATTGGGCCAGGCCGCCTTAATCGCCACCCGCCGGTTGAGCAGATGGTCGTGGGCCTCGAAGACCTCGCCCATTCCGCCCCGGCCGAGCAGCTGCATGATTTCGTAAACGCCGTCGAGGAGCTCACCGGTGGCAAAGATCCTGTTTTCGCCGTCAATCGGTGGCTCGCTCGCAGCGATGGCATGTCCCCCTACATCGCGCATATCAGTATTTACATACTATATTGGTGACACTGTAATCTGCAAGCTCAAAGGTCGATTGCGCGGATATCCAGTCCCTGTAGGGGTTTGCCCAGAAATCTGGAGGCGGCGGAGCCGAATTGGGCGGGCAGATCGGTCACCAGGATCTGGAGGGACCCCGGTTGTGCCGAAACGTTGGAGCTCGTGTCCAGCATCTCGGTCAGGGTCGTCGCGGTGGCCTCGGCACTATCAACGATGGCCACGTCGTGACCCAGGAGCTCGGCTGCTACCTCGTGAATCGTCTCGGAAAGCAATGGATAGTGCGTGCAGCCGAGGACGATTGTATCGACGTCGACGTCGGCGAGCGGCTGAAGGTATCGCTGGGCAGCAAGGCGGGGCACGTCGCCGGTGACCCAGCCCTCTTCGGCGAGCGGCACGAAGAGCGGAGCGGGTCTGGCGAATACACTCATTGCATCGTTTACGCTGTGAATTGCGCGCTCGTATGCTCCGGACGCCACCGTCCCGGCGGTCGCGAGGATCCCGATGCGCCCACTGCGGGTTGCCTTCACGCCGGCGCGCGCGCCCGGCTGAATGACCCCGACGACCGGGATGTCGAGACGCGCTTGGAGCTCGCCAAGCGCGACGCCGCTCGCCGTATTGCACGCAACCACCAGGAGCTTGATGTCGAAGCTGAGCAAACGCTCCGCGCAGCCGATGGCGTACTTCACTACGGTGCCCGCGCTGCGCGTCCCATAGGGAACCCTCGCCGTATCGCCGAGATAGACCAAGCTCTCCGCTGGAAACGCCCCGCGGATGGCGCGGGCTACCGTGAGGCCACCCAAGCCTGAGTCGAAAATTCCAATCGGCTTTGCCACGTGCCCCGTCTGGGCCAAGGTTACACAACCGTCCCGAAAGAGCCACCAGCAGAGTCGTCTCTGGTAGGCTGGAAACGCATGCCGACGCTGGCACTGATCTCGAAAGATTCAAACGTCTACCAGGAGCTCGTCAGAACGCTCAAAGGGACCGCTTGGTCCGTCGAGTGGCTCGGGCCCGAGGCCATGGACGACAGCGAGATTCATCAAGAGGTCGTGGCGCTGGACGCAGCCCACCCGCAGGCGGGGGTGTGGGGAACGCCACATAGAAAGCCGGTGCTACTGCTCGTGGGGGAGGCCCCCCCGGCAGGGTCGGACGAGCTGGGCGACGACATCGTCTTTCGACCGATGCGCCAAGACGAGCTGCTGGTTCGATTGGAACGACTTCGCGCGTGCACGCCGCTCTACGACCTGCGGCGTCAGTACGCCAAAACCTTCGCGTCGATGGCGCCTGGAATCGTAGTGGTCGGCCCGGATCTCAAAATGGTTTTCGCAAACCCCAGGTCCTACGAGATCCTCGGCCATCGTGAGGAAACGATCGCCTCGGATGATATCGCTCGAGTGGTGTCCGCCGAGGCTCTGCAGCGCGTTCGAGAAGCGCTGTCCCAACGGCAGTACCCGCGGGGCATGGATATCGAGCTCGTTCGGCGAGATGGAACCAAGATCATCTGCAGCTCGTCGTTCGCTCCACTGATTGGAGCCGAGGACCACACCGTCATCTCGTTCGAGGACGTCACCGACCTACGTGAAACTGAGCGCGAGCTGATTAAGACGATGGAGTTCTTGGAATCGTTGATCGACGCGAGCGTAGATGCGATCATCGCGACCGACATGGAGCAACGGGTGGTGTTGTTCAATCCCAGCGCGGAGCGAGTTTCCGGGCGCCACGTATCCGACGTGCTCGGAACCGTGAAGCTCGAAGACCTCCTTGGGCGCTCTTCGGCCGAGCTCGTCACGCAACGGTTACTCGCCCCTGACCACGGCGGGGAAGGCAGGCTCGAGCCGACTATGCTCGACCTTCTAGACCTGCACGGGACTCGAATCCCCGTTCAGTTGTCGGCCTCACTCATCTACGAACATGGCGAGCCCTCCGCGATTGTCCTCATTTTTGCCGATCTGCGGGACCGGATCCGGGTCGAAGAGAGGCTCGCGGAAGCTCAGAAGAAGCTGGCATTCACCGAGAAGCAAGGTGTCCTTGCCGAGTTGGCCGGCACAGCGGCGCACGAGCTCAACCAGCCACTGACCAGCATGATGGCCTACGCAGAGCTGCTGTTGCGCCAATCGGAGCCTGGCTCCAACGGTGCAAAGGCGGCTGAGGTGCTGATCCGGGAAGCGGAACGCATGGCCGAAATCGTTCGCAAGATCGGAAAAATCACGCGATACGAAACCACATCGTACGTCGGCCACCAGAAGATCTTCGATCTCGACCGCGCCGCAGACGCCTCGACCGACCCAGGGGCAAAGGGCTGAGCGATGGACGACTCCGCGCATAGGAAGCCCCCCGCTCGACAAAGCCTGGAACCCCGGGTCTCGTCGGTGAAGGCGATCATCACGCCCGGCCGCCGGGCGACGGAAGCCAGCGCGCTTTCGCAGATTCTGGAGTCGCTGAACCAAGCGCAACGCGAGACCGCCGGCTTTGCGACCGACGAGAGGATCTTGCGTTCGTACGTGCACGCGCTCGAGCGTCTCTATCCAAAGACCCGCTTCGCGATGAGGTTGTCACCGCAAGCAGCCGAGAGCGCGGCTATCGTGCAAGCCACGACGCACCACATTCGGCCGGAGGCGATGGACGAAGTGGCGATCACCGAAGCGGGTCTCTTGCGCGCAGGCTTCACGCAACCGGCCGAGCCACCGAATGGGATGACCTTGCGGCGCACGTACCAGGCCATCTTGCTCGCGGGTCCGGCCGAGGAACAGCTCCCGGCTGACGGCTTCGATGCACCATTGGCTCGCGCCGGCGAGGTGATCGGGGTTCTATCAGCCGAGTTCGAGCGTGGAGCCGAGGTCCCGGCCCGCTTGGAAGAGGCAGTCCTGATGGCGGCGACTCAAGCGAGCGCAGCGATCGAAAGCGGGCGCCTGCGCCGGGAATCACTTCACCTCCGTGACTACCTCGAAAAGCTGTTGGAGCACGCCAATATCCCGGTCCTCGTCGTCGGTCGCGATCGGGGCATTCGGGTCGTGAGCAGCGCCTTCGGTCGAATTACAGGGCTGGATCGAAAGGAGCTGGTCGCCAAGGACGTGCTGCGGCTGGCGGGGCCAAGCGAGCGCGTTCGGGTCTTGTCGGCCTTCGTCAACGCGCTCCGCGGCCGAGAGGTCGCGCCGTTCGAGCTGAGGTTGCCCAAGGCTGGAGGGGGTAACGCGCGCCTGCAGTTCACCCTGGCGCCGATACTCGAATCCGAAGGAAGGGTCGCCGGGGTCATCGCAATCGGGCAGGACCGAACCGAGGTACGGGAGCTCGAGGGGCAGGTGATCCACGCCGAGAAGCTGGCCACACTCGGGCAGCTTGCTGCCGGCATCGTCCACGAGATCAACAATCCACTGACCAGCATCTCCGTCTATGGGGAGTACCTGCTAAGCAAACTGACGCGCAGCGGAGCCGAACACGCGGATGTGAAGCGAGTTGAGCGCATCTTGCGAAGCTCCGACCGTATCATGTCGTTCACGCGCAACCTGCTGACCTACGCGCGTCCGTCGAAGGAAGAGGCAGAGTCGGTCTCGCTGAATGACGCGCTCCGAGAAGCAGTCGGCTTCTGTGAGCACATCATTCGGGATGCGGGCGTCTCCGTAACGCTGGACTACGCAGAGAACCTTCCCAAGGTGAACGCGGTGCCGGGACAGCTTCATCAGGTCTTCGTCAACCTCATCACGAACGCATGCAACGCCGCGCTCGCCGAAGGCGGAAGCATGCGCCTGTCCACTCACCTCCTCAGTCACGATCGAATTCGCGCCGAGGTCCACGACAACGGCGTGGGGATTCGGGCAGCCGAGCTCAACCGGGTTTTCGAGCCGTTCTTCTCGACGCGCCGAAAGGGCACCGGAACGGGGCTCGGCCTGTCGATCGTCAAGAACATCATCGAGGAGCATCAAGGCACCATCGAAATCGACAGCGAGCCCGGCCGGGGCACGACCGTCCTGGTCACCCTTCCCTGCCTCGACCACTAAGCCACGGCAATCATAGAAATTCTCCGTAACTCATCCTCCATCCATGCCTATGAATGGAATCAAGCCGGCGCGTGAACGGTTAGGGGGACAAAGGGAGGTATGTTCATGATCCGCACCACGCTTCGGCAGCCCTGGCTCATCGTCGTTGGAGCCGCGCTTGCCGTCACCATGCTCGGCACGGCGTCCGCGTCGCCCAAGAAGGGCTCAGTCGACGAAAACGCCTTATCGAGGGCGCTTGCCTTCGAAACTGCGCTGACCGACGTTGCCGAGTCGGTGTCGCTCTCGGTGGTGAGCATTCAGGTTGAAGTGACCAGGCCTCAAAACGAGGGCTTTCCATTCTTCTTCGGTGGGCAAGGTCGCGGAGGCATCGTTCGTGGAGGCGGCTCAGGCGTCATCCTGCGTCCCGACGGGTACATCCTCACGAACAACCACGTGATTCATGAAGCAAGCCGCATCGCAGTACGGCTCAAGAACGGAAAGAGCTTCCCCGCCACGCTCGTCGGCGCGGATTCGGCTACGGACCTCGCCATGCTGAAGATCGACGCAAGAGGCTTACCGCAAGCCGAGTTCGCGTCTTCGGAGAAGGCGCGGGTCGGCCAGTTCGTCATCGCGATCGGCTCGCCGTTTGGGCTCGACTACAGCGTGACGACGGGTGTCCTGAGCGCCAAGGGTCGTGGGGGCATCGGCGCCAACGAGATCGAGGACTACCTCCAAACCGATGCGAGCATCAATCCCGGAAACTCCGGCGGCCCGCTCGTGGACCTTCACGGCCGAGTGCTCGGCATCAACACGATGATCATCGGGCGCGGCACGGGAATCGGTTTCGCGATTCCTTCGGAGATCGCCCAGCGGGTAGCGCGTCAGCTCATCGACAATGGCACCGTTAAACGCGCTTGGCTCGGCGTCTCCTTCCAGGAGATCACCCCAGAGCTAGCGGCACACTTCGGCGGCAGCTTCGACGGCGGAGCGCTGATCAACGCCGTGGTTCCTCGAGGACCGGCGGACAAGGCAGGTCTGCAGGCCGGCGATATCATCACTGGCGTCGGCGGTCAGAAGATTCGGGAAGGGCACGACCTTCTACGCACCATTTTGCGACACGGCGTGGGTGAACGCTTGAGCGTCGAAGTGCGCCGCGGTGAAAAGACGAAGAACATCTCCCTCGTCACTGGCGAA
This sequence comes from Deltaproteobacteria bacterium, assembly GCA_019313915.1. GTDB lineage: Bacteria > Myxococcota_A > Polyangia > Polyangiales > Houyiibacteriaceae > SG8-38. Next base: position 35,632 of record JAFDAJ010000016.1, read on the forward strand.
CGACCGAGCGAGGATAGCGCTCAATCCCGACAACAAGGTGTGCAAGACAACAGCATGCTGGGCCTTGCGCTCGAGGACCTGACGCCGAGGCTCCGGGAACGTTTCCGCTACGAAGGGGACGGCCGGGTGTTCGTCCGTGGCGTGGCGCCGGGTTCCGACGCCGATCGAGCGGGCCTTCGTCCAGGCGACATCATTCTTCAAGCGGACCGGCAGCCGGTTCGCTCGATTGGCGACGTCCGCGCGGCGCTGAAGGACGGCAAGGCGCTCCTCTACGTGGAGCGCGAATCGCGACGCTTCTTTCAGCCGATCACGCGTTCTAAATAGGGCTATCGCGCGATCGAGATCTCGATCACCGGGCCGCGCGCCTCGACGCGGTAGGCGGGCTGACGCCCTGCAACGAACCGAATCGTCAGCTCGGAAAAATCGCCGCGGTTGAGGATGCTGGCGTGCTCGACGTCAGGATGCGCCGTGGCAATCGGGCCAGCCTGCGAAAGGGACAAGCTCCCGGGAATCGTCACGGAGAACCCGTCCGACTCGATGATCCCATCCATCTCAGCAACCGGGTTGCTCATCCTCAGCACGTACTTCTCACCACCAGGAACCGAGTCGGCGCCAAACGCTGTCCCGCGAACAGCCTTGGGAGGCAAAGGTGCCCCCTGCACCAGATACTCCGCGTTGGCGTTCCCGTTCTCGCCCACGTGCCCTTGCTCGCCGGCCGCGTCCGCCGCCGTCTCTGCCCCTGCTGCAATCACCACCGTCTCTGTCGCTGCCGCTGCCTCTATATCTGTCGGTGCCTCTGTACCTGTCGCCGCCTCTGTATCTGTCGCCGCCTCCGACCCCGAAGCCGCCCACGAGTAAATCCCCCACCCCGCGGCAACAATCCCACAGGCCATCGCCGCTACCATCAAGTATCGGCGTCCGCTACGGCGGGTGTTCTTGAGATGCGCGCGGGCTGCTTCGCTCCGCGGAACCTGTTTGCGGCGAGGTTTGTCGTCGAGCTGCGAACGCAGCGCCCCAATGAAGCGCAGAACGAGAGCAACCAGTTCCTTCACCTTCGTCGTGATCCGTGGAAGTAGCTCCTCGGTCACCGCCGTGTGGGCGCCCCCCACGGTACTCGCGAGCTGATCGGTCGCCGACTTCGCGTAGGCGCGCAGCCGGTCGGTCGCGGTCTCGCTTTCCGACTTCTCCACAGCAGGGTCGTAGCGAACGATTCGCGGGGTATCGTGCATCCGCTCTTCACTGCTGCGGCGACTCGCTTGGACCGTCGAGGGCGTTTCCTCGGGCAACGTGTCCCGGTCGCTCCCCTCGGCGACGGAGGCTTCGGATGCGTCTTCCACCTCGTAGCCGATGCTCAGCACCAACTTCGGGGTCGCGCCGTCCATCTTGAGCTCGACGGCTTCGAGGTGGCCGCTCCGGCTGGTGCTCTCATTCATGACCGTGCTCCCAATCGCCAGAAATGGGAGGGGCTGTTCGACCGAAAGTTCGGAATCACTCTCGGATTGAACCTCGGCCACGATGCAAGAGTCCACGCCATCGAGCAGCAACCGAACAGTCGGCGCCTTAGCGGTCGTGCGACCCCAGCATTGAATCAACGCCTCGATACGCGTCTGGTCGTCGTCCGACAGATGCGTGAAGCGAATACCGAACTCGCCGACGTGTGGACCGCTCTCATGCGCCCACACGACGCGGCCGATCAGCTCAATCGCCTCGCCGGCCGTGGGGTTATCCAACTGGCAACGTAGCGTCGACCCGACCTCGGGCAATACCGACGCCCGCATCGAAAGCCCACCCGCACCTACATTGATGCCGTCGGCTTCGAACTCTTGGTGGAAGCCGTCGGGGTGAAGCTTGATGAGAACCTCGTCGAGCGGCACACGCGGTGGCCGAGGTGCTTGGTGGTAACCCGCGGATGTGTTCATCGAATGCTCTCCTGCGCGACGCGTGAGTCGCACCCATCACGACTGGTCCCAAAACTGCGACAACGCGTCCACTTTTCTGCAACTCGCTTCCTTGACCACCATGCAACAGGACCGCAGTCTTGGCGGCTACGATGGGCGTGCGAATCACGGTGCAGTCGCTTTGGACGGAAGCTAACCCTTCGTCTTTCGTCTACGAGTTCGCGCAATCTCGCGTCGTGATCGGACGCTCACGGAGCGCAGACGTTCAGCTGCCTCACACCGCGGTCAGCGGATCGCATGCGACCATCCGCGAGAAGGACGCGGGTTACGTCCTCGTGGACGAAGGCTCGACCAACGGAACCCGAGTCAATGAGATCCGGGTCGTCCCGGAGCGCCCCAAAGTGCTGCGCAACCACGACCTGGTGGACCTCGGCGGGTATCGGCTCACCATCGATGTCGGGGTTCCGGTCGCCCAAACCATGTCGGCGCGGCTCACCGCCGACTTCGCGCGTCGTATTCTCGCCGAGCAGCTCGCCGGAAAAGGCAAGCCCGAGCTCGACGCCGAGTTGAACGCCATTCAGAGCGGCCCGGACGAACGGGTGGATCTGCTCCCCATTGTGAAAGAGGCAGTGAGCGAGCCGCCCCCCACCAGGGAATCGCGGCCCTCCAGGCCACGGCAGTCGAGACCGGACACCGAGCCGCCCGCTGAACCAGTCAAGCTCCGCCGGAGCGAGGTCGCGGTCTATGCGCTTGCCGCTCTCGTCATCGCAAGCAGCATAATCGCAATGGCGCTCCTAATGCGCCCCTAGTCTGCAGACGAAGAGATCTGCCCATTAGTGTGCGAGAGAAAAGATCCGCACACTAAGTGTTGCGGAGGTAGATTAGGCGCAGGCCTTCGAGAGTGAGGAACTCATCGATTTCGTCGATCGTCTCGCTCTCTGGCTCGATCAGCTCCGCCAGGCCGCCGGTAGCAATGACCGCGACCTCGGTGTCCATCTCGGAGGCCAGGCGCCGAACGAGGCCGTCGACCAAACCGACGTACCCGAACACGATGCCCGCTTGCATCGAGTGGATCGTATTGCGACCGATGGCGCGCGGCGGGCGGGCGATCTCGCTGCGCGGCAACTTGGCGGCACGAGAGAACAACGCGCTGGCGCTGATCTGCATCCCGGGGGCGATCGCGCCTCCAAGGTACTCACCCTTTTCCGAAATGCAGTCAAAGGTCGTCGCGGTGCCGAAATCGACGACGATAGAAGCGCCTTTGACCCGCTCGAAGGCCGCGACCGCATTGACGATGCGATCGGCGCCCACTTCGCGAGGATTCTCGTAGAGCACGGGCATCCCAGTCTTGATCCCGGGGCCCACGACCATGATCTCATGATCGAATGCGCGGTCGACGGCGTCGATCACCGTATCGCTGAAGGAGGGGACGACGGAGGCGAGTATGCTGGCGCGCACGTCGGGGCGGTTGATCCCGGCAAGCTCCAACAAGTTGAGTAGCAGAACGTGATACTCGTCACTCGTTCGCCCCTTGGCCGTCTCGATTCGAAAGTCGTGGACCAGGCGTTCGCCGTCGTAGAGGCCGAGCACCGTGTGCGTATTGCCGACGTCGACGACGAGGAGCATCTAACGAGGCCGCAACGACAGGGTCAGCTCGAGCAGATCACCGAACGTCTTGGCTCGTGGGAACTCGGGCGGATCGGTCGCATAGACGACCGGCTGCCCAGTAGGCGCAACGCTCTGCGGACGAATTGGCTCAGGCCGCCGGGATTGAGATGCCGCAGCAGGGGTCCCGGCAGGTGCGCCTGACGACGACCTAATCGATTGAGCGCGGGGCTCGACCGAAAGCGGGCGCTCGACCCGTGGTGGCTGAGACGAGTAGCGCGTCGGGCTCTCCAGCGCCGGGGAGGTGGGCGGCTCGGGCGGCGACGAAGGCAGCTGCGTCGGAATAGAGCTCCGAACCGGTGTCGGCGGAACCGTCGATGGGGGCGACTGAACGGCAGCGGCCACCGTAGTGCCCGAAGCAGTCCGAATCCGATCGAGGGCGTCTGCCGCTCGAGTGGTGCGCTCGTTGGGGCGCTTGGCCCGAACCTTGTCGAGCAGAGACCGAAGCCTGTCTTCGCGATCGCTCATGATGCCCTCTTCGCGTCAAGCATGCCTACGATCGCAGGCAGGTCGGCGCCATCTTTGAACCAACCCCAGACGGTCTCGGCGACCTCGAAGTCGACCATGATGAACTTCGAATCACCGGTCGGAACACAGGAAACCTGCCGTTGGGAAATCTCGGAGAACATGCCGCCGAGGAGCGCCGCGGCGCCAAGCTCGTCTTCGTCGAGCTCGGGCTTGTCGCGTAGCACGATCACGAGGGCGGAGCCCCATCGCTCGAAAGCGAGGCGCCCCCAGCCGAAAAGCGCGGTCACCGCCGAGGCGTGGCCAAGCACGGCCTCCGGCGAGAGAACTGACGCGGGCCGGTCCAACCCGCCGAGCACCTGCACGCCAAGCAGCTCGCCCAACCTGCGAAGCGGAGTGAGGTCGCCGTCGCGCGCTGCGGCAGCAACCAACGAAGAGAGCACATCCTCACTCAGGATGACCACGCGCTCCCCTGTGCGAGCGCGAACCATTCCCCCAGTCAGATTGAACTCGTAAAAGCCGCTAGGATCGAAACGGCCATCGTGCATACGTCCCCCTCCAGACGGGATGTAGAAGGTATAGGCCGATCGTGTCAAATGCCCTGGGTGAAATCAAACCTCGTCTGCATCGCTCTGACGATCGCCCTGCAGACGCAAACCGCGCAGGCGCAGGGCGATCCGCTGGGTGCGGACGGGATGGCCGAGGCGATCGTTTCGATGATCTCGCCGGTGTGGACGGGACCCCGGACACCTGCCCCCAACCGGGTACAACGGCCTAGCGAGGCATCCCTGGTGGTCCGGTCGCCCTACGCCCTACTGACCGTGCACGCCGATCCCAGTGTCACGCGGCAGACGATGCAGCTTGCCATGGCAGCGCTCGAGCACGCCCGCGCGCGGCTCGACACGATGGGTTGGCCTGCGCCAATCTCAGACGGCGACCTGGGCGGTGGACCCGACGTGGATCTGTACTTGACCTCCGCCCTCCCCCCCGACGCCTACTCGGACGGCATGGCGTGGTGGACCTACCTCGACAGAGCTTCCACGTTCGCCGTGCTGGACCCCGCGACGCCCACCGAGTTGCTCGATGCATGCGTGACCGCGGCCTATGCCGAAGCGCTACTGATGAGCATGGACCCGGCCGAAGCAAGGGCGTGGCGGCGCGCAACGGCGGCCTGGTTGACGTGGGAGCTGACCGGCCGGTTCGGTTGTGATGGAGACGCCGTGACCCGGCAGCAGGCCGAGCCGTTTCGATCGTGGGTGGGCGGCGCTGCAGGAGACGGCGCGGGTGGCGCTCTTTGGCTCGCCTATCTTTCGGCGCGACACGACGCGGTGCCGGGGCGATTCGTGCGCGACGTGTGGGGGCTCGCCAGTCAACGCACGTGGGAAGGGACGGGGCTACGAGCGGATCCGGATCTTTGGTCGGCCATCGAGTCGGCAGTCGAGCGAAGTGGCGATCGCCTGCTCGACAATGTCGAAGAGCTGGCGGTCCTACGTTGGTTCGTCGGGCGTGCAGATCCGAGCGATGCCGTGGCAGCCGCGCTCGATAGCGATGCCAAAGCCCCGATTTCCCTGCAGATGAAGCGCCTCCCGACCCGTGTGATCGCCCATCAACCGCTAGAATCGTTCGGCAGCGCCTACGTAGTCATGGATGGAGCGGTATGGAACGGCAGCACGCGTCTACGCGCATGGCTGCAAGGCGAATACGGAGTTCGCTGGTCCTTTGCCGCGGTTCAGCTCGACGATCGCGGCAACGAAATTCGCCGCATAGCCGCTCCGCACACGGGCCCGACGCCCAGAGCCTACCTGCCCATCGAGATCGACCACGCAACTCGCCGGCTAGTGTTCGTCGTGACGAACCTCTCGAACGAGCTGCCAGACTCCGATGAGCCTGACATGAGCGAACGTTCCTTCGAGCTCATCGTCGACCGCAGCGATTACTAGGGTGCGAGAGAAAAGACCCGCACCCTTAGGTACGGGGTCGGCGGCGGCGACGACGCCGACGACTGCGTGGCTCGGCGTCGTAAACCGCTTCGTTGGGTTCATGGGCCCAAACGGGAAGCTCTTCACCGCGAGCCATGCGATCGAGCGCGAACAAGGTCGCCGCATCACCAAAGTACTCCCGGCGCGCGATCGACTGGATGCGCCCGGTACGAAGGCGCCGCTGCGCCATTACGAGCAATCGGATCCGGTCCTTGAGACGCCTGGGCAACGACAGCCGAAGCGAGAGCTCTCGAATGAACTCCTCGTACGCCACCGGAACGTCCGATACCCCCTCGAGGGCTTCGTCGATTGGCCCGAGCAAGAGCGCGGCGAGTAGAACGGCATCGCCGGGAAGCCGATCCTCCGCGGCAAGCGCATCGACCGCCTTCAAGCGTCCGAAAGTCAGTGCTGCGCCCTCGGGGTCGTCGTCCAAGAACGACGCGACTTCGGGCAGGATCTCGCTCAGCACGCCCACATCCCACGAGAGGAACACCGAGCGGTGTGCGGCCCCGCCGCGCAGAAAGCGGAGGATTTCCTCGAGCACACGCGGTGCTGCTGCGCGCCGAAGGTCGCCCCGGTGCCGGACCATCGCGTCGTAGACCTCCGGGTCGAGCCCCATGTCGAGGCGTGCGCTGAATTTGATCGCGCGGAGGATGCGCACCGGGTCTTCGCGGAAGCGAACATTCGGATCGCCGATAGTACGGAGCAAGTGCTCTTCGAGGTCAGCGACGCCTCCAACGAAGTCGATCACTTCGCCGCGCTCGAGGTCGTAGAACAGGCCGTTGATCGTAAAGTCGCGCCGAATCGCGTCCTCGTGCGGCTCGCCAAAGACGTTGTCATTCGTGATGAGCAGGTCGGTGTCTTCGCCCTCGGTGATCGCCCGTCGCGAAGGAATTAATCGCACCGGCTCCGGACCCGCGCACAGCGGAATCTTCTTTGCGATCTTTGGCTTGATGACCTCGAAGTGCTGGGAAGGGTCGCGTCGGTAGGTCGCAACTTCGATGATCTTTCCGCCGGAGAACAAGACGTGCGCCAATCGGAAGCGTCGGCCGATCACGCGGCAGTTACGGAAGAGGTCGCGCACTTCGTAGGGCCGTGCGCTCGTGGCAAGGTCGAAGTCCTTGGGCTTGCGACCGAGCATCAGGTCGCGCACGCCGCCCCCCACGAGATACGCCGTGTGGCCATGTCGGTTGAGGCGGCGAATCACTTTCGCGGCATCTTGATCAACGAGCCGGCGCGGAATCGCGTAGGCGTAAACGAGTGGTTCGGGCGGCTCTTCGCTGAGAACGCGTCGATCTTCGTCTTCTCGTCGACCGAAGTCAGAATCTATAACTCGGGTCATCGGTTTCCAAAGCCCATGAAGGGCAAGAAGTAGTTGTCCTGTTCTAGCAACAACCCGCCCTGACGGCAATCTAAGACCAATGCTAGGGTCCCCCAACAAATGAACGAGCTCGAACGAATGGCGGGCAATGTAATCGTCTGCGGATTCAGCGGATTGGAGGCCCCCGCGACGGTTCACCAGTGGTTGGCGCAGCAGGCCGTAGCCGGATTGATCCTCTTCAAGCGCAATATCGACGACGTGGACCGGGCCGCTGCGTTGATCGCCTCGTGCACCGCCAGACAGGATCCAGATCTCCCGATTCTGATCTGCGTCGATCAGGAAGGTGGGCGCGTTGCGCGTTTCGGAGATCCGTTGCTCCGACTGCCTCCGATGCGGACGCTCGCTGCAGTCGGCGACATGCAACTGACCCGCGACGCGGCGATGGTTCTCGGGCGCCAGTTGCGCGCGATCGGGGTCAACTTGGACTTTGCACCGGTTCTCGATGTGGACACCAACCCACAGAATCCCGTCATCGGCGATCGAGCATTCGGTCGCACACCAGATGTCGTCATCCAGCACGCGCTCGCGTTTGCCGATGGGCTGCGCGATGGGGGCGTGTTGTCGTGCGGCAAACACTTCCCAGGGCACGGGGACACCGACGTCGACAGCCACCTCTCCCTTCCAACTCTTCGCCACGACCGCGCTCGCTTAGACCAAGTGGAGCTACGCCCGTTTCATGCGGCCGCCAAACGGATTCCATCCCTCATGACAGCACACGTCGTGTTCGAAGCCGTCGACTCCGACGTTCCCGCAACGATGTCCCAGGCGGCAATCGGCCAGCTCCTTCGAGAAGAAATAGGATTCGAGGGGGCCGTGTTCTCGGACGACCTCGAGATGAAGGCGGTCACCGAACGCTACGCCATCGAAGAAGCCGGAGTCCTAGCGATCGAAGCGGGATGCGACCTACTCCTCGTCTGTTCCGACCTCGAGGCGGCTGCTCGGGTGCGCGAAACGCTCGCGACCGAAGCCGGCCGCAGCAAGCCGTTTCGTGCTCGGCTGGCCGATGCCCGATCACGAGCGGATATACTTCGGCGGCGAATCGACGACCTTCCCCCTCCCGTTCCTCTTCAAAACGCGCTAGAGAGCGCCGAAGCCCAATCTGTGAAGGAGCGGCTTGGACGTTATTTGGTCGGTGTGTTGAACTGAGGCAACGGTGGAGATCTACGGCGACACGAGCGGTCTCAGCCCGTCTGAGACCAAGGCTCTACAGCGCATTTACCGGCGCAAGGTGCCGCTGGACCGGCTCACGACTCCGGACCTCACGCGCGCTCTGGTGGGCGTGTCCCACGCAACGGGAAGACAAGTCGGCGTGCTCGTCGACCGCCGTGGGACGGTGCACCACGTCATCTTGGGTGACGCATCGAAGCTCATGCTGCCCGACGTGGGCCGCCTCCGTGCCGGTGCCGGCAGGCTGCGAGGCCTGCGGCTCATACACACTCATCTGCGCAACGAGCCACTAAGCCGGGATGACCTGGTCGACCTCACCCGTCTTCACTTGGACATGGTGGTCGCGATCTGTCTGGCCCCCGGCGAAGAGCGCGCCCTGTGCTTGTACTACGGGCACAATTTCCCGGTCGTCGACGACACGAACGAGCTGCCATTCCGAACCTTTGGTCCGATTCCCTACGCAAAGGCTCGCGACAACCCGGCAGAGATCATCGAAACCCTGGAGCAGGAGTTCGCTCGCGCTGCCCGGGCACGCGGAGTCGCTGCCAAAGACGGCCGCGCCATCTTGGTACACGTCTGCGACAAGCGAAGCGCCGGCCAAGCCGAAGACTCGCTGCGAGAACTCGAAGAGCTGGCGCGCACGGCAGGTGTCGACGTCGCCGATCAGATACTGCAAGTTCGCGACCGCGTAGATCCGCGATATGCGCTCGGTCGCGGCAAGCTCGAGGATGTCGTGATCCGCGCAATGCAGCTCGATGCTGAGACGCTGATCTTCGATTGCAACCTTCGACCTGCCCAGGCCAACAACATCGCCCGAATGACGGACCTGAGGGTGGTCGACCGCACGCAGCTCATTCTCGATATTTTCGCGCAGCACGCGGAAACCAGCGACGGTAAGCTGCAAGTCGAGCTGGCTCAGATGCGGTATCTGCTGCCGCGTCTCGGCCAACGGGACGATGCGCTGTCACGCCTGACTGGCGGCATCGGAGGACGCGGGCCTGGCGAAACGAAGCTCGAGGTTGGTCGGCGCCGCGCGAGGGAGCGGATCACCCGCCTCCAGTCGCAGCTCAAGCGCCTAAGCCGGCAGCGGGAGCAACGGCGTTCGCGCCGCAAGCGAAGTGGAACACCCACCGTAGCAATCGTCGGCTACACGAACGCGGGCAAGAGCACTCTCCTCAACGCGCTGACCGGAAGCGACGTGGTCGCCGAGGACAAACTCTTCGCAACGCTCGATACGCGGTCACGAACGATGAGGCTTCCCTCGGGCCGCGACGTCATCGTGACCGATACGGTGGGCTTCATCCGCGACCTACCCAAAGACCTGTTCGCGGCGTTCCGCGCGACATTCGACGAAACCCAAGATGCCGACTTGTTGCTTCACGTGATCGACGCATCGGACCCCTGCCGAAGCGAGCACGTGGAAACGACGGAGAAGCTGTTGGTCGACCTCGGCCTCGAGCGAGTCCCGCGGATCCTGGTGTTCAACAAGTGCGACAGGCTCGGCACGCCCCACCCGACACTGACGGACCGTGGCGTCCCGATCAGCGCGCTCGACCCGGGCTCACTGGGTGCGCTCAAGGAAGCCATCGAAGAACGCATCAATGTCTCGCACCCGATGCTGCAATCGGACGAGCCTACTTCTTTACCACCGGCTTGATGCCAACCTTGCCGTCCTTGACGACGACTGTGAAATCAACGCGCTTGCCTTTGTGCTTGCGATCGAGCTTTGGAACCATTTTCTTGAGGCTCTTGGCGACGGTCTCATAGTCGATCTTGTCGGTGCGCTCGTTGTTGTTTCGCTTGGCTTCAATGTAGCTATCGTAGATTTGGCGCATCCGCGCCTCGCCAGGCCCTTTGGAGCGAGCTGCGATGGGCGGCGCCGCGCGACGGCTCGGCGTGATAGCCGGATTCGATCTCTCCCTCTTCGGCGCGGCCCTGCGCGACTTCGGCTTTCCAAACCGCGCAGGTGCGTGCTCGGGCTCAGGCGCAACTGCGGGCTGCGCTCTCGGCGCAGGCCCGTCGGGCGGGGTCGCGTCGGGTTGGTCGAGGTCGAGTGTCGCGACCTTCGACGAAGGCTCGGGCGCGTTGAGGAGCTCGTCCATGCGGTCGCTCGCGTCGGCGATCAGTTGATCCATGTTGACGTCTGCGTTCGGATCGAGCTCGAGCGGGTTGCTGCTTCGACGTCCGTCCTCTTGTTGCCATTGTGCCCGTGCCGCCTCACGACGCCGCCTCGCACGGAGCAAATCGCGGCGATACGTGCCTTCTTCGATCTGACGGCCAATACGCCGCCAGTACGTCTGCAGTGTGGTGTAGCGTTGGATCAGCGTTTGAAAACGGAACCGAAGCGCGGTGTTCCTCGGCTTCACTTTGCGCAACTCATGAAGCGCTCGGTCAAACTGCTTGCGCGGGATCTGCGGCTCGATGCGCTCGATTCCTTGAAACCACTGTTCGTACAGATGCTTGATGCGCGAAAGCTGCACCTCTGCGTCTGACAATACGATTTCGAACTCTTTTGGCGTCATGACTCAACCGTCACAGCGGTGTGACTTTCAACTTGTCGAACCAGAGGTCGGATTGCCAGTTATTGAAACCGAAATGGTCGTGTCCCCGGCCCGCGAGGGGCTCAGCGTCGTCCATTTCCAGCAAAATGTCCCCATCCACCCACACCGTGAGAGTGCCACCAATCCGCTCGATCCGGAACCGGTAGGTTTCACCGGGCTCGACTTTGCGGGCCTTACCCACGACCCTATCGTCCCCATGCTCATCCATTCGGGCCAACACATTCCGTGAGTTGTCCCAGCCCCCAAAAATGATGACGTAACTCGTCGCCGTATAGCTGTCGTCCCTGGCATAGGACGCCCCGTCCCCAAACACCTCGACTTTGATATCCCCCTCCGGGCTCTCGCTCCGCACATCGAATTCAACCCGAGCGTCGCGAGGCAGCGTCCGAAGCAGCCAAAGCGGATGATTCTTAGCCCCCTTCACATGAAGCTCCCCGTTTTCGATTCGCCAGTTGCCGCCGGTGCTCTTGTAGGCGTCGCCGAGTTGGGTGCGCTCGAAGTCATCGGAAAAGGCGGAACCGATCCCGGGATCGCCTTGCGGGGTGCACGCTGCGAGAAGAACGCAGACCAACACCGGCGCTAACGCTGACACCGACACTGGCACTGCCGCTCGGACCTCGGGTCTTGGGCCCTGGGCCCTACGGATCGGTGCAGCCGTCTTCATCCGCGTCCCGCCCCTCAATCGCTTCCTCATTGGGGCACTTGTCATCCACGTCCGGAATGAAATCGTTGTCGTTGTCCGGATCCATACACCCGTCTTCGTCCTGGAAGCCGTCGATGTCCTCCGGAAGGCGGGGGCATTCGTCTCGGGCGTCGGGGATGCCGTCTCCGTCCATGTCGTCGGTTTCCGGAGACCAAGAAATGCCGGCGATCGCGCGGAAGCGCGGCTGCCCGAGGCCGCGAACGAAACCCATGCCGATAGCTGCAGTCAGCGTCACTGTCTTTTTGGTCCACCGGACACCAATGTCGCCTTCGAGGGTGTTGGTACTTCGACCGCGAAAGGAGCTGGTGCCGCGGAGCTCGAGGAGGCCGAACAGATCTTTGGCGGGCGGAATCGGCGGCTTCAGCGAGAAGCCGTACTGCAACTCCTGCCCGAGCGTGTCGACTCCCAAGTCGCGCGAATTCACGCGGTAGCGCCAACCCAACATCATTCCTGCACCCGCACCCAGAAGGTGGAAGTCGCCGAGAAACTGCGCATCAAATGAGAACTGCCCTTCACTTGCGTACAAGCTCGAGCTTCCGATCGGGACGGGGATGGTGAGCAACAGCGCCAACCCCGGCCCGTCGGGACGGTTCTGGGTTTCCTCTGTCTTCTCTCCAAAGAACCGAACCTTGGTGGTGAAGCGGGGGTCTTCGACCGCGAATCCACTGAACGACGACCAGCCGGTCTGCGGCACCGGCGGCGAGATCTCTCCACTTTGGTAGAAGACCAAAGGCACTTCGAGCGCGAGTGACCACCGACCAAATAAGCCCACCTCGAAGAAGAGATCCCCCGTCATCCGATGATCGATGACCTGCGCGCTCGTTCCATTCGCGCGGCGCATTCGCAGCGGCTTGTTCGAGTACCAGGTTGAGAGACCGAGATTGTAGCGAGCGTGTCCCGGGGTGCCACTCCCGTTGAATCCGAGAAAGCCAAATCGGTCCAACGCCGGCCGGAAGCGTTCGATGTTGATCTCTTGTGCGAACGCCGACGTCGATGCGGTGAGCGCAAACACGAGCCCGAGGACGACGGCGAAACGCGCCATGCGACCTAACTCGTCCCCAGGAGGTGCGAGCTGCGCACGTTCTTGAGCGCCGCGAGCATGCTTTCGCGTACCTGTGGTGCGCGTTTCTCGATGTCGTCGAGCATTTGCTTGACCTGCTGACGCCAGAGGTTTTCCTGCGAGCCACAGAGGTTGCATGGGATGATTGGGAAATCCAAGTGCGCGGAGTATGCCGCGATGTCTCGCTCCGACGAATAAAGTAGCGGACGGATCACGGTGTTACGGCCGTCATCGCTCACGAGCTTCGCAGGCATGGCGCTCAGCGCGCCGTTGAACATCATATTCAGCATCAGCGTCTCAATCGCATCGTCCCGATGATGTCCGAGCGCGATCTTCGTGCAGCCCCGGCTCTGCGCGACGTTGTAGAGAATGCCACGCCGCAGTCGCGAGCACATGCTGCAGTAGGTCTGCCCCTCGGCGATGACCTTGGTCACCACCCGATAGGTGTCCTTGCGCACGATCTGATGCTCGTAGCCCTGGTCGCGCAGCCACGCCTCGAGCGCCGTTCCATCGTAGCCGGGCTGCCCCTGGTCGAGGTGCACCGCAATGATTTCGAATGGCACAGGGGCTCTCCGGCGAGCGCGCTCGAGCAGATGCAGCAACGTGTAGCTGTCCTTGCCCCCACTGATCGCAACCATCACGCGATCGCCGGGCTCGATGAGGCCGTAATCCGCAATGCACCGCCCCATTTCGTGGGCGAGTCGCTTTTCCAATGTGGCAAGACCCACGCGCGATGGGTACCTGGCGAGCGGCCGCCCCGCAAGGCTCCCGTTCACTTGGCTCTTCGAAGCGTGACGGCGCGCGCGTGCGCCTCGAGGCCCTCGAGCCGGGCGAGGCTCTCGAGGAGATCGGCCTGGCCGGTGATGGCAGCGCGCGTGTACCGAATCAGCGACGAGCGGACTACGAAATCGTAGACGCCAAGCGGCGACGCAAAGCGGACCGCCCCACCCGTGGGCAGCACGTGACTCGGCCCCGCGGCGTAGTCCCCGGCGGCCTCGGGGGTGTGATAACCGAGGAAGATCGCGCCGGCAGCCCCGATCCTCCCGAGCATCGCCTCCGAATCGGCCACCGAAAGACTCAAGTGCTCGGCCGCGAGCGCGGTTGCGACTCGACCGGCCTCATCGAGGTCGTCGACGACGAAGCAATAACCGTTGTTGCGCACCGCCTCCTCGGCGATCGCTCTTCGAGGAAGCGAGGCGAGTTGCCGTTCGAGCGCTGCGTCGACCGCATCGGCCTGCGCGCGAGAGAGCACCACCGCAAGTGGGTAGGCAGCCTCGTCGTGCTCGGCCTGCGACAGGAGGTCGGCGGCAACGATCTCCGGATCCGCTCCGTCGTCCGCAACCACGAGAATCTCGCTGGGCCCGGCGATCGAATCAATATCCACCACACCGAAGACCAGTCGCTTCGCGCAGGCGACATAGATGTTGCCCGGGCCGACGACCTTGTCGACGCGAGCGATCGATGCAGTGCCGTATGCGACGGCTCCGATCGCTTGCGCCCCCCCGGCATCGACCACTTCGGTGACCCCGGCGACCTCCGCGGCTGCCAAGATCTCCGGCGTGGGGTTCGGGGTGATCAGGACGATTCGCGGGACGCCTGCGACCGTCGCCGGTATCGCCGTCATCAGCACCGTGGACGGATAGCGGGCCTTGCCGCCTGGCGCGTACACCGCTGCGGCCGCAACGGGTCGGACCCGTTGGCCGAGCTCGATACCGTCCTCTTCGTAGCGAAACCCCGTATCCCGTTGATGTTCGTGATAGCGACGAATGCGGTCGCCAGCGGCTTCCAGCGCCTCGCGAATGGCGGGGTCGACCGAGCGCGCTCCTTGCAACCACGCTTCGCGACTCAGGACGAGTGACTGCGGACGTCGGCGGTCGAAGCGCTCTGTGTACTCGAGAACCGCCTCGTCGCCCCGCTCACGGACCGCATCGAGAATCGCGCGAACGTCAGGCTCGACGCGGGCGAGATCTTCGTCGCCGCGCCGGCTCAAAGACGCTAACGTGTCCTCGTAGCCTGGTTGGCCTTGTTCGTGGATCGTAAGCATTTGCTGGTTCTAGCGGGCAGGACAATGGGGTCAACCACGCATCCTTGCGCTCCAGGGCGGAAAGTGTTCAGACTTCGCCGATCATGAATGTACGCCTGTACAACACCCTGACGGGCCAAAAGGAGCCCTTTGAACCCGCCGAGCCCGGCCACGCGCGCGTGTATGTCTGTGGTCCCACGGTCTACGACTACGCGCATCTGGGGCACGCCCGCTGCTACGTGGTCTACGACGTCCTGGTTCGGCACCTGCGCGCAGAGGGCATGAAGGTGACGTACGTCCGCAACATCACCGACATCGATGACAAGATCCTCAAACGCGCGGCGGAGACCAGCATGGATCCCGCCGCCCTGGCGACACGGTTTGCGGACGCGTACTCGGAGGACATGCACCGGCTCGGCAACCTCGACCCGGACATCGAACCGCGGGTCAGCACACACCTCGAAGACATTTTGGCATTGGTGCAACGCCTGATCGACGGGGGGCACGCGTATGTCTCCGAGGGCGACGTCTACTTCTCGGTCGAGTCGTTCTCCGAGTACGGCAAGCTCAGCCATCGCAATCTCGAGCAAATGAAGCTCGGTGCAAGCGAGCGACTCGATGAAGCCAAGACCGCGCGCAAGCGTCACCCAGCGGACTTCGCATTGTGGAAGAAGAGTGAGGAAGACGCATGGGGTTGGGAGAGCCCTTGGGGGCGCGGCCGTCCCGGCTGGCATATCGAATGCTCCGCGATGTCGATGAAGCACCTCGGCGACACCCTCGACCTTCATGGGGGCGGGCTGGACCTGGTGTTCCCGCACCACGAGAACGAAATCGCTCAGAGCGAGGCCGCGACGGGGAAGCCGTTCGCGCGGTGCTGGATGCACAACGGTTTCGTCGAAGTCGACAAGGAAAAGATGAGCAAGAGCCTCGGCAACTTCTTCACGGCGCGGGACTTGTTCGACCGCATCGAGCCAGAGGCAATCCGCTACTTCATGATGACAGTGCACTACCGCGCCCCGCTCAATCTCGATTGGACGCTCGACGACGCTGGAAACGTGACAGGGTTCCCCCAGTTCGAAGAAGCCGAGCGACGGGTAGCGTATCTCTACAAGACGAAACAGCGGCTCGAAGGACTTCCGCCGAAGCGCGTCGTCGATGATGACGGGCCTGCGTCGGCCGAGATCGCCGGGTTCGCTGATGCGTTGCGTGAATCGCTGGACGACGACCTCAACATGCCGGTCGCGCTCGCCAAGTTGGCCGATTTTCTCAAGGCGGTAAACGAGCTTTGTGACCAGGCGATGAAAAAGAAGGGCAAGGCGGCCCGAAGCGCAGTGGAGCAAGCCCATGCGGGATTCCGCGCACTCGAAGCGGAGCTCGGGGTCGGTGGCGAACCTGCCGACGTGATTCTGTTGCGGATCCGTGACCGAGGGGCCAAGGCACGAGGCTTGGATGCCGCGACCATCGAGCAGCGAATTGCGGACCGCACCGAGGCCAGAAAATCCAAGAACTTCACCGAAGCCGACCGCGTTCGGGACGAGCTCGCGGCGCAGGGTGTCGAGTTGCTGGATGGCCCCGAAGGGACCGGCTGGACGATTGCCGACTGATGAAAATATCAGGTAGGCCTTCGTAAGCGGTCCCAAATTCTGCGTTTTCCAGCACTTAGCCGCGACCCAAATCTGACACTGGCCTGCTCCCTGTGGCACCCTGATAGTTCCTTGGAGCATCGAGCTTTGACATCGTCTGTCCCAAAGCCATTGGCCGAAGGCACCTTGAGTGCGACGCCATTCGGCCATGTACTGCTGTCGATCCAGAAGAAGGGTCTCTCGGGAACCCTTGCGATCTGGCCTGACGACGACCGACCCGGACAAGATCGCATTCTGTTTCGAGCGGGCGCCCCGGCAGCCGGTCGATTCCTCGACCCTGCTGCGGACCTAGAGCGTGGCATCCTCAACATCTTCCATCGGGACCAGGGTCCGTACGCGTTCTACGAAGCGGACTTGATCGGCGATGGCGGCGGCGTGCTCCGCGGACAGGTCGACATCCTCGCGCTGATCGCGACCGCCCTTCGCGGCGACGTCCCGAAGGATGCGATGGTGCGGGTCATTGGAAAGCTCGGACTCGAGCGTCAGCGCGTCAAGAAGGGAGTCCCCTTAGCGAGGCTCGCACTTCAATCGAACGAGATGGCGTTCGTCGAGCTGATGCGCGCAGAGCCGGCAACCGCCGCGATTCTCATCGAGCAGTTCGGCGACTCAAAGGTCGCGCAGCGCATGCTCTACCTGCTCGCGATCACGGAATGCCTGGAACCATACCGCCCGGTCTCACAACAAAAGCTCAGAGCGGTGTCCTCGTCTTCGCATCCCCCACCACGAGCATCGTCTCCGCCCGGGGCGCGCAAGTCGGTGAGCTCCTCGGGAAGCATGTTGCCCCCGCGGAATCGAGTGTCGAGTCCGCCGGGAGGGGATTCGGTTCTGCCGGCGTCCCTCAGCAACCTCCCACCAGCCAAAACGCTTTCGGGCGAGATCGTCGCGCCGCGCTCCCTGCCGGGCGAGCCTCCGGGGGAGCTGAGCCCGGAGCACCAAGCTCGGTGGGAAGAGGTCGGGCGCGTCATCGGGATGATGGACCGCCAGAACTACTTCGAGATGCTCGGCGTAAAGGAATCGGCGGACAGTAACGAGATCAGCAAGAAGTACATGACGCTGGCGAAGAAATGGCACCCCGACCGCATGCCGCAGGAGCTTTCCGAGGTGCGGCCCTGGGTCGAGGAGATCTTCCACTTGTTCACGGTGGCGAGCGACACCCTCGGCGACACGACAAAGCGAGTCGAATATCAGAAAACCGTGATGCACGGCGGCGGAACGCCCGAATCGGAGCGCAAGCTCCACGTGATGGTCGAGGCGGCGATCAACTTTCAAAAGGTCGACGTGCTTGTGAAGCGGCGGCGATACGATGACGCCATGGAGCTCTGCGATGCGGCGATGTCGGTGGTTCGCAAGGAAGCCGACTACCCGGCCATGAAGGCATGGATCCTTCTTCTGCGAGACGGTACCGGCGACGAAGAAGTCGCCGACGAAATCCGCGTCCTGCTTCGCAAGACTTTTTCGATCAACTCAGACCACGTGCACGGTCACTTCGTACGCGCAACCTTCCTGAAGAGGCAGGGCGACCACGACAAAGCGCTAAAGCACTTCAAGAAAGTCGCCAAGCTCGACCCGAGGAACCTGGAAGCGATCCGCGAAGACCGCATAGGTAACATGCGCCAATCAAGAGGCCGCAGCAGCGCCCCACCCCCACGCGGCGACAGCAATCGACCAAGCCTCTTCAGCAAGTTCTTCAAGAAGTAAGTCGCGAGCACGTGCGTCGCGTGCCGTTCTTCGGTGACTCAGTTGTGTCTAGCTTTGGGTCGCTCAAAACGCCGCGATGGTTGCGTGAACGCGTGCGTCGTGCGCTGGGACGATTGTCAGATCTGGGTTTGCGCGTTGCAGTTGGTGCAGCAGAACCAGCTGCTCACGCACTCCGGCCGCGTCGAAGTCGACCATGCGGCGCGCGAGCCACGGTTTCTCCGCGGGCCAGTCAACACCTTCCTTGGTCCATGACGTGTCGCCGATGATCAGGAAGCGTTTTCCGGATGGCAGATTCACGAAGACGGCGACCGAGCCGGGGGTGTGGCCCGGCATCGGGACGATCACGACGCTGCCGTCTCCGAAGAAATCGTGGCTCGCGGCAAACGGGCCGTACGCGTCATCGATGAAGGCGAGGTCGTGCAACTGGAGCGGGTCTTCAGCCTCGAGCTGACGATACAGCTTTCCGCCCTCGTCCTCCGACCGCGCGTGCGCGAGCTCTTCGGCGGTGATCCAAACCGGCACGTCACGAAGATCCGCAAGGCCGCTGACGTGATCCCAATGGGAGTGCGTCAAGACGATGGCTCGAAGGTCACCAGGCCCGAGCCCCCGCGCGGCAAGGGCGTCGATCGTCGGTTGTTTTACCGCGAGGCTGGCTAGGATCCGCAACAGCAAGGGCGTGGTCTCCAGGTGCTGTCGAACCTCTCGAGCCACTCCAGCGTCGATCAACAACCGCCCTTGAGGATGCTCGATCATGAACGCCGCGAGGCCGCTTATGAAGGACTTCGTTAAGGAGCCGCCTCGAACGCTAAAGCCCTGCTGGCTCTTCATGTCGGCGCCGGCGATCACCGAAAAGGACACGCCGTCAACAAGAGCGGCCGGGGGCAGCGCGGGTCCCATCGTCTTCGGGACAGACAACGGACGCTTGACGAAGGTCCAAGCGAGGGCGGCAAGGAGGACTGCCACGAGCGGTAGGGCGATCTTGGTCTTCATATGCAGAGGAAGATAGTGCCCTGGCCAGCCGCTGTCTCGGTCGTTGGCACTGACACTGACACTGACACTGACACTGACACTGACACTGGCACTGACACTGGCACTGGCACTGGCACTGGCACTGGCACTGAGAATTAACCCTTTCAAGAAGGGGACTGTCCCCTTTTTGTGCTGGCGGGCGCTGGCGGTGGGATGGATGCGCCGGGTGGGCGGAGTGCAAGG
>JAFDAJ010000282.1 GCA_019313915.1 Deltaproteobacteria bacterium
ATTGCACGGAACCCGCGGACTGCGACGATGCTAACCAGTGCACCAGCGGCGACTGTATCGAGGGCATGTGTGAGTTCACCCCCACCGATGGCGCGTCCTGCGAAGTCGAGGCCGGCGTGCCCGGGACCTGCGACAACGCCGGCAACTGCGTTGGCGTGACGGGCAACGATCCGGCACCAGAATTCAACACGCCCGGTGAGTTCGGATGCGACACCGGTCAGAACGACTTCACGCGCACTCTGAGCGGGCAGACCTCGGAGGTTTTCTCGGGTACGGTGAGCACTGCGCAGGGCGCCGGCGAATTCTACGTGGTCAATCCCGCCGGTCAGGAGACCTTTGGCACAGTTCCAACCGATCCCGGCACCGGGACCTATTCCGTTGAGATTCCGCTCTTCTGCGGGGTTCAGCTCGTCAAATTGGTGTGGCCCGAGACCGAGGGTGCCTGCGTGCTGGTCATCGAGGTTACGACGACCGACTGCGCGGCTGCCGATATCCGCCTAACGCTGTCCTGGGACAGCATCGGGCGGGATTGGGAGCTACACCTGATCAAGCCTGGCGGGCGAATCAACGACAACGCCACGGATTGCACTTGGACGTCTTGCATCTCTTCGTCGCCGGACTGGGGCGTTCAAGGTGATTCCTCCGACGACCCGAGTAAGGACATCGACAACACGGGACCGTTCGGACCGGAGAATATCCTCCTCGCGAAGCCTGAGAGCGGCACGTACACCGTGATGGTCGAGCACTGGAGTTCCAGCGGAGACCCACAATCCGACGGCCAAGTCGTGATCAACATTCTCGGTCAGCCATCGATCGTGCTGACGACGGAGAACCTGCCGCCCTTTTCCGTCTGGACTGCGGCGACCATCGAGTGGCCGGGCGGAACGGTAACCCCAAGTCAGGACGTATTCGACTGCACCGCCAGTTGGTCTGGCGGCTGCACCGCCGATATCCCGTGAGGCCGTGGCTCCCTGCACCCGCTACTGCCTCTCCGCGCGGTTCGCAACGCGACATAACATCTGGTACCGGGTAATTCGGACTCCCGAATGGGCCCGATGGGCTAAGAGAGCGGCGTTCCGGAGAACCTCGATGCGCTGATGGCGAGCGGCAAGTCGATTCTGAGCAACCGGCTCGATTCCCAAGGGGAGGAATGGGCGCTGCTTCAGGAGAGGATCCGAGAAGTCGGTGTGCAGGAGCTTTCGCTGTTTAGCGGGATGAATGACGAGGAAATCGACGCGTGCCTCGCCAAGAGCGTGCGGATCGATTGCCACAAAGGCGACGCCCTCATCATGAAGGGGAACCCGGCGAAGAATCTGTATGCGGTGATTCGAGAGAACCTCGAGGTGAAGTCGGGCGATGACGGTTCGGTCGGCCGGGGACGTGATTGGGGAGATCGCGTTCTTTCTGACTTTGCCGCGGACGATGGACGTGGTTGCGGCGACCGATGACGTGGAGGTCGTTTCGTTTAGCGCGTCGGCGTTGCAGAAGTTGATTCGGACGCAGCCGGAGGCAGCCACGAAGTTGCTGTTCAACATCTCGAAGTTGCTCTGTGTGAAGGTGGTGGGGACGGGGCACTAGCGTCTGCCCGGCGGCACAATTGACGCCGACGCAACGGTGTATATACACGTCTCATGTCCAAGGCACCGAGCCCACTCGTCTGCGCGTGCTTCAATACGCGAAAGACTGCGCGGGTGCTGGGGCAGGTGTATGACCGCGTGCTCAAGCCCTCTGCCCCATGCCCAAGGAGAGAAAACGCGATTCACGGTGAGCTCCCGTCATTCGCCCCGCCGGAGGCGCCAACTCCGGCCCGGGCCAATTGTCGTCGGCCGACAGCAGTTGTTGTCGGGAGGCGGTAGCTCCATCGCTGCTCGGCAATGGGCGACGCTCGTGGGGCCCGCGCCGAGTTACGGCACGACCGAGAGCGGGTCGACAATGGTCGGCACTGGGTCTTCGACCGCCGACTTCAAGAACAGCAAACGCTGCAGCTGGGCCTCGGCGGACGACTGGCCGCAGAAGTGGCCTTCGGGCTCGAATCGACATCCCGGCGTATGGGGGATGTCAGCGACCCCAAACGGCACGAACTGATAGAACGCCGCCGTCGTCTCCGAATCGATGTTGCCGGTGACCGGGCCGATGACCTGCTCCAAGATCGGGCTCGCTTGCCAGATCGGCGCGAGGTGGGGCATCGGTCCGAACATCCAGGCCAACGAGCGCGTGGCGTTGTTGGGCACCTGGGTGTCAGCCAAGCCCTCGACGACCAGGACGCTCGCTTTGCGGGTCGTCCCCGCGACTTCCAACCGGTTGCGATAGAGATACTGCGTCTGGTGGTGCGGATCCTGGTGGTCGAAAATCATTTGGAAGATCGAAAGAGCAAGCCAGTAGTCCCTCGGGGTCGCATTGGGAATCAGCTCGGCCAGACCGGGCGGGAAGATGTTGAGGAAGTCGCCCTCTCGGAAGTACTGCTCTCCTTGCCGTTGCGAGCCCACGACAAGCGCTGCGGCTTTGAGCTCGGGCGCGTAGCTCAGCAACGCGGACCCGTAGATCGAGCCCATGCTGATTCCGACGTACGTGAGCGGCGCCTGCAAATCGAGGTCGGGAACGCCGTCGCCGCCGGAGAGCGGCACCTCGTCGAGCGAGCCGAGGCCCTCGAGGAAGCGTAGGAACGCCATCTGGTCGCCCAGGGTCTGCGCGTGGAAGTGCGGAAACCGCCATTGTTCGATGAGCGTGGCAAAGAGGAGCGCGCTTTGCTCGTCCCCATTCAGGCCGACCTCCCGGTTGAGCGTATCGGTCATGCCGATCACGGCGAAACCGGCCTCCGCAAGGCCTGCCGCCTCCGCCTCCCAGACCACGTCTTCGGCGCTACCGGGGCCTCCATGCTGGAACATGACGACCGGGACGGGACCGTCCTCGGCTGCATCGGGCAGCGCGAGCACGAACGGCACGTCGAGGGTTCCCGTGATCCGTGGATCGCCATTCTCGTCACTGGCGATGAAGTATTGATCCTCGCGCCAGTTGGGCGCCTCCCAGGTCCCGCGCACGACGGCGGCAACGTTGCCGAAACCCGGATCGACGCTCGCGACCGTGAAGCTTGGCAGCGGCCGGGCGAGGATCTGCTCCTTCATCGAGAGCGGCCTGCGTGTGATGTCGTCCATGCTGCGGATCGTGAAGCGAGTGACGAGCGCGATGTCGTCCGCCTCGATCGGCGGCGAGACGTGACTCGTCTGCTCTGGCCCGAGCGCCGCCGTCATGAACGGCGACGGTTCGAGCGGTCTGCCGTCCCGAGTCAGCGCGTCCCGCGTCACCACCAATGCGTAGCGTCCTTTGGGAGAGAGCGGGATCGAGGGGTAGAGCACCAAGGAATGGTCGATGGGCTGACGACCCAGCGCTCTTGACAGGGCGCTCAGCTTGAAGGGGACGCGGTTTCCGAAGGTCTCGCTTGCCGGGGTCACGTCTGAAGCCATCGACCAACCGGGCTTCGGCGCTGAGCGCCGAGTAGAGCACCTGCACGTCGACCTCGCCCACCGGGATGGGGCCGGAGTAGCGGTATCCCGTGGCCGTGGAGGGATCCTCCCACAGGTAGTAGTCGTCGGGGAACGGGGCCAAGGTCGTTCCATCGGTGCGGTCGTACGGGATGACGGGACTGCCGGGATCGATGACCGTCCCGGTCCGTCCGCCGATCAGGAAGGCCGTCGACAAGGCGTTGCAGCGGCTGCTGGTGTCCTGCGTCAAGTCGCCGTTGACGTCGAAGACCTGTCCGAGCACCGCGCCGAGCCCGGGGAGGATCACCTCGGCGAACGCGACTGCGTCGTCGGAATCGATCGTGGCGCCCATCACGCCGTTCGAGAAGCCCTCGTCGGACATCGTCATGCGGACGACGGCGTTGTCGACCGCGGCGGGGGCGCCGAGAAGGTGGAGGGGAACCGTGCCGAGCGCGCCGCTTGCGCAGACGGTGCCGCTTTGCGTGGGCTGCCCGAGATTGAGGATCACCTGGCTCGCTTCGACGCCGCTCGAAAGAACGCGCACGTTGGCGCAGCGTTCCTCGAGGTTCGCATCGACGACGAGTTGGACCTCCGTCGGCGTAATCGCGGCCGCGCATTGCTGTCCTTGGATCGACTTCGTCAGGCCGCAAAGCCCGTCGGACAGGGCTTGATCGAGGTCGCTGAGGTCGGCGCCGACTCCGCTGAGGACCGGACCGATTCCGGTGAGCGCGTTGTCTACCCCGTCGGTGCCCTCGCCAGGGGTTAGGCCGCCAACCATGCAGGTTGCTCCGTCGCAGCTATCGAGGTCGTATCCGAGATGGCAGCTCGGCGCGAGCTCGAGCCGCGTGAGCGTGTGGGTCAGCTCGTTGCCGGTGGGCGTGCAGCTCGTCGGATTGCTCAGGCTCTCATCGCCGGCGCAGGCGTTTTGCTGTTGTGGCACCGAGTGCTCGCAGCACGGCCTGGTCGGGAAGAGCCCGCTATCGCTGCACTGGCGCTCCGGCGGCGCACACATCTCGAACGCGGGATCCCCGTGCACGCATTTGACCTCGACGCTCCAGTACTGGTCGATGCACGCGAACGAGTCGTCCCGGATCCCGACGTAGATCACGTGCTCACCCACGCGCTCGCAGGTGTAGGTCGTGGAAGGCGCACTCGAGTCGGCGATCTCGCCGCCACCGCCGAACCAAAAGAAGGTGATGGGATCACCCTCCGGGTCGAACGCCGTCGCCGAAAGCGTGATCTCGTCTCCGATCGATGTCTGCAAAGGAGATACGACGACCTTCGTGAGCTCGGGGCACACGTTGAGCTCGCCATTGACCCGGACTCCGCCGAAGCGCTCCGGAGGCTTGCAGTTGAGCATCACCATCACTTCGGTCGACGCGCCCGCCTCGACATCGAAGAAGGCATCGCCGCCGCACGCGACTTCGGGATCGATGGTCATCGCCTCGAGCGCGACCAAGTACCCTTGCCCCGGCCGGAGCCCAAACACCTCGACCGACGCGGTGGCCCCGGGAGCGCTCGTATCGATGACACCGGCCATCGGCTCCATGTCGCCACCCGAGATCTCCCAGCGGACTTCGCTGATCTCAACGCCCGCCGCGAGCTCCAGCTGTAGGAGCAGAGAACCGGCGCTCGTTTCGTTTGCTGGGGCTTCTCCAGAGCAGGCGGCCAAAACCACCGCCGCCGTCAAGATCGGCAGCAACGAGCATGGGGGGCGAAACGTAGGCATTTGGGAAACCTCTCTTCCGGGCAAAAACCGTATACTAGTGCCTCGCCTTTGCACAGCGGTATCCTGCGGATAGGCGAAACAAAGGCGCTCTCGGGTGCACCGCAACTCGACATAACATTTGGTACCGCGAAATTCGGATGTGAGCCCCAAGCAGTAATGTCCGGTTTCTCCCAAGCATAGATGTCCGGTCCGGGGTTCAATCCGGCCCATGACCGGCGATCTCCTCACCCTGAGTACGAGAGAAATGGACACACTCGCGATCATCACGCGGCTCGCGGAGCGACGCATGACGCAGGCCCAGGCGGCGCGTTGTCTTGACCGAAGCGAGCGTCAGGTTCGGAGGCTGCTTCGGGCATTTGAGAGAGACGGCCCTGCGGGCCTCGCGGATAAGCGCCGTGGCAGACCTGCGCCCAATCGCATTCCCAAGGCGTACCAGGAGCACGTGATCGGTCTTGTGCGCGAGCGCTACGTAGACTTCGTCCCGACGCTGGCCCAAGAGAAGCTTGAGGAGTACCACGACATCCGGGTCGCGCCCGAAACGCTTCGTCAGTGGATGATTGCGGCCGGGATCTGGAAGACCCGCGCACAGCGTCGTAAACGCATCCAGCAGCCGCGTCACCGTCGCGATTGTTACGGCGAGCTCGTGCAGATCGACGGCTCGGACCACCACTGGTTCGAGGACCGCGGACCTCGCTGTGTGCTCCTTGTCTACGTCGACGACGCGACCGGCAAGCTCATGGCGCTGCGGATGTGCGAATCGGAGTCGGCGTTCAGCTACTTTCATGCGACCCGTTCGTACCTAGAGCGCCACGGTAAGCCGGTCGCGTTGTACAGCGACAAAGCCGGGGTGTTCCGCGTCAATGCCAAGCGCCCGAAAGCCGGCGACGGCTTCACGCAGTTTGGGCGCGCCATGAGCGACCTCAATATCGACGTAATTTGCGCCAATACCCCGGCGGCCAAAGGTCGCGTCGAGCGCGCGAATAAGACGCTTCAAGACCGACTCGTCAAGGAGCTCCGGTTGCGTGGCATCTGCACGATGCAAGACGCGAATGGGTACTTGCCGGAGTTTGCGCAGGACTACAATCGGCGCTTCGGGCGCCCTGCGCGAAACGACCACGACGCGCATCGGCCCCTGCTCGAGCGCGACGGTCTCGAC
>JAFDAJ010000283.1 GCA_019313915.1 Deltaproteobacteria bacterium
CGCTCACATCCGAGAATGCGCCCGACCAGTCCCCGTACACCAGCTCGGCGCCGAGCGCCCAGTCCAGGTTGCCTTGCCCCCTGTGCCACCATTCGTAGAACAGGCTCGGCCAACCGACCCCGGTGTTGTGCACCGTGTCGGACTTCAAGCGCTTCCCTCCGATTGTCGACTGCGGACCCGCAAATGCGGTGCTCGACGTGGCAAGCACCAATACAAGAACAGCAACGGCCTTCATTGCACCTCGCTCCCCCCTCTTACTAAGGTAAGAAAACTCTACGAGCGAGGGAACTCGAAAGCAAGAGCATCGTGAGGGAGTGTCTGGGACGGTTTCGTTTGTGTCCCCGTGGTATGGTTCTAGGGCGGATTGAGCATGGCGAGAGTTCTGTACGAGAGGGATGGCCGTATCGGTCGGGTTACGCTGAATCGCCCTGAAGTGATGAACGCGATCGACAACGAGCTTCCCGTGGAGCTCGCGGACTGTATCGCGCGAGCCAACGGCGATCCCGACGTGCACGTGATCGTTTTATCGGGGGCGGGGAAAGGGTTCTGCGCCGGCTACGACCTCAAGTACTACGCCGAGGCGGCCGGCTCTGCTTCGGGCACCCAAGAGATGCCGTGGGATCCGATGAAGGACTACGCCTTCATGATGCGAAACACCGAGCTCTTCATGTCGGTGTGGCGATCGTATCGTCCGGTGATCTGCAAGGTGCACGGCTACGCCGTTGCGGGAGGCTCCGACATCGCGCTTTGCTCCGACCTCACCGTAATGGCCGAGAACGCACGGATCGGTTACATGCCCGTGCGCGTTTGGGGCTGCCCGACGACCGCAATGTGGGTGTATCGGCTGGGGCCCGAGCAGGCGAAGCGCATGCTGTTCACCGGCGACAAGATCGACGGGCGCGAAGCGGAGCGCATTGGGTTGGTTCACAAGGCCGTCCCCGCCGACGAGCTCGACGCTGAAGTCGAAGCGCTCGCGGAGCGGATTAGCACGGTTCCCGTCAACCAGCTGATGATGCAGAAGCTGGTGATCAATCAAGCTATCGAAGCGATGGGGCTTCACAACACCCAGCGATTCGCGACCATTTTTGATGGCATCACGCGGCACTCCCCCGAGGGGATCCACTTCAAGCACCGCGCCGAGGAGGTCGGCTGGAAGCAGGCTGTCCGCGAGCGCGACGACGGGAGCTACGACTGGACCGCAAACGAGCCGTTCGATGATAACGAGAGCTGAGTGACTCAGTTGGCCAGCGAGCGACCCACGTGCAGGCCCATGGCGTAGATGGATAGCTGCGGCGGCACTCCAATCGACGACGGGAACAGCGAGCCGTCGGCGACCCACAGGTTCTGCAGGTGGTGGTGCTTCCCGTCGCTGCCCACCGGCGCACGCTGCGGATCGTCCCCCATCGGAACCGAAGACATCGGGTGCACCGCTACCACGTCCAGCTCGCCCTTCTCGATGGGCATGGTCTTCAGCCACTCCAGGTCGTCGCCCGGTTCCAGCACCCTCGGCGCCCGCAACGGAATCAGCACCCGCTTGGCCCCGGCGGCGAACAGCGCTTTGGCGCTCGCCCACAACCCCAGCGAGAGCTCCGCCCGGTCGGCCTCGTCTGGCCAGTATTCGATGGACAGCCCCAGCTTGCCCTTCGGCCGCACCTTGCCCGGCGTCAGGTCGTGGATCATCGCGGTCAGCACTCCGAGGTGGGCGTAACGCTCCATCAGTGCTCGGTGCGTCGCGCCGTGGCCCGGTATCATCGTCGCCGTGCCCATCGGGTGCGCGAAGGCCGGCAGCACCCACACCCGGTGGCCGTCGGGCTTGTCCAACTCGAGGAACTCCGTGCACTCGTAGGTTTGCGGAATGCCCTCCCAGGCCTTCACCGGCTCTTCGAAGTCGCCCGCGGCGATCACCGCTGGGTGAATGCGCAGCGTGTTCCCCGTCTCCCCGGACGGATCGCGTACGTCCGAGCGCAGGAGCAGCGCCGCGGTGCCGGTTGCCGACGCTGAGAGACACACCCGCTTGGCGGTGATCTCCACCTCACCCACAACCTGACGCGTCACCGGATCGATCGCGACGGCCTCTACGCCCCGCGCCGCGCCGCCCTCGTGCACCACCCGCACCGCCAGGCAGTTCGACAGCACCTCGCCACCTGCCGCCAGCAGCCGGGGCAGCAGCACCTTGAAGGCGTTGTTCTTCGCGTTGTAGCGGCACCCCACCTCGCAGAAGCCCGAGTTCAGGCAGCCGGAGCGGTTGTGCGACAGCCCTCCGCCCTTCCACCCAAGCTCGCTGCAAGCCTTCTCCAGCAGCTGATTGTGCCGGTTCCACTGCTCACGCGGGACGGCACTGACGCGCAGGAGTTGCTCCAACTCGTCGTACAGGGCGGTCCACCGCGAGGCCGGCAGGTGGCTGAGGCCCCGCGTGTGCGTCCACTCGGCGCGAATCGCGTCTGGGATGCGCTTGATGAGGTTGAGGTTGTGCAGCGTGGATCCCCCGACGCCGCGCCCCTGGTGGATCTTCACAGCGCGATCCGCCGAGGTCTGGCTGCCGCCGTCCTGCAGCAGCTTCGGGAACATCTGCTCCTCGCGCTGCGACATGTCCTTCGACGTCAGGTACTCGCCGCCCTCGACCACCAGCGTGCGCACGCCGGCCTCGGCCGCGGCCATCGCCGCCGCCATGCCTCCGGCACCGGAGCCCACCACCACCAGGTCGGTGGACAGCTTGAGCGGCAGCGCGCGTGTGGAGGCGTCGAAGATCACGTCGGCCCTCCCGCGCTCTTTGGAGCCGCGCCCGACGGCGCCCGGAAGTTCTCGTACTTCACGTTGTCGTTGTCCGGCCCCAGCACTTCGTTTGGCCACGGCCCCGCGTAGCCGATTCCACGCCACGCGGCGGCGTCCTGGTACACGCCCATCAGCACCAGATCCCGCAGCCCCCTGAAGGCCTGGGCCATCAGCCCGCCCCGTGCGTTCAAGGAGAGCAGGAAGGCCTCCCGCGCGTCCGGCGGTAGCTTGGTGAAGCGCGACAGCCGCAGGCCCAGCGGCGTCGTTCCGTGCTCCACGAGCCCCAGCAGTTGGTGA
>JAFDAJ010000284.1 GCA_019313915.1 Deltaproteobacteria bacterium
GGGCTAGCAGCAAAGGGATCGCCCGCCACAGGGAGCCGCGGGCACGGGGGATTCTCGTCCCCGTTGCGCGAAGTGTATGTGGTGAGTCCGAAGCGGACGATATCCTCCTGCCCGGAGACGATGCCCGTGATTGCACTGTGCGCTGCCTCCCAGCGATTCTCGCCGCCGCCGAAGGCTGCATCCATCGAGCCACTTTGGTCGACGAGGAACATCACGTTCGGAATGCTTCGCGTCGGCGTGATTTGTACCGACTGACAGTTCGAGCCGCCGGTGTTGCCGGTGCCCCCCGTGCCGCCCGTGCCGACGTCAGGAACGCAGCGACCGCGTGAGTTGCAAGTCGAGCCTGCGCCACAGCCCTCGGCGACCGTGCACTGAGCCGTGCAGATGCCGTTCAAACAGAACGTGCCGAGCTCGCATTCCGAGTCGCTGCCACTAGGGCATACGTCGTCACAACCCGGCGGAGGATTCGTCAACGACGAGCAGTCCAGCATCGTGCCACCGGTCCCGCCCGTGCCACCACCACCGAAGGGCGGTCCATCAGAACCACTGCCACTACATGCGAGGAGCGCCAGGCCACCCACGCCCACGAACACAATCGAAAGCCAACTACGCATTACGAACTCCCCACCACAGAAAAAAGCCACCTATGCCAATATTCTACACTGACTCTGTATCCCGCGCAAACCATGGCTCGGCCCATGTACCGGGAAATTAGCTATTAGTTTCAGGTGTTTGGAGGAATACTCCCTCGGTCCTCGCACCCCATCCTCCCCCAGAGCCGTCAAATCGCCAAAAAACGACCCAGGTTGGGTTTGGAGCCGGGTTCGTAGCGCTGGATCAGAGACCTGTCAGGCGCCTTTTTTCATATAGGAAAGGGCTCGGAAACCTGCCGGAAACACTGGCGGGCCACAGATCCCCGCAAGGCGCTCTACGGCACGGTGAATCACCGACCGACGATCCAAAAACCCGTGGTACACCCCCGACTCCGTTCGCTGGTGCCCCGGCGACGAGAACATCTTTAGGAGTAGTAACGATGAGTATCATCAAGGCAGAATACATCTGGATCGACGGCACCGAGCCGACGCCGCGTCTTCGCTCGAAGACCAGAATGCTCGAGGCGAGCATCATCGAGAAAGTGCTCGGCGCCATCACCGGCCCCGCCGCCCTGCCGCACTGGGGCTTTGATGGTTCCAGCACGAACCAGGCGACGGGCGACGATTCCGACTGCCAGTTGTTCCCGGTGTTCGCGTGCCGAGATCCTCTCCGCGGCGGCGACAACATCCTCGTCCTTTGTGAGGTCGTCACTCACGGCGGCAAGCCGCACCCGACTAACACGCGCCGCGCGACCACCGAGATTGACGAGCGTACCAAGTCCTCGCTCGATTGCTGGTACGGCATGGAGCAGGAATACACGATGATGAAGGACGGCTACCCGCTCGGTTTCCCCGAGGGTGGCTACCCCGGCCCCCAGGGCCCGTACTACTGCGGCGTCGGCGCCGAGTACGTGTTCGGCCGTGACATTGTCGAAGAGCACATGGACGCATGCATCAAGGCCGGCATCAAGATGTCGGGCATCAACGCCGAGGTCATGCCCGGCCAGTGGGAGTTCCAGATCGGACCCGCGGGCGTCACCGAGGTCGGCGACCACATGTACATGGCGCGCTACCTCCTCGGCCGCATCGCCGAGACGTACGGCGTGGACATCTCCTACGACGCGAAGCCAGCCCAGGGCGACTGGAATGGCGCGGGCTGCCACACCAACTTCAGCACCAAGCAGATGCGTGAAGATGGCGGCTTGAAGGTCATTCACGAGTACTGCGAGAAGCTCGGTCAGCCAGAGCGCATCGCGGTGCACTTGAAGCACTACGGCGCCGGCCTCGAGGAGCGTCTCACGGGCGCGCACGAAACCGCATCGTTCAGGGACTACACCTGGGGCGTCTCCGACCGCGGCGCCTCGGTCCGCATCCCGATGCAGACCGACCTCGACGGCAAGGGCTACCTGGAGGATCGCCGCCCCTGCGCGAACATCGATCCCTACACGATCGCCCGCCTGATGGCAGAGGTCGCCGAGTAACGCGCTCGCGCCTCCACGCAAAGACGCCGCGTTCTTCCGAGCGCGGCGTCTTTCGTTAAAGGGTCAGCACCGCCGCACCGCGAATTCCGTCGCGTTGCAAGCGTTCGAGTGCCTCGTTGGCATCGGCGAGCGAAAACGTCTCGGTGTGGGTGCGCACCGGAACCTCAGCAGCTTCCCTGAGGAACGCGTGGCCGTCCTCGCGGGTGTTGTTGGCAACGCTGCACACGGCGCGCTCGCGATAAAGGAGCTCGTACGGAAACTCTGGGATCGGGCTCATGTGAATCCCGCCGAGCACGAGGGTGCCACCCTTTTCGAGATGGGACAGGGCGACGGGGACGATCTCGCCGGCTGGCGCGAAGATGATGCCGGCGTCGAGTGGGACTGGAGGTTGGTCCATCGTGCCCCCGGTCCAGGCCGCGCCGAGCTCTTCGGCGAGCGCTTGGTGCTTCTCACGATCGCGCGTGCAGACGTAAACTTCGGCGCCGCGCGCTCGGGCAATCTGGATGGCCACGTGTCCCGCCGCGCCAAAGCCGTAGAGGCCGAGGCGCGCGCCCGACCAGTCGACGATGCCGGTCTTTCGCAGGCAGCGATAGCCAATGATACCGGCGCAAAGTAGCGGCGCGGCTTGAAGATCCGAAAACCGATCCGGCAGCGGATAGGTGAAGCTGGCCGGAGCGACGACGTACTCGGCAAAGCCTCCGTGAACAGTCCACCCCGTGAAGTCGGGAGAGTCGCAGAGGTTCTCGCGTCCACTCGTGCAGAACGAGCAGCATCCGCAGGTGCGATGGAGCCAGGCAACACCGACGCGCTCTCCCATGTCGCGATCTCTCACGTCCGAACCGAGCGCTTCGATCGTGCCGACCACTTGATGGCCCGGGATGATGGGTGAACGTCGCACTTCGAGGTCCCCCTCGACGACGTGCAGGTCAGTTCGGCAGACGCCACAGGCGTGCACGTTGATGAGGACCTCATCTGCCCCCGGCTCG
>JAFDAJ010000285.1 GCA_019313915.1 Deltaproteobacteria bacterium
TTGTGTTGCTCAAGCTCTCGGGGTTTCGCCTCGATGAGAGACGCCTCCCAGACGCGACAGCCAAGGCCAAAGTCCTGCGTGCCGTCGACCGCTCGAAAGACGCCCTTTCCCTGAAGTCCACTCTACGCCTGGTGCGCCGCTCGCCGGCCCGGTATCACGCTTGGAAGCGAGCCGAGAAACGCTGCGAGCTCGATGACCGATCGAGCTGCCCACGCTCTCATCCAACGCAACTCATCCCCGCCGAGCTGAGCACCATCAAGGAGATGGTCACCGCTACCGAGTATCGTCACATGCCTCTTCGAACTCTGGCCGTGTATGCCCAGAGAGCCGGCAAGGTCTTTGCGTCGGCGACGACCTGGACCAAACTCGTACGGCAGCGTGGTTGGCGAAGACCGCGTCGCCGTGTGTATCCCGAAAAGCCAAAGACCGGCATTCGGGCGACGCACCCCAACGAGTACTGGCATATCGACGTGACCGTCATCCGACTTGTCGATGACACGAAGGCGTTCCTTCACGCCGTCATCGATAACTTCTCGCGCCGGATCTTGTCGTGGCGCCTTGCGGAACGGCTCGATCCCACCACGACGTGTGAGATCCTGAAGGAGGCTGGGAAGAATCTCGAGCGGACGCCAACCGTCGTCGCCGACTCCGGTGTCGAAAACGTGAACGCCAGGGTCGACCAACTCATGGCCGACGGTCGAGTGCACCGTGTGCTTGCCCAGGTAGAGGTCAGCTTCAGCAATTCCATGATCGAAGCATTCTGGCGTTCTCTACGCCACCAGTGGCTCTACCTGCATTCGCTCGACAGCTTCACGCAGCTCGAGCAGCTGATCGATTTCTACGTCATAGAGCACAACACCGAAATGCCCCATTACGCTTTTCACGGACAAACGCCCGACGAGGTCTACTTCGATCAAGCCGATCGGGTCAGGGACCGCCTCACGGCCGCCCGGCATCAGGCTCGCCGAGCAAGGATGGAGGCAAACCGAGGTGAATCCTGTCGCGCTTGCGCACCACCCACTCGATGGTTTGTGAGTGCTATCAACGCCGTCGCAAATGCGCCGCCGTAACTCCAGAATGTTCTCGGACGGAGCACCGCTACGTCAACGTCAGGTCAACGAGTTCGCGAGGAGGCGTAGATACTTCAAACGCACTTCTGCGTGTGCGAGAAAGTCCACACAGTAAATAGAAACACGCAATTCGGTACCCAAAGGCGCTAAAGGAGGGCTGAGGGAGAAACGAAAGACGCTGCCGCCAACATCAAGGGCCACATCGCCTTCAGCGGCTGCGCGGTAGCACGCCCGCTTCCTGGAAGCGCTCCAACGCCTGGCGAAATGCTCGAGCACGCCAGAATTGAAGCATGTGCGCGCCGGGAAACGTGATGAGCTCGGTTCCGAAGTGAGCCGCAAGACGCGCGCCGTGTTGCACGGTGGCGACGCGGTCGAATTCGCCGGAAATGATCGCGATGCGCTGCGGTTCGACCATGGGCTGCCTGCCTTCGGGGGTGATGGGCACCAGCAGATCACGATAGCCCTGGTAGAGTTGCCTTTGAATGTCTCCGGAGCCGGGGATCAAGCCAAGCTCGTTCATGATCTCCGGGAGGTTTGCGATTGGAATATATGACAGCACGAAGTCGACGTCGGACGTAGCCGTCGCCAGGAGTGCCACGGCATAGGCACCAAGACTCATGCCCGCGACGCCGACGTGGCTCGCCCCCGCTTCGCGCATGATGCGGATTGCGGTCTGCAAGTCCCAGATAGCCTGGCGGAAACCTTCGATGGTGAGCTTGGTGTCTTGTTGCGGCCACTCCGGCGGAAACGAACGTCCGCGTGGACCATGAAACGGAAGCACAAACAACGACACTCCGATTCCGAGGCGACGGAACGGCCGCATGGGCCAGGCGACCCGCTCCAAGAGGTGGTGCCCGGACGAGAAGCCGTTCACGAGGATCACCATGGGCTTGCCCTCGATCCGGAGGTTCAGCGTCCGAAGCAGCGCGGTCTGATTGACCTCGTGACTCCGATATTCCTGCTCGATGTCGTTGAAGATGAGCGGGTGGACGCTTGGCCAGCTCCACTCGGCAAGCCCGATGCGATAGGGGGCGAGCCAGCGTTTTGTCACGTCGATTCGCCCGGGGGCCGGGAAAAGGCAGTCCGGGTTTCCACGATATTCCTTGTAGGCGGGAGTTGCGGCGAAAGCTGCCACGTCCTGCACGAGCTCCGAAGCCTCCTTCAAGTCCGAGGGCTTGAGCTTGGCGAGTTGCGAGACGAGAAAAGCATCGGTTTCGTAGGCGAGCTTGTGAATGCATCCGCGGGGGGCGGAGGCGTAGACGGGCAGCCCCCCGTTGCCCGAGGCCTGGTGAAGCTCATGCGCCACGAAGACAATGCGTATAGCGAAAGCAGGCGTTCGGTGCAATCGCCTTCACCAATGCGCAAACGGCTTTGGGGACGCCTCTTTCGACCTGTGCCTCCTCAGAACCCCGTCGACCGCACAATCGGTGACGTTTGCGCACTCGGGGTCGAGCTGCCCCGCCCCGATGCTTCCCTTGCTGTACGCCTTGCTTGCGACCGCCAGATCGAGTCTGAAACCGAAGTGCGAACTCGCTCGCGAGAGTCTGGATCCCACACGTCGTCGAGCGTGAGCTGCGCGCACTGCGCGGGGCTGAAGCGGATGCCGTGCTCGACTCGCGCATGTCGAGCCGTCGGCAACGCAAGCAACGGTCCGAGTTCTGTCCGCTTGGTCACCCTCACGATCATCGCAGCTCACATCTCGTGACGGGCAACGTTTTGAGGAACGACAAGCCGCTGGTGGCGCTCAGAGCACCGCGGACCGTCAAACGTGGTACGTTCGTCCGTTCATGCCCCGAGCAACCCCCGAACGCTTTGGTGACTACGAGCTGCGCGAGCGCCTCGGTGTTGGGGGGATGGCCGAGACGTTTCTCGCGATTCGGCGTCGGCCCCGCGGCTTCGAGCAACGCGTTTGTCTCAAGCGCATCCTCCCGACGTTCGTCAACGACAAAGACTTCGTCGAGATGTTCCTGCGCGAGGCGCGG
>JAFDAJ010000102.1 GCA_019313915.1 Deltaproteobacteria bacterium
TGCGAGATCGTCTGCGGGAACATCGAACGGGCGCTCGACGAAGAGCTCCGTGCGTTCGGCGGTTAGCCAAGAACAAAGCGCCCCGGCAGAGGCCGAGGCGCTTCGTTGTTCAGCGTTGCTTCGCGTCAGCGATGGGCGAACGAAAGACGGAACGGATAGCGTACGTTTGCTCGTGCGTGCTGCACCTGCCGTTCGGACAGCATCACGAGCTCGTCGAGAATCCGGGCTTTGTTCCGGTAGTAGCCACGGTGGCCGCGCCCCTCGTAACCACGCCTCTCGTAGCCGCGGCCATCGTAACCGCGACCATCGTAACCGTGACCGTGCTTCTTTTTCCGTTCGAGCCTCGCCAACTCGTCGCTGAGGAGGCGCATTCGTTGCGTGTAACGGTGGTGATGAGGCTCACGAATGGACTCACGGATTTCGCGCTCGAGCCACGCATCGAGGCGACGGTCGATCTTCCATTGAGCATGTCGGTCACGGCTGGCCACAGCGTGCTCCCAACGCTCGGCAATCCGAACGATCTGCTCGAGGTCTTGCCGCTGATCGAAGTACGCACGCTGCGCGTCGTAGACCGCCCGTGACGGCCTATCCATGCTCCGCCGCGAATCATAAACCGGCCGAACCATCCGCGGACCACCGCCCGCAGCGATCACGACGGTCGCATGCCGATCCCCGCGCCGCCGATCCTGAGCATCAGCCTGAGTCACAGCGGCCAACGCCAAAACGAAAATCCCAAAGTGAAGTAGATGTCGCATGATATTCCCTCGTCTTTCATGAGTCGTCGCGGGGCGCCCCCGCATTCACTCACTCCGACCCCCCAAAACCTTACGAACCCCTTAACCCAGGGAAAAAGGGGACAGTCCCCTTTTTTCAGTCCGTTAGGAGGGCTAGGGATTTGTTGGCTTGCTGGAGGACAGGGAGGACTCGGGGGTCTCGTTCTAGGACGTCCCAGAGGGATTGGGCGCGGGTCCGGTATTCGTCTTGGGTTAGGCGCCCCCTTAGGAGCTCGGTGCGGAGGAAGATGAACGTGGTTTGCACTACGTCGTGGAGACAGTAGTCGCGGATTTCGGTGTAGCGGCCGTGCTCGAACATGCTCTGCACCTTCGAGCCGTCGACGTCCATCTTGCCTGGCATGCCGACGAGCTGCGCAAGTGCGGTGAGGCTCGGCATGCGGCTTGCGCCGTAGTCGGTGAGGACGTCGGCCAGATCCATGTGGCCCTCGTCGCTGAACCGGTAACGATAGTCGGGGCCGCCGCTACGGCCGGCATAGTACGCGGGAAACTGCACGCCGTGCTTGAGCATGCGGTTGGCCAACACGGGCAAATCAAATCGGCGCCCGTTGAACGTCACCATCGTCGGGTGCCGCTTCCCGATGAAGTCGGCAAACTCTTCCAAGACTTTCGACTCGTCGGGCGGCGCGTCTTCCTCGCCCCCGAAGGCGCCGAGCTTCTGGATCTCGTAGGTGCCGTCGAGCCACAGTACCCCGAGGGCGACAACCTGATGAAACGGTGCCGGCGGAAAGCCGCCGATAGCCGCGTCCCAAACCAGGTCAGGATCGGGAACGGTTTCGATGTCGAGGACGAGAAAAGATCGGGCCACGGACGGAAACTATCAGAAAAATCGGCCTTGTTAAGACTCGCGTAAGGTTTCAGTCCTTTACTTGATGAGGGGGCGGAGCCTCCCAGAAAGGAATCCTCATGAAGTTCATCAACAAAGGAACCCTCATCGCTGCCTTGGCGGGTGGCGCGACCGCCATCGCGCTTGCCGTAGGCGGCGTCGCGCTTGCCCACGGAGGACCGCACGAAGGCCCTCACGGAAAAGGGGGGCCCTGGTCGCCCGAAAAGATGGAAGAGCACCTCACGGAAATGACGCAACGGCTCGACCTCAGCGCGGAGCAGGAAGCCAATGTCCGTGCTGTCATGGAGCAGGCCGCAACGCGGGGTCAGGAGATCAAGGAAATGTCTTGGGGAAAGGATAAGTTCGTCGCCATGAGAGACCTTCATTTCGCGACCGAGGATCAAATCTATGCCAACCTGACCTGTGCGCAGCGCGACGAGCTTCGCTTGCTGAAGCGAGAACACAAAGTCGAACGAATGGAAGAGCGCTTCGAGCGCCGTCACTCCGAAGACACGAAGTAACTGGAGCACCCGGTGTCCAATCGAATCCTGCTCGTGGAAGATGATGTCGCCCTTGGTCAGCAAGTGGTGGATACGCTTTCGCAAGCAGGGTTCGAGCCGCACTGGGTCCAAGACGGCGACGCGGCGCGCGGACTCAACCCCGACGACTACCGGGTCATCGTCTTGGACCTGATGTTGCCCGGCACGTACGGCATGGACCTGCTCAAGCGCTACCGCGTGAAGTCGGAGGTGCCGGTGTTGATCCTCAGCGCGCGAGACGACACGGCGGACAAGATTCGCGGACTCAAGCTCGGCGCAGATGACTACGTGACCAAACCGTTCTTTCCCGAAGAGCTCATCGCGCGAATCCAAGCCTGTTTGCGGCGCCCGAACCTGGTGGGCACCGAACGCTTGGTCGTCGGCGCGATTCAGGTCGACCTCGAGCGCCATGAAATCACAGCCAGTGAAGGAACGCTTTCCCTGACACCCGTGGAGTTCGGAATCCTCGCGCTGCTAGCTCGCCGGAAGGGCTCCGCCGTTACACGAGACGCCTTGGTCGAAGCCGCGCTCGATCCTGCGCACGACGCCAGCCGACGAACCCTCGACGTCCACATCTCGAGGCTTCGGGGCAAGCTCGGGAACGACGCCGCACAGCTCGAAACCGTATGGGGCATCGGCTACCGCCTCTCAGAAGGCTCATGAAGCTTCGGGCACGGTTGGCGTTGACTCTCGGTCTGGCGACGATTTCGTTACTGGTGCTGTTGGGCTGGGCTCAATCCCGGTGGCACTCCCGGCTGAGGGTGGACGCACTCGCGGAGGCTGCGATACATCGAATGGAGTCCGGTGGGCGACAGCGTTGCGAGGCCAACCCGGAGCGCTGGCCGGGCCCGCAACGAGAGCGACGTGCTCGCAGGCGACCAGGCCCACCTGGCCATCCTTTTCCGCCGCATCGAGTGTTCGCGTACGACGCGGACTTTCAGAGCCGAAATCCCGACAGCCCCACCTTTCCGCCCGAGCTCGCGCAACAGCTGAGGACTGGGAACGATGTCGCCGCGTACCGCTCTGCGGAGCCGCGTCGCGCACAAGTCGCGGTTCGAATGCCTTGGGACGAGGGACCGTGTGCGGTAGTGCTGATGCGCGCCAAAGGGCCACCCCCGTGGTTTTCCGGCGCGGTGCTGATGCCGGCGTTTCTCGTAGCGCTGGTCGTGATCCTCGTCGCGCTGTTTGCCGCGGGCCCGATCGTTCGCCGCGTGCGGCAGCTCACCGAATCGGTTCGGAAGCTCGGAAGCGGCTCTGAGGGGCCGATTCACGTCGAAGGCCACGACGAGATTGCAGAGCTAGGCAACGCGTTCGAGCAAAGCCGCCAAACGATCCACGCGCAGCTCGAGTCGCTGCGCGAACGGGAGAAGGCTCTCCGCAACTACATAGCCAACACGACCCACGACGTAATCCTCCCCCTGAGCGTGCTGCAGGGCCATCTCGTCTCGCTCCAACAGCGAATCGAAGCGGGCGAAACGCTCGACGCGAAGGCCATCATGCCGAGTATCGAAGAGTCGCAGTACCTGGGCTCTCTGCTGCACAATCTCAACGCGGCGGCGCGCCTCGAAGCCAACGAAGGGCTCGCCCATCGAGATCCGATCGATCTAAATCGTCTCGTCGAGCGCGTGGTCGACCGCCATCGGCCGATCGCGAACCGGAAGCAGATCGCACTCGACTTTGCTGTGCCGGAAAGCGCGATCGACTTTCGCGGCGACCTCACTCTGCTGGAACAAGCACTCGGCAATGTCGTACAGAATGCGATCCGCTACAATCGAGCTGAAGGGCACGTTGCCGTCGTCCTCGATGGGACCGACGACGCGTGGATCCTAAAAGTCATCGATGACGGCCCGGGTATTTCCGAAGGCGACCGCGCTCGTGTGGTAGAGCCCTCCTTCCGTGGAAGTGAAGCACGAACGCGCCACCCGCACGGAATGGGGCTCGGGCTGCACATCGCAAGCGACGTCGCCAAGCGCCATGGCCTGCGTCTTGCGCTCAGTAAAACGAAGGGCGGCGGCTTGACGGTCGAGCTCATCCACGCCCGAGCGTAGGGGGCGCGTGCGTCAACGCGATACTTGACCGGGAGGCCGGTCCGTGCGGAGATCGCGGAGCGGAGGAGCAATGTTCAAAGAGATACTGCAAGACCTCGTCGATCGAACCGATGGCGGAGTGGCTGGGCTCCTGATGGCGTCCGATGGGATCGCCATCGATCAATACTCGGCGGGCAACGGCGCGTTCGACATCGAGTCGGTCGGGATGGAGTACAGCGTCGTGCTCAAGGGCGTCCAGCGCGCCGCCGAAATGCTCGACACCGGAGCAACCCAGGAAGTCTCGATCAAGACCGAGCGGTTGACGACCGTGGTGCGCATGCTCTCCGATGAGTACTTCGTCGCCCTGGCGGTGGCGCCGGGCGGAAACGTGGGCAAGGCGCGTTACCTGCTTCGGACCAGCGCACCCAAGCTGATCGAAAATCTCTGACGCCATGGCGGCCTCGTCGAAACGTGTCTTGGTGCTCAACGGGCCCAATCTCAACCTGCTGGGCACGCGCGAGCCTGATGTGTACGGGGCGACCACATTGAACGACATCGAGCTGGCCCTGGAGGACTTGGCTAAAGGCCTGGGCGCCACGATCGAATGCCGACAATCCAATCAAGAGGGCCAGCTCATCGATTGGCTCCATGACGCGCGGGATTCCTTCGACGGCGTCGTGATCAACCCCGGTGGCCTGACGCACACGTCGGTTTCATTGCGCGATGGGATATCTGCCATGGGGCTACCGACCGTTGAGGTACACATTTCGAACACACCGGCGCGTGAATCGTTTCGTCATCAGTCAGTGACAGCGGCCGTGTGTATTGGTTCCGTCATTGGCTTCGGAAAGGACAGCTACGCGCTTGGCCTTCGTGCACTAATCGACTATCTGAACGCTACTGCCTAATCGTTGGCCGCCGGAAAACACAATGAAGTTGGACCTCGATCAACTCCGCGAGCTCATTCGACTCCTCGACGAATCCAATCTCACCGAGATCGAAGTCGAGCACGATGACGATCGCATCCGAGTGCGCCGCGATCCCGCGCCGGTCGTCGGCGCAGTGACATCCGTCGGCGCAGTGACATCGCCGCCCGTAGGGGCAGCGAGCACCACTCAATCGGGCGAAGCACCCGCTGCCGAAGACGTCGGCAACTATGTGACGTCGCCGTTTGTGGGAACGTTCTACCGCTCACCGTCTCCCGAAAGCAGTGCGTTCATCGAAGTTGGAGACTCGATCGCGCCGGGCCAAGTGCTTTGCATCGTCGAAGCCATGAAGCTCATGAACGAAATCGAATCCGAGGTCTCGGGCACCATCGTCGAGATCCTCATCGAGAGTGGCAAGCCGGTGGAGTACGGCGCCCGGCTCTTTCGAGTCGAAACCAGCTGAGCCGTGTTCGAGAAAATCCTCATAGCCAACCGAGGTGAGATCGCGCTTCGTGTGATTCGCTCCTGCCGCGAACGCGGCCTGCGCACAGTGGCGGTGCATAGCGAGATCGATGCCGATGCGTTGCATACTCGGTTAGCCGACGAAGCGATCTGTATCGGCCCCGCCGACCCTGCCCGCAGCTACCTCCACATTCCGGCGATCATCGCGGCCGCGGAGGTCACTCGCGCCGATGCAGTGCATCCTGGTTACGGCTTTCTGTCGGAGAACCCCGAGTTTGCGGAAACCTGCGCGCAGTGCGGGCTGGAGTTCGTCGGGCCGCTCCCCGAGCAGATGCGGCAGTGGGGCGACAAAGTCAGTGCTCGCGCGCTGGCTAAATCTCTTGGGCTTTCAATCATCGAAGGCACCGAGCTGATTCAGGATGTCGAAGACGCCGTCAAGAAGGCCGAGTCGCTCGGCTTCCCCGTGCTGCTGAAAGCCTCGGGCGGCGGCGGCGGCCGCGGAATGCACATCCTGCAATCAAGAGAAGAGGTGCGCGCCATTTTCGAGACGGCACGCGCAGAGTCGCGCGCCGCGTTTGGCAGCGATGCCCTCTATTTCGAGAAATTCATCGAACGCCCACGGCACATCGAGTTCCAGATCCTCGGCGACAAGCACGGCAACATTCACGTGCTCGGGGAGCGCGAGTGTTCGATCCAGCGCCGCCATCAGAAGATCCTCGAGGAAGCACCGAGCGTAGCTATGTCCGACGAGCAACGGCGCGACATGTCGGCTACCATCCGGCGCGCCATGAGCGACGTCGGTTACCTCTCGGCCGGAACGCTCGAGTTCTTGCTCGACGAGCGGGGCGAGCTGACGTTCCTCGAGATGAATCCGCGTATCCAGGTCGAACACCCGGTTACCGAGCTCGTCATGGGACTCGACTTGGTCGCAGAGCAAATTCGCATCGCAGACGGCCAGCCGCTCGAGCTACCTGAACACCCCCTCTCGCCGCGCGGTCACGCGATCGAATGCCGCATCAACGCCGAAGACCCAGTGACTTTCGCGCCCTCTCCCGGGAAGATCACCGAGCTGCACATGGCAGGTGGCACCGGCGTCCGTGTCGATAGCGGGGTGTACGGCGGGGGTCACGTTCCGCCGCATTATGACCCCTTGATCGCCAAGCTCATCGTACATGCACCGACACGTGCGCAAGCGATTGCCAAGATGCGGCGCGCGCTGAGCGAGACCATTATCGAGGGCATTCGCACCAACATTCCCCTGCATCAGAGGATCCTCGCGCACCCGGCATTCGAGGAAGGGCTGTGGGTGCACTGAACGCATGGGGGCTTAGCAGGGGCTTTGGCTATCAACAGGAATAAGGTTCTGGACGCGGCGCGGAAGTACCAGTCGCGTGGCCAGTACGACAAGGCGATCGCCCAGTACAAGAAGCTGGTCGACGCGGACAAGCGGGACGTTCGTTCCCTGCTGAAGATCGGCGACTTGTACGTGCGCAAGGGCGACCGCGGCACGGCGATCGAGACGTACGAAAACGTCGCGGGCCACTACGCGCAGCAGGGGTTCTTTCTCAAGGCGATCGCCGTCTACAAACAAATCCTAAAACTCGACCCGTCGCGGCTGGAAGCACAGGTGCGGCTCGGCGAAATGTACGAGCAGCTTCAATTGATCAGCGACGCGATGACTGTGTTCGAGGATGTCTCGAACGGATTCATGCGCGCTGGAGACACCGATCGAGCGCTGGCGATGCTCGGCAAGATGGTCGAGCTCGATCCCGAGCACATTCCAGTGCGCATCAAGTACGCGGAGGCGCTGTCGCGCGCCGGGCGTACGCAGGAGGCGGCAGACGAGTTCGAACAAGGCGCATTGCTCCTGCGGGATCAGGGGCGTCTCGACGACTACGTCAAGGTCGCAGAGCGCCTCTTGTACCACCGCGGCAACGACGTTCGCGTGGCGAAGGAGCTCGCCGAGACGTACATCGCACGCCGCGATCCAAAGCGAGCACTCGCCAAGCTGCAAATCTGCTTCAAGGCCGACCCGCGCGACGTCTCGACCCTGTCACTGCTCGCCGAAGCGTTCTTGATGCTCTCGCAGACCGACAAGGCAATCAGCGTGTATCGCGAAGTCGCCCGCCTTCACCGTGAGGCGCAACGCCCGCAGGAACGCATGAGCGCGCTGCGCCGCATCCTGGAGCTCAACCCCAACGACGAAGAGGCGCAAGCGGCCCTCCAAAAGACCGCTTCGGCCTCGGGGCAGCACTACATGCCGCCTGGCACAGTGCGTCAACCAGCCGGGTCGACGGGCTCGGTTTCCACCGCGCAGCTCGGCAGCTCACAACTGAGCGGAACCTCGCCTGTGAACTCGCCCTCGCTGAGCAGCGCTTCAGACTTGAGCGGCGCGTCGGGCATCATGTACGTCGAGGAGGACATCGAGGAGGCAGGCACCGTCTCCGGCTCTCTACCCGCCATTTCCGAAGCGACCGTCGAAGTCGAGGAATCGTACCCCTCGGTGCCACCTGCGCCACGGCCACCCACGGGTGCGCGGGTCATCCCGATCCGCGCGCTGGGACCGATGACCTATCCGGAGTTCCTCGCGCTACCGCTGGTTAGCACCCAGGTTGCGCCCGCCACCGCCGCGCTCGCACCGAGCCTGATGGAACGAACGCTCGAGCTCGCCGATTCATACTTGGTCGACGGTCTATTCACGCAAGCGCGCGCGATTGTCAGCGAGCTTCAACTCACTCTGCCGGACCATCCGCTCGTGTTGGAGAAGGCACGCGAAGTCGAGGAGCTCGCGATGGCTTCCTCCGGCGTATCCGCCGTCGCGCAGCCGCTGATTCAGCCGGAGCCGTCGTCCATACCCGCCGCCATGGCGTCAGACCCGCCCGAGATGGAGCTCGAATACCAAGAGCTCGCACCCGGGGACGAGGGTTTCGACTTCGCAGAGAAGCTCGCAGAGGAGCTAGCGGAAGTCGCAGAGATCGCGCCGATCGACGAAGGCGCCGAGATGATCGACGTGGAGACGGTCTTCGAACAGTTCAAGGCCGGCGTCGCAGAACAGGTGAGCGACGACGACAGCGATACGCACTTCGATCTCGGGATCGCTTACAAAGAGATGGGCTTGTTCCCGGACGCACGCCGTGAATTCCAAGTGGCGATGGGGGACCCACGGCGCCGCTGCCTGTGCTGGACGATGATCGGCCTCATCTACTTGGAAGAGGGCCAGCCGCGCGACGCGATCGAAGCCTTCCAGTCCGGTCTCGAGAGCCCTGAGAAGACGCCTAGAGAAGCCGTGGGCCTGCACTACGAGCTCGCCATGGCCTGCGAGATCAGTGGTCTGACAGACCAAGCGCGCCTGCATTACGAATTCGTTTTCCAGCGAGAGCCGCAGTACCGCGAAGTCGGCCAACGGTTGCAGCGCCTCGGCGGGCCTTCCGGTGACAACGCCGATGAGCTGCTCATGGAATCGATGGACGATGTGAATCGCGCCTTCGACGAGTTGATCCACGAGGACTAGGCCGTATAGACTCAGTCAGTCATG
Source organism: Deltaproteobacteria bacterium (assembly GCA_019313915.1). Lineage (GTDB taxonomy): Bacteria > Myxococcota_A > Polyangia > Polyangiales > Houyiibacteriaceae > SG8-38. The sequence goes on from JAFDAJ010000102.1 coordinate 9,107, forward strand.
GCTGAGACAGTGCAGACATTTTGCCGAATTTGCGAGGCCCTTTGTGGGCTCGAGGTCACGGTCGATGGCGATCAAATCGTCGACATCAAGCCCGACGACGACCACGTAGCGACGCGCGGGTACGCTTGCCTCAAGGGGCTCAAACAACATCTGATTTACGACACGCCCGACCGCCTGCTGTACCCCATGCAGCGCATCGACGGAAGCCTACAGCGTGTGAGTTGGGACGATGCACTCGGCAGCATCGGCGGCAAGGTGCGCGAGCTGATCGACAACCACGGTCGCGATAGCATCGCGATGTACGTCGGTACTGCGGCCGGGTTCGGGGTGCTGCACCCGGTCTTCGCGCAGGGATTCATGCAAGGTGTCGGCTCGGCCAGCATGTTCTCTTCGGCCACGCAGGACTGCGCGAACAAGTTTGCGGTCGCGCGCCAGCTCTACGGGTTTCCGTTCACACAGCCCTTCCCCGACCTCGACGAGCTGGAGTGTCTGATCATCGTCGGCGCCAACCCCGCAATCTCCAAGTGGAGCTTCTTGCAGGTGTCGAATCCGATTCGGCGCCTCAAAGAGGTCGAGGCACGCGGCGCGAAGATTTTCATCGTCGACCCCCGTCGCACTGAGACGGCCAAAGTCGCAGGCGAACACGTCTTCATTCGTCCCAACACCGACGTCTTCTTCTACCTTTCTTTCCTGCACGAGCTCCTGGCGACGTCTACGGTCGACCGCGCGCGTATCGACCGATTCATGACGGGCTTCGACGAGGTCTGCCGCGTTGCCGAAGCATGGCCTCCCGAACGCACCGCCGAAGTGACGCGTATCCCCGCGGAAACAATCCGCGAAATGGTTCGCACATACAACGAAGCCGACGGTGCTGCGCTCTATTGCTCAACCGGAGTGAACATGGGCACCAATGGCTCGCTCGCGTTTTGGTTGCAAGAGTGCATTAACGCGATCTCGGGAAACCTCGACCGTCGGGGCGGCACACTCGTCAGCACCGGGGTCATCGACTTTCCCGCGTTTGGTAAGAAGACCGGCACGCTGTTGCACGACAACGAGAGTCGCATCGGCAAGTTCCCGTCGGTCAACGACTCCATGCCAGGCGGCATCCTCGCCGACGAGATCCTCACCCCAGGTGACGGGCAAATCAAGGCGCTGTTTGTCACCGGTGGAAACCCGCTGATCACGATGGCGAACTCGGAGCGCTTACGCGAGGCGTTCAAAGAGCTCGAGCTGCTCGTCGTTCTCGACATCCAGCCGAGCGAAACCGCATCGGTCGCGACGCATGTCCTCCCGTGCACATCGCCATTCCAACGTCCGGATCTGCCATTCGTGTTTCCCCTCATGTTGGGGCTTCAGTCCAAGCCGTACCTACAAGCCACCCGCGCCGTTGTGCCCCCCCAAGGCGAGCAGCGGGATGAGGCGACGATCTACGTCGACATCGCCAGAGCAAGTGGCGTCAATCTATGGGGCTCGGCCGCCGCCCAGCATATCTTCGAGGCATCCAAAGCTCTGAATTCGATTGGACGCCGCGGGAAACAGCCGTCGATCCCGCAAGAGCTTCTGCTCTCGGGTCTCCTGCGCGCCACGAAGCAAGGCGGGTTCAAGAAGCTGCTCGAGGAAAAGCACGGCCGCCTCCGTCCGCAGCACGACCCGGGTAGCTTCCTCGGAAAGCGTGTCGTTCACGACGACCGCAAGGTTCATCTCGCGCCTGACGTCTTTGTGAAGCAAACGGAAAAGCTCGAGTCCGATTTCCAACTCGAGCTGCGAACGAAGGATAGACTCAAGCTGATTACCAAGAGGGCCATCACCACACACAACTCCTGGACGCACAACATCGAGGAGTTCGTTTCCGGCGATCGCGCGACGAACCACCTCTACATGCACCCCGACGATGCGAGGCGGGCTGGACTCCAAGAGGGCGAGCTCGCGGACGTGTCGACTGAAACTGCGACCGTCCGAGTTCCGGTGAAGCTCCTCTCCGAGCTGATGCCCGGCACCGTCGCCTTACCTCACGGTTGGGGCCACCAGGACAGCAAGATGGGGGTGGCTAGCCAGACCACGGGCGTCAACGTCAACCTGCTCGCCGCGGACGGCCCGGACAAGCTCGAAAAGGTCTCCGGCATGGCGCACCTCACTGGGTTCTTGGTCGACGTGAAACCCGCGGGCGGCGCGCTCGACCCCACGCACTGGTCGGGCATCGGGCGCTAGAACACCGCGCGAAACGAGAGGTTGGGAAACCAGATCGCACCGGTGAACCTGATCGGACACGGCTGCGACGGTTCTCCCCAGCGTATCTGGCACGCGAAGGGCGCGGCGGGGTTCGTGGAGTCGATCTCTTGCGCGTCGCGCGCTTGGGTGATGTTGATCCACTCGAGGGAAATCCGCATGCGACGCCCCGGCTGCGCCCATTCGTAGGCGACCTGCGCATCCAGCCGTACGAACCATGGAACCCGCTGGACGTACTGCCGAATCACTCCTGCCGGGTCGAGCCAGAGCCAGCCTTCCGCCCGGCCTGACCTCGCGAGCAGTCGCGCACCGATGATGAGGCCGAACTTCGCCTGCCAGGCAAGCACAGCGTTCAGAACGTGCCGCACATCGTACGAGGGGGTGTAGTCGAACGATTGTGACGGCATGTTGAGCAGTAACGCCGTCGCTGTCAGGTCGCTGAAGCCGAGCGTGTAACTCACCAAGGTCGAGAACCCGACGTCGAAGGGACGTTGAAGCAGGAACTCGAAGCCGTAGCTCTTTCCATCGGCAGAGTCGTCGATGAACCCGACTGGAATGGGGCCTCGAACGGGATCTTCGGTAATCTCGGGATTCGTGAAGATGTCTAGGAATCGAAGGTCGCGAAACAGGTTGAGGTAGCCCCGCGTTTCGAGCGTGAGGTCGTGGGGAAGAAAAAATCGGACGCCACCCTCGGTCTGGTTTGCGCGCTGAAGCCCTGGCTCGAGCGGAACGTCGCCGAGCCCCGGCAAAGGGATCGCGAATGTCGCGGGCATAGACCCGAGACCCCATCCGACGAAGATGTCGGCGATATCGTGCGCGTGGAATGTTGCTCGCGCGCGAGGACTGACACTGGCGTCTCGATGGCCACTCGTATTCCAAACGTCCGCGCGGACGCCGAGAGAAAGGTCCAGCCATGGAAGCGGTGTGAGGTTTGCATCGGCGAACACGCCACCGAACAGGCGGCGATCTTGTCCCGCGAAGTCTGGGTCGCAGGGCGCCGCGACGTTCTGGATACCTCGAGTGCATTGTGCGGCACCGAAGAGAGCCGAAGCATCCCCACCAATGCGGAGTTGAATTTTGGGTGCCCCATAGATGGCCCAAAACCTTGGCCCAATGCGGTGGATGTTCGCCCCCGCGTCGGCGACCGCGCTTGCAGACCCATCCTCAATCTCGGAAAAATCGTACCCGTAGAGCATCGTTCCGACGAGATTCCACCGCTTGACCTTCCCGATGAAGCGCGCCTCGACTCGATGGAACTGAAGATCGAACGCGAGCCGATTCCTGGGGTCGCTAGCGTCGAATGCGGAACTGTCGCGGCCGCCGAACGCCACCAGCTCGAAACGCGAGCGGGAGCTCATCGCCATGCCTGTACGGTACTGGTAGTCCCAGTACTCGACGTCAGCGTCGACATCGACCGCGCCCAACACGAGGTTGGGAAAGCCGTAGCGGCCGGCGAACGTCATCGAGCCCTCCTTGGGCATCGGCACGTTGAGCAGGGCGGACGCATCGATGGCCCGCAGCTCGGCCTCTCCATGTACGCGGTCATTGGGAATTCTGCGGGCTGTGCCCGCCATGACGCCGCCGATGAACCGTCCGTATCGGGCGGGCGGGGCGCCCGAGTACAAGCTGATGCCACCGATCAACCCGGAGTGAATCGTCGCAGGTCCGAGCGCGGAGTGGAAAAGCAATGGAATCGGAATGTCGTCATAGATGTATTGTGTGCCCGACGGCGGAGCACCGCGGACGTAGCCATAGGGCTGACCATTGGCCACCGGCACCACGCCGGGCATGAGCTCGAGCGTCCGAAACGGCTCCCCAAACGTGCCCGGGATGTTGCGAATCCCCTCCAGCTCGAGCTTGATCGGCGCCTGTCCGCGCGCGTCCACCTCGGCGATCTCAGAAAAGACCAGCTCCTTCTCGACGCGAGCGCCGGCAGGCTCCAGCACGATCTCGGGAGGCGCGGGCTCGGCGGTCTCATCGGGAGGGGGTTGCCGGACCCGCAGGTCCACCCTCACTTGCGACGGCACGGGGTTCCCATCGCGAGTCGCTGGCGCGAACTCGGCCCGAGAGATCCCTTCGATGACGACGTCGCAAAGCGCGCGCCCGGCATCGCACTGCTCGACCACGCCCGTCCCGTCCGGATCGATGCGCACCAGCACCTGAACGACACCCGATTCGGGCATATCGACGCCTGCGGGCACCTCTACTCCAGGAAGCGACTTCACCCGGGGCGCGACGAGATCCTGCGCCCCGACCGAAGCGGTCCACGCGCACAATCCCAAAGCCAGGCCAAGCCCGAAGCGCCCACGCGGTCGCATTAGTCTCCTTGTACGACTTTGAGCCCCTTCGCGTAAGGCTGGTTGAACTACTTGCAGCACGAAGCGATCCAAGCCCAGTGGACGATCGCAAACGCGCCGAACCACACGACGGTCTACCTTCCGGTGGGCACGAATGGTTTGCCACTGGTCCACACTCGGTAGACCAGCCGCACACGTCGAGGGCTCCTTGCTCTGGAGCCCTCGCTTGACGGTCCGGACAACCAAGGCTAATCGTTGTACCTCTTTGCGGGAGTAACTCAGTGGTAGAGTTCTTGCTTCCCAAGCAAGCTGTCGCGGGTTCGAATCCCGTCTCCCGCTCCGCCTTGCCTGCTCGTCCACCCGCCAGCTACGCTGGGCGCGATGGACCGTAACCGAGCCGCGGCGATCGATCTCGTCGAGGCGGCGTACAATCTCGAGCTTCCGCCGGCGGAATGGCTTCCCAACGTGCTGCGGGCCGGAGAGCCGCTCCTGGACTTCGGCATGGGGTACTACGGTGCGATCGGCTCCGGTGCGTCCGAGCAAGGGGTGCCGATCGTCACGCAGGTGCAGGCGGCAGAAGGCGCGGAGGAGCTCCCGGTCCAAATCATGCGCGCGGCGCAGGAAGTGGGCCCGGATGTAGTGAAGATCGCCAGTGCGGCCTCCCTCGGGAGAGTCGTCGTTTTATCGGAGACACGGAACCAATGGCCGCAAGCTTACGAGGCGCTCACCAGGAACGTCGGCTGCAAGGACATGCTCTCGCTCACGGCAGTGGATCCGGACCACCGGGGAGTAAACATCAGCATCCCTTCGCCGGAGCTGATCGAGCTGGACCCCAAGCAAAGGTGGCGCTGGCAGATGATCGAGGCTCACCTTGCCGCCGGGCATCGGCTGAGAAGGAGCTTGGACGGGCAAAGCACCGCCCCGGGTGTGCCGATGACGGATATGCCGCTCAACGCCGAGGCGCTGGTCGACCCCGCGCGGTTCGTGGTCGCCGAAGCAACAGGGGACGCGCAAGGGACGGAAGCCGCGACAAGCATTCGTGAGGCGGCGCGCCTCGTCGATAAAGCCCGTGGACCGCTTCGAAACCGCGATCCCGAAGAAGCGCTCCGGCTATGGGAAGGGCTGGTCCGGGGACGATGGACCTTGGTCGACTGGTTCGACACGGACGGCCGCCGGTTCGTGCTCGCCAGGCCGAACGCACCCCGCATCGCGGACCCGCGAGGTCTCAGCGAGCTCGAGGCGCAGGTCGCGACCTACGCCTCTCACGGAGAGGCCAGCAAAATGATTAGCTACCGCCTCGGGCTATCCCCGTCGTACGTCTCCCGCCTACTCAACGACGCGATGCGTAAGCTCGGCGTGAAAACGCAGCCGCAACTCGTCGAGAAGATGCGCGGGATTCCCGAGAGCGCGGCATAGGATTTCCATCAGCGCCCAGGTGGTGCAGAACAGCAGTGTCGGCGGAAGTTTGCATCTTCACGACCTTCCTTGCTGTGAAGAATTACGTATGGACCACTGCGTCCGTTACCGGAATCCTTGGAAAGTGCGTGCGGATCAAGGTGGGTGGCGCCCGCGCGGGGAGAAGGGCGCTAGGACGTGGACGACGTAGCATCGGCCATCATCGACTTCACTGAGGCCGTGTACGATCTCGAGCTCAGCAACGAGGACTGGCTTCCCACGGTTCTGAAGCGGGGCCTACCGGTGCTCGAGCATGGGCTGGGGGTGGCAGGGATCGAGTACGGCCGTCCTCCGGATGGCGGACCCGTGCGTCTCCTCCGAATCCACGTAGCCTCGGGTCCCGAAGATTTTCCGGAGCTGCATTCGGCTGCAATCGCCGACACTCCCCTCGAAATGATCCGCGAGCAAGCGCGGCCGGGGCAAGCCACCACGATGTCCATGAGCACCAGGAGTCATCCGGAAGCGCTCGAGCTGTACACCTCGCACGTCAGCTACTGCAAGGACGTGCTGGGGATCACGACGGTCGATTGCAAGGGCGCCGGTGCAGCTATCGTCGCGCCGCTCCACGAGAAGACCATCCTGACCGGTCGCGCCGCGGAGCGGTGGCAGATGCTGGCCGCACACCTGGACGCCGGGCACCGGTTGCGGCAAGCGCTCTCCGCCCATGAGGCCGACCACGAACCGTGCACCGATCTCCCGTTCGACGGGGAGGCTATCTTCGATGCGAATGGCCTCCGTCTCGCCGAAGCGGTTGGGCAAGCGAAAGAGCGCACGGCCGCGACGAAGCTCCGCGAGGGGGCCGTCGCGTTGGACCGGGCGCGTGGCAAGTTGCGTGAAACCGATCCCGAAAAGGCACTCAAAACTTGGAAGGCCCTGGTTTGGGGCCGCTGGTCGCTGGTCGATTGGTTCGACACGGATGGCCGGCGCTTCGTGCTGGCGATTCCGAACCCACCCCACGTCACCGACCCTCGCGGGCTCACGGAGCGCGAGAACCAGGTCGTCGGGTACGCGATGCTCGGCGACACCAACAAGATCATCGCCTATCGCTTGGGCCTCTCGACGTCCCGCGTGTCTTTGCTTCTGCGCAGTGCCATGAAGAAGCTGGGCTTCCGAACCCGGGCACACCTGGTGAGGACGATCCGGGAATTCCAGGCACTGCACTAGCCCCGGCCTTTCTTCAGGATTGAAAATTTCCGTTCTCACAAGTTTACTTGTGGTAAAGAATTACGTATGGACCGAGGCGAGGATCCCGCGGATCCTGATTGTATGCGTGTGGACAAAGGTAGGCGCCCTACCCGCCGACGCAAAAGAGGTCATGTGACGCTATGGACCGCATAGGCTCGGCCATTATCGACTTCACCGAGGCGGCGTACGACCTCGAGCTCAGCGACGAAGAGTGGCTTCCAACCATGCTGGAGCGGGGGTTGCCGGTGCTCGAGCACGGGCTCGGGGTTGCAGGCATGCGGTATGGCTGCCCGCCTGACGGCGGACCGTTCCAACTTCTCGATGTCCACGTTGCTTCGGGCCCGAAGAACTTCGCGGAACGGCACACCCGCGCCCTGGCAACGACACCTCCTGAAGTGCTCCGACAGCAAGTCCGTCCCGGGCGTGCAGGCACCGTGTCCGGGGAGGACGACGTTAGCCTCGAGCAGATCGCCCACTACACGTCCCACGTAGACTACTGCAAAGATCTACTCACCTTCACGGAAGTGACCACGCTGAGCGCCCACGACGCACAGCGGTGGGAGATGCTAGCCGCACACCTGGACGCCGGGCATCGTTTGCGGCAAGCGGTCTCCACGTATGAGGCAGGCGAAGAACCGTGCACCGATCTCCCGTACGACGCCGAGGCCATCTTCGATGCCAATGGCTTCCGCCTCACAGAAGCGGTCGGGCAAGCCAAGCAGCGCACCGCCACGACGAAGCTCCGCGACGCAGCCGTTGCAGTGGATCGTGCGCGCGGCAAGATGCGCGACACTGATCCCGAAAAGGCGCTCGAAATTTGGAAGGCGCTCGTGCGGGGTCGATGGTCGCTGGTGGACTGGTTCGACACGGACCGCAGACGCTTCGTGCTGGCCCTCCCAAACTCCCCCGATGTCAGCGACCCGCGCGGGCTTAGCGAGCGCGAAAGCCAGGTCGTGGCATACGCAGTGTTGGGTCAAACCAACAAGATGATCGCCTATCGGCTGGGCCTCTCGACGTCCCGAGTCTCGATGGTGCTCCGCAGCGCCATGCGAAAGCTGGACGTCCAAACGCGCACGCAACTAGTGCTGAGGATGCGCGACTTCGATGCGCTCCACTAGCTAGAGCGCGAGCGGGATACTGTACGCGCTGCAGTAGCTCTCGAAGCGCTCGCGGATCTGACCGAGGCTCATGCCGAAGTCCTCGATTTCGTAACGGTGCGCACCATGCTTGCCGCGCGGATTGTTCGCCAGAAATGAGCGCATGCGGCCTTCGATGTCCGCGGACCAGGGAATGTCGAAGCGCTCGTAGGCGCGGCCGACGGCCGCGACGGGATCGGCAACGACCTCGTCGAACTGGATGTCCATGAACTGATCGGACTTCTCGCTGTGCTTTTCGCGCGCGGCCATCGCGGCGTCGAGCGAATCCGCCCACCATTGCAGCTGCTGCTGCCCGAGCGCGTGCGGATCGACCGAATCGCTCGCCAAGCCACGAATCACGTAGATGAGACTTGCAAGCGAGGGAACGGTCTTCGCAGGATCACGGTGTGTAAACATGATTCGAGCGTCCGGATACTCGGTGAGGAGCGCATCGAGCGAGCGCAGGTGCACGGGGCTCTTGAGCACCCAGCGATCTTTCATGTGCTTGCTTTGCAGGTGCTCGAGGAAATGCCGGTGATAGGTGTATGCCGGGGCATCGCTCTGCTCGTCCGTCCATGCCTGATAGCTCGGGACGTTGAAGGTCACGTTGAACTGGGGTCCGAGCATGGACTGCGCCAGGATCGGCATGCACTCTTGCGGGAGGTCCGCGCCAACTTCGTGTATGGAAGCCAGCGATGGGGCCATCGTGTCCATGTGACCAAAGTACGTGCGACCCTTGGCAATGCGTGGGTCCGTCGCGAACGTGGCGCTTTGCGGTGGCGGATCGGGAAACTGCACCTCCCAGCCGAGAGGCACCCGGTTCGCAGGGTCCTGGGCGAGGAGATTGAAGAGAATCGTCGTCCCGGTCCGTGGAAATCCGACGATGAAGAGTGGCCGCTCGATTGGCACGCCCGCAACCTCGGGGTGAGCTGCGCGGTGCCGGTAGATGCTGAACCGATTCTGAAGAAACCCGAGCAACGACTGACGGCACATCAGCCGCCCAAGCCAAGTCAGATCTGCTTCACGCGCGACGGCGTCGAAGAGCACGGGAAGCGCATCACGAAAGCTCTCATCGCCGAAGTGGTCGGACTTGGCTGCGCGTGCCGCAGCGCGAACGATGTTGTCGGGGTCCAGCGACGGCCATCGGGGGGCCAACACGGGGCCCACGCGGTTGAGCACCCGCATGGTGCGGTTTCTATGCGGAGGCGCTGCAGTCATGGCGTCGCGTTGCGTCGAGTAGCACGCGCCTCCATAGCCCGCAAAACGTGGAGC
>JAFDAJ010000103.1 GCA_019313915.1 Deltaproteobacteria bacterium
GACGCGCGGCTCGTAGAAGATCCAGCCGTCCTGATCCACTTGGCGAATCGCCGCGATCATTCGCTCGTAGAACGCGGTGAAGAGCGTCCGATCGAACTCCGCGGCTTCTCCGTCAGGCGGGGTGTGGGTGATGTCGTTCACGTCGTAGGCAGACCCAGGCGAAGGCTCGTTCAGGATGTCGTAGCCGAGGACCGCGGGGTGATCTTTGAAGCGTGCGACCACCGCACCCCATGCGTCGGCGAAGTGGTCTTGTAGGTGGCTGTGCTCGCCCGGGTACTCGAAGAAGTTGTCGAAGGCGGCCCGGACCGCGGGCGCGAAGTAGTTGAACGACCAAACCGGGTGCTGCTCAAAGGGCAGGTCGTCGTCTTCGATCGCCCATTCAGGCGCGCCATCGCAGCAAAAACGCGCGGCATACACGTCTTGATGCATGTCGAGGATGACGTGGACGCCGTTTGCGGCAAACCAGTCGAGGCGCTCTTCGGTCTTGTCGAAATAAGCCGTGTCGTACTCGCCGGGCGAAGGCTCGACGGCATCCCAGAAGATCAGATAGCGCACGACGTTGAAGCCCCACTGCCGCGCGTATCGCTCCACGTCTTCCTCTGCCAAGTCGGGAAGGCGCTCGGGGTGCCCCTTCGACGAGCTCATGATGTTCATGCCGCGCAGGATCACGACGCGGCCGTCGTCATCACGAATGAAGTACGTGCCCTCTTCGACGGGTTCTTGATTCCCGCCGTCGCCAGCATCCACGCCTGCATCCGCGGGTTCATTGGAAACGCCGCTGTCCGTACAACCAGACAGCGGCGCTATCGTCACCAGAAACGCGACTACCCGCAGCGCTCGGGAAAGAGGCCACGCGAAGTAGTGCGTCATGGGGGCAACCTTACTTTTCCGGCGGCAGCAGAACCGTGTCGATGATGTACAGCATGCCGTTCTCGGCCGGGATCTGCGCAATGATCTTTGCGTCGTTGACCGAAGTGAACTTGCCGTCCTTCAGGTGCGCCGTGGTTTTCCCACCGTTGGCCATCCAGATGAGCTGTCCGTCTTTGAGCCACTCCGGCTGAATCGCCGACGTGGTGACGTGGTACTTCAGGATGGTCCGGAGCGTGTCGACGTTCTCTGGCTTGAGCAGATCCTCCACCGTGCCTTCAGGCAACTTGTCGAACGCCGCGTTGGTCGGAGCAAATACGGTGAGTGGGCCCGAAGCCGCAACCGAAGTGACATAGTCTGCAGCCTTGAGCGCCACGACCAGCGTCGTGTGATCCTTCGAGCCGACCGCAATACTAACGATGTTGTTCTCGTGCAGCGGAGGGACGTTCGAGGCCTCTACTACAACCACCTCCTCAGCGACCACTTCCTCAGCGGGTGCCGCCTCCTGCTTCTCGCATCCAAGGACGAGGAGCCCACAAAGAAGCCCACCGATGACTGTAATTCTCACGAAACTTCTCATTACATCCTCCCCTATTAGGAAGCGCCTCCCAGCGCGTGCGAAGTATAGACACACAATTTCGCGTCTGGAACTCGAAAAACCAGCTTTTGATGCGGTGCGCAAAACCTGCGCCTTACGCAATCTTGGCGTGGTTTTTCTCTCCCGAAAATAGCTTGCCCCCCATGCTGGTGAGCCTAGACTCCGCCCGAACCAGGAGGGTTTATGCGCGCAAGATGGATTGGGTTGCTCATCGGATTGATCATCGGCGTCTCGGGGTGCACCTCGAAGGACACCGCTCCAGCTGAGCCCAAGGCCGCAGAACCCGCCCCTGCCCCGACGCCGGCCGCAGAACCGGCCGCGGATCCGGTCGCGGACGCGGCGGCCATTTACGAGAATCGATGCACGGTTTGCCACGGCATGAGCGGCAAGGGTGACGGAGACGGCTCGGCCGCGCTCGACCCAAAGCCCCGCGATTTCACGTTGGCCGAGTGGCAGGCGTCGGTCACCGATGACCACCTCAAAAAGATCATCGTCTTCGGGGGCCTCGCGGTCGGTAAGGCGGCGACGATGCCCCCCAATCCAGATCTCGACGCGAAGCCCGAAGTGGTCGCAGAGCTGGTCAAGCTGATTCGCGATCTTGCCAAGTAGCTGACTTACTTATTGCACCGCGCCGTGGCGCGAAATTCTCCCCATCACTGGGGGAAGCGAGACAAGAAAAGTTTGGAGATCTTCCCTTTCGCTGAGGGAAGTGACGTGGAGATTTTCCCTTTCGCTGAGGGAAGTGAGGAGTTCAGATGAGGTTTACGAGGATTGGTGCGCTTAGCGCATCTAATATCGCGGTCGTGATGACTGTGATGGCAAGCATTGGATGCGGCCCGCAGCAGGCAGCGCAGGTGTCGCAGGCGCCGGCGAGCTCGACCGCTGATTTAATGAAGCAGCGAGGGCTGACCGAAGCCGATGTGAGCGCAGCGCTTCAGACCTACACGCCCACCGGCAAGAAGGACACCTACCTGACGTTCGCGTCGGGTGGTCACGGCGGCAACATGATCGTCATTGGCGTTCCGTCGATGCGTATCCTGAAGTACGTCGGCGTCTTCACGCCCGAGCCCTGGCAGGGCTACGGCTACGGCGACCAGAGCGGCCAAGTGCTCGCAATGGGCAGCCGTTTCGGCAAGGAGATGACCTGGGGCGACATGCACCATCCGGCGCTCTCCGAGACCGCGGGTGACTACGACGGCAAGTTCGTCTTCGTGAACGACAAGGCCAACGCGCGCATTGCGGTTGTTGATCTTCACGACTTTGTCACCAAGCAGATCGTCACTTCGCAGCTGATTCAGAGCGATCACGGCGCGACCTTCGTCACACCGAACACCGAGTACGTGATCGAATCGAGCCAATACCCGGCGCCGCTCGGTGGCGGCTATGCGCCGATCGAGGACTACCAAGAGAAGTACCGCGGCGCGGTGATCTTCTGGAAGTTCGATCGCGAGAAAGGCAAGATCGACCCGTCGAACTCCTTCGCGATGGAGCTCCCGCCCTACATGCAGGACCTCGCAGACGCCGGCAAGCTTGCGAGCGAAGGATGGGTGTTCATCAACTCGTTCAACACCGAGATGTCCTACGGTGGAACACTGGAAGGCCGTCCACCCATGGAGTCTGGCGCATCCCAGAACGACATGGACTACATGCACATCATCAATCTCAAGGCCGCAGAGGCGGTGTACAAGGCTGGCAAGACCACGAAGATCGCCGGCATGGACGTGATCACCCTCGAGACGAGCAATGAAGAGGGCCTGTTGCACCTCCTCGGCGAGCCCAAGAGCCCCCACGGAATGGACGTGACCCCGGATGGCAAGGAGCTCGTCGTCTCCGGCAAGCTCGATACGCACGGCACGGTTTACGAGTTCGCGAAGATCAAGGCCCTCATCGACGCGAAGAAGTACGCTGGCAAGGACCAGTACGGCGTCCCCATCCTTCCGTTCGAGGACAGCATCCGAGGCCAGGTCGAGATCGGCCTAGGGCCGCTCCACACGCAGTTTGACGACAAGGGCAACGCCTACACCTCGGTCTTCATCGAGTCGACGGTCGCCAAGTGGTCGCTCAAGGACCTCAAGCTCATCGAGAAGATCAAGGTTCACTACAACGTCGGCCACATCGTGGCGGCTGAGGGCGACACGGTCAGCCCAGATGGCGGGTACTTGATCGCCATGGACAAGTGGGCGCTCGACCGCTTCAACAAGGTTGGGCCTCTGCTTCCGCAGAACTTCCAGCTGATCAACATCAACAGTGAGCCGATGCAGCTCATCTACGACATGCCGCTTCCGCTCGGTGAGCCGCACTACGCGCAGATGATCAAGGCCGACAAAATCAATCCGGTCGATGTGTACAAGCCTGCTGGTTACGACGTCGTGACCGACGCGCCGTCCCCGAACGCCGTCAAGGCCAAGGAAGAGCGCATCGAGCGTGAGGGTAAGAACGTCCATGTCTACATGACCTCGGTGCGAAGCCACTTCACGCCGGACATCATCCGCGTGAAGAAGGGCGACACCGTTCATCTGCACATCACCAACGTAGAGCAGGCCCACGATGCGACGCATGGTTTCACCATCGGTTCGTACAACGTCCACAGCAGTCTCGAGCCCGGCAAGCACGTCGACATCACGTTCGTGGCTGACAGAGAAGGCACCTTCCCGTTCTACTGCACCGAGTTCTGCTCGGCCCTTCACCTCGAGATGGCCGGCTATCTGTTGGTGGAACCCAGTTGAGCCGGGGCGCCGCACGCGTCGGCCGAGGGCTGAACGCTCCCGGCCGTGCGTGTGTGTGCGCGTTGGGTCTTTTGACCCTGGCCGCGTGTGCGTCTGAAACTGCGCCACCTCTCATTTCGGAGGTGGCGCTCGCACCGCCCCCGCGGCCCAGTGCCTGCGTGACCGTTGCTGCAGGAACGGACCTGCAAGCATCGGTCGACGGCGCCAATGACGGCGCGGCGCTTTGTCTCGAGCCAGGCTCGTACTACGGCCCTCTGACCGTCGCGAGGAGCGTCGAGATTTGGGGTCCGCGCGACGCTGTGATTCGATCATCGGGCGAGGGAACCACAATCGAGATGGAGGCCGACGGCTGTGCGCTCCTCGGCGTGACCGTCGATGGAAGCGGCGGGCGGTTCGATACCTTGGACGCCGCCGTGCACGTCGTTGCGGATGACGTTCGAGTGCAGGGCGTACGCGTGCAGAACGCCGCGTTCGGCCTGCTCGTGGAGAAGGCGAACCGGGCCACGATTGTCGACAACGTGATCCAAGGCCCCGACCGAGGGCCACTCGGCCTTCGGGGTGACGGGATTCGCCTCTGGGAGACGCGGGACTCGGAGATTCGCAACAACCAGGTCATCGGATGCCGCGACCTGGTCGTCTGGTACTCCAGCCGCAACAAGCTCATCGGGAACACAGTCGTTCGCGGCCGCTACGGCACGCACTTCATGTACAGCCATGGTAACGAGGTCGAGGGGAACCGATATATCGACAATGTGGTCGGCATTTTCATCATGTACAGCCGCGACATCACTCTCCGCGACAACCTCTTTGCTCGTTCATCGGGCCCCGGCGGGATGGGTTTGGGCATCAAAGAGTCGGGCAACTTGACGGTCTCCGGTAACGCCTTCATCGCGAACACGAAAGGTGTTTACATGGACACCGCGCCACTCGAGCCCGACGACTTCAACATCTTCGAGAACAACGCTTTCTTCCACTCGGAGATCGCGGTCCTTATGCACTCAAGCGCGAAGCGAAACGCGTTTTTGGGCAACCAATTCGTGAGCAATCATTCCCAAGTGCAGGTCGCGGGAGGTGGCAACGCCCTAGAGGTCGATTGGAATGGTAATTCGTTCGACGACTACGCCGGCTACGACATGGATCGCGATGGCTTCGGAGACATTCCCTACGAGCTCCGCCGCTTGAGCAGTCAGCTCGAGAGCACGTACCCCCAGCTCCAGTTCTTCCGTGGCGCGATTACGCTCGAGCTTCTCGATGCGATCAGCTCTTTGTTTCCCATGGTCGAACCGGAGACCACCATGATCGATCCGCGGCCCAGAATGAGCTCGGTCGAGTGGAAGACCTTCGATGCTCGTTGAAGGCAGGGCGGTTCGGAAGAAGTTTGGCCGCGTCGAGGCGCTTCGTGGCGTCGACTTCACGATTCCTAGTGGCGGAAAGGTGGGTCTGATCGGCCCGAACGCTTCGGGTAAGTCGACGCTGATCCGGATCATTCTCGGTCTCCTCAAATGCGAGGGAGAGCTCCTGCTCGATGGTGAGAAGAAGCGCAGCATGGAGCTGGCCGACAGAATTGCGTACGTTCCGCAGATTGCGCCCAAGTTCGGTGCTTCGGTCGGCGAAGTGATCAAAGCGATTACCCGCGTCCGAGAAATGTCGCCGGATTCCGTCGTGGCGTGCGGGAACGAGGTCGGAATCGATCTTCGGACGGTCGATCGCCAGGCATTTTGCAATTTATCCGGGGGTGCGAAGCAGAAGACTCTGCTCTCGCTCGCTCTCGCAAGTCAGGCCTCCCTCTACGTGCTCGACGAGCCTACGGCCAGCCTCGATACACAGTCCCGCAGGGACCTGTTCCACCTGCTCTTGGAGCGAACGCAGGACGCTACGGTGGTGCTTTGCTCGCACCGGCTCGAAGAGATCCGCACGCTCGTCGACCAGGTGATGGTGCTCGAGGAGGGGCGGCTCGCGTACTTCGGCCCGACTGAAGACTACCTGGACCGAATGACGCTCAGCACGATCGACGTGCAGATGAAGAACGGCGTCGCTAACGAAACCCTGGCGCAAATGGGATTCCAACCTGGCGTTGCAGGCTGGTGGAGCCGCACAGCGACGCGCTCGGAGAAGCTCGAGCTGATTGCGCGGCTCTCTCAGCAGCTCGAAGGGCAGATCGTGAACCTTCTGGTGCGCGATGCCGACGCCGTGCAACTCGAAGATCAAGGAGACAGGGACGATGCCCACCAAGGTGATTAAGGGAATCTTGTTGGTGATCGCGCTCTTCGCGATCACCATGGCGTTCGTCCGCTTCAACGAGGTGACGCTTCCCGAGGGTGCGGTCCGAGTAGTGTGGGACGGCGAGGTTTGCGGGCACTGCAAGATGCACGTCGGCGACCCGCGCTTCGCCGCGCAACTGCAAACGACCGCGGGCGATGTCTTGAACTTCGACGACCCCGGCTGCCTCTTCGATTATCTTCAGTCCCACGACGTCTCGGTCCACGCGCTCTACTTTCGAAACTACGACGAGGACGGTTGGCTCACGGAGTCCGAAGTGGGGTTCCTCCCCGTCGAGGATTCTCCCATGGGATATGGAATCCGCGCCGTTGCGAAGGATACGCCCGAAGCCCAGGACATCGATTGGGCTAAAGGCGAGGTGATCAACCGGCCCGATCATCCGCACGGAGGCTCATGAGTCGCCAGCTGCGGTCGTATTGGGCGGTCGCCCGGCTCGATTTCGCGGAGGTCCTTCGTTCGCGGTGGTTGCTGTTCTGCGTCGTCGTGTATGCCGTACTCGCCGGTGTGTTCCTGCTGGTTGGCATGCGCGAATCGACCGTCTTCGGGTTCACGGGGACGGGTAGGGTGCTCGTGTCCTATGTGCATGCTCTGCTGGTGCTTCTGCCATTGATGGCACTCATCGCGACGGGTCAGGTCGTCAATAAGGCCCGTGATGATGGCACTTTGGAAATCCTGTTCAGCCAGCCGATTTCTCGCGGCGCCTACTTCAGCGCAATCTCGAGTGTCCGCTTCCTGGTACTGCTAGCGCCCCTTGCCGTGCTGATGGTGGCTGTCGGTATCTTTGGCCGCTTTGCCTTTGACCAGCAGATTGCCTGGAGCTTCATTGGGCATTGCCTCGTGCTCTGCTCCGTCCTGATTTGGTCTTTCTGTGGGCTTGGCCTCTGGGTGTCGACCACCGTGCAGAATTCTGCGCGAGCAACGATGTATTTGCTCCTGATTTGGGTGGCGGCCATCGCATTCATGGACTTCGCGCTCGCCGGGATGATGCTGCAATGGCGCATGGAGCCAAGGGTCGTGTTCGTGCTGGCGTCCCTCAACCCTGTCCAGAGCATTCGGATGGCCCTATTGTCGTCGGCGGATCCCGAGCTCAGCGTGCTGGGTCCAGTTGGTTTCTATCTGGCCAACGAAATCGGCAGTATGGGGCTTTATGTGTTGGGTGTTGCTTGGCCCATGTTGCTCGGGACGCTTGCATGGATGAGCGGGCTTTGGAAATTGCGTCGGGGTGACGTCGTTTAGGAAATGAAGGCTTAGGAGGAGGCGAGATGTCAAAAACAGTGGACGCATTCTATCGATTCTTGGACGAGCCAATCTTTCCCTGGGCGCGTGTCGTGCTCGCGCTCCTCACGATCTTCGTAGGGCTGAGCTTCACAGCCCCGATGTGGCACATCAACATGCAGGCGCCGCAGTACCCAGAAGGGCTCGACCTCTATATCTATTCGTACAAGGTGGATGGCGGCAACGACGGCAACGACGTGCAAGAGATCAACACGCTGAACCACTACATCGGGATGGCACCGCTCGACCGTGCCTCGCTCACGGACCTCGACTGGATTCCATTCCTTTTCGTCGCCATGATCATTTTCGCGTTGCGAACGGCGGTCATCGGGAAGGTCAGCACCATGATCGACCTGCTAGTGATGACGACCTATGCAGGGCTCTTCGGCTTCGGACGCCTGTACTACAAGCTTTATACCTTCGGGCATAACCTCGATCCGAGGGCGCCCATCGCAGTGGACCCATTCATGCCCGTCATGTGGGGCCAGAAGCAGATTGCGAACTTCCTGACGGCAGCCAATCCCGGCCTTGGGACGGTCTACATCACGGTTTTTGCAACCGGGCTCACGCTGTTGGTCCTGGTCCACCTGTTCCTCGGGCGGCGGGCGCACGCGAGCGCCCAACCAGTCTCGTAGTGCGTCACGTCCAGCTGAAATGCCGATTGCTGGAGTCCCGCAGCACCGCCTGACACACTGTAGTTGGCCTGATGGAAACCAACCTCCATACGTACATAGTCTCCGATATGCACCTATCGGAGGCGGAGGAGCCGGACCCGCGGCGGCCCCTGTGGATGGCGTACAAACGCCGCGAGTTCTTCATCGATGACGAGTTCGCAGCGTTTCTGGAGCACATCGCGCAGAACGCTACTGGGCCGATAGAGCTGCTCCTGAACGGTGACATTTTCGACTTCGACAACGTCCTCCGTATGCCGAGCAACGATGGGCGCATCGATTGGCTGGAACGTGCGCGAGGCCTGGGAAGCGAAGAGTGGAAGAGCCAGTTCAAGATGAAGGTGATCATCGAGGACCATCCCCGCTGGTTCGAGGCGTTGGGACAGTTCATGGCGAAAGGGCACCGCGCGGTCTTCGTCATCGGTAACCACGACGTCGAGCTTTACTGGCCGTCGGTGCAACGGATGCTCTGCGATGCGCTCGGCGCTCCGTTCCCACCGAATATTGGCGAAGAGGAAGACGACGACCCCATCGTGTTCTGCAGTTGGTTCTATCTGAGCGGCGGTGACACGTACGTTAGTCATGGCCACCAGTACGACCCGAACTGTGTCGTGCGTGACCCCATCGATCCGCTAATCGAAATTCGGGGGAAGCCGCGGGTCCGTGTTCCGTTTGGCGACCTGGCCGCGCGCTACATGCTCAACGGGATGGGGTACTTCAACCCCCACCAGTCCGAGAACTACATCATGGGCGGGGTCGCCTACCTGCGGTTCTTCTTCCGATACATGCTGCGGACCCAGCCTTTGTTGATTTGGACGTGGTTGTGGGGGGCGTACGCCACCTTGTGGATTTCGCTCCGCACGCATTGGTGCCACCCGATGCGTGACCCGTTGCTCGTCGACGACAAGGTGCGCTCGATTGCCACGCGTTCGCAGGCCACGCCGTCGATGGTCCGAAAGCTCAACGCGCTTCATGTCCCGTCGGCGACCAACAATCCCTTCCGGATCGCGCGCGAGCTATGGCTCGACCGGGCATTTCTCTTGCTCGCCACCCTTTTTCTCGCATGGCAGGTCGTGCTCCACATCAACATCGCATGGCCCATCAGCCCCCTTTGGGTATTCGTGCCGGCCCTGATCTTCATGCTCCCTTATCTCGCCTATGCCTCGTCGGTTCGGCCGACGGTGTTTGATACGCCGCTGCTCTCAGAGCGGCGCGCGGATCTGATCTTCAGGATCACGGGTGCTCGTCGGGTGGTCTTTGGGCATACCCACCAGCCCAAGTGCGAGCAGGTGGGCCCGATCACCCTCTACAACGGGGGTTTCTGGTCCAAGGCGTTCGCCGACCCCGAATGCACGATCCGCATCGGGGAGCAGACTTTCGTTTGGATCCGCCCAGGGACCGACGGTTCCGGCCGGATCGCCGATCTCTGTGAGTGGAAGGTAGCCGAAGAAAGCCCCGTGCGTTCGCTCTGCACCGACGCGACGAGCGCGCCCAACGCCCACCCCGCGCACACCCTCCGCGACACAGAGCGCGGCCTCTCGCCCTCTTGATTCCCCCGACACGCAGAAAAAGGGGACAGTCCCCTTTTTCAAAGGGTTAATTCTGGCAGTGCCAGCGGCAGTGCCAGCGTCAGCGTCAGCGTCAGTGTCAGCGGCAGCGTCAGC
>JAFDAJ010000104.1 GCA_019313915.1 Deltaproteobacteria bacterium
TCGTTGCTGACCAGCTCGTCGTCAGTCCCGAGGAACGTCAGCAGATCCTCGAGACGAGCGACGTCAAAGGACGCGTTGCCCTCGTCACCGAGTCGGTCGCATCACTGCTGGCACAGCTCTCTGAGGCCCATGCTCCCTCCTAGAAGCGGCTGCGCGCGAGGTTCACGAGGCTTCACCCCCGCAGCATTGCAGTTGGGCTGGTCATGAATGCGGGGGCGGATGGAAGGAGCCCCCGGCGTGTGGTACCGAGGCTGGTCACATGAGCGATTCAAGTGAACACAAGCCAACCGTGGAGCGGTACGCCGCAGCTGAGTTGCCCTCGCGTTTTGGGCCGTTTCGCGTGGTCGTGTATCGCGAGATCGAGGGGGGCAAGGAGCACCTCGCGGTCATCGCCGGCGACATCGAAGGTGCCGAGGATCTGCTGATCCGGGTGCACAGCGAATGCCTGACAGGGGAGGCGCTTCACTCTCTGCGTTGCGATTGCCGCGACCAGCTCGACCTGGCACTCGAGCGCATCCAGAACGAGGGCACCGGCGCAGTGATCTACCTTCGCCAAGAAGGGCGCGGCATTGGACTTGGCAACAAGATCCGAGCGTACGCCAAACAGGACGAAGGGCTCGACACGGTCGACGCGAATCTCGCACTCGGCTTCGAAGACGATCAGCGCGGCTACCAGGTCGCAGCCGACATGCTCCGCGACCTGGGCGTCGGCTCCGTAGCCTTGATGACGAATAACCCGCGCAAGGTTCAAGGCCTCGAAAGCGACGGCATCAAGGTGACGCGTCGCGAGCCACACGAGGTCGAGGTGCACGACCACAACCGGGACTACCTGAAGACCAAGCAGGATCGATTGGGACACCTGGGCACCAACGGCGACGACTGACGCGGACAATGGCGCTGGCACTGGAGCTGGCGCTGCCGTACCCTCCCCGCGTGACCAACACCCAACTGAGCAGACTGTTCACTTTCCTCATTGTGGTTTCCGCCCTCGCTGCTTGCAGCAAGACGACAACCAACATCTCCCAGAGCTATCGCAACCCAGGCTACGAACAGACGGTCTTCAAGAAACTGTTTGTCATCGGGGTCGCCCAGAACCAGGAGAGCCGGCAAGCCTTCGAAGACGCCTTCGCCAAAGCGATCGTAAACCAAGGCGGTGCGGCCCAGACGAGTTGGGGCGTCTTGCCGCAGAGCGAGCAGCTGAGCGAGGAAGAGATCCAGGCCGCGATCGAAGGCGGCAACTTCGATGGCGTGCTCATCACTCGCATGCTGAGCGTCGACAAGGATCAAGAGTACGTGGCCCCGAAGGCGTACAACAACCCGAGAACGACGTACTACGCGGGCGGCGGCGGATACCGGTACGGCGGCTACTACGGTTTCTACGGCACCACATACGCCAAGGTGCACGAGCCGGGCTATTTCGAAACCAGCACGACGTTCCGATTGGAAACCAATCTCTATTCAATCGCGAACGGCGGTCTGGTCTGGTCCGGCCAATCAGAGACGATCGACCCGGAGTCGATCCCCGACGCCCGCGCATCAATGACCGCGGCCGTCGCGAAGAAGCTCAAGGAAGAGAAGCTGATTCCGTGACCAAACCCCAACTCAGCAAGCTGTTCATCTTCCTCGTCGCGGTTTCCGCTCTTGCCGCCTGCAGCAAGACCAAAACCAGCATCCCCCTGAGCTGGCGCAACCCGAGCGTCGAACACACCGTCTTCAAGAAGCTCTTCGTCATCGGGATCGGCGAGAACGACGGTGGGCGACGCTTGTTCGAGGATACGTTTACTAAAGCGCTCGCGGAGCGAGGCACGTCGGCCCAAGCGAGCTGGGGCCTCTTGCCGCAGACCACGCAGCTGACCGAAGAGCAGATTCGAGGCGCGATCGAAGGCGGCAACTTCGACGGCGTGCTGATCTCTCGACTCTTGAGCGTCGATCAGAGCCAGCAATACGTTCCCCCCTCCACGTACACGGTTCCGACCAGCTACCACGGCTACGGGTACTACGGTTACTACGGCAGCAGCTACGCCGTGGTCCACGAGCCCGGCTACTTCAAAACCAACACCGTCTTCCGACTGGAAACCAACCTCTATTCCGTCGCCAACAGCGACCTAGTCTGGTCCGGCCAGTCCGAAACCCTCAACCCCGAATCCCTCACCGACGTCATCGATTCGATGACCGCCGCGGTCGCAAAGAAGCTCAAGGAAGAGAAGCTGATCCCGTAAGCGCAACGAACCGGGGCACGGGAGAACACGACGCGGGGGTTCCGCGAACGGCTCGGCTTGGGCGCTCGCGCTGCTCTCTCCAGCGCCGGTGTCTGAAGGGCGGTAAGGGGGAAGGCACCGTTGTCTCGAATTCACCGGCCGCTCAACCGGTAGTAAAGCCTATTACAGGACGACGGAGGACCAACCGAGACGCACGCACTGCTGCCCGGCCAACCACGACCAGAGACCGGCGGCACGATGTGCGAAGTGGGTGGGTATGAGGTATTGCCCTAGCCCGCGAAAAACCGGCCTTAGCTGGTGGTTGAGTTCCGCGAGGACAAGCGAACGGCAAATTCTACTGTCGTTCACCAGTTTTCGATCTAGTCGTTTCTTGCGCTGCACCAACCACAGCGAACGTTTTGCGTCGGGAAAACGCGAAAGAATTACGTATAGACGGCCTCCCTGCGAGTGTTCATGGTCGACATATGAGCGGACACGGTGCCGCAACAAAGGAGGGTGACGCCATGTCGACGATTGCCAACGGCATCAACATCAATGCGCCCGTCGAAAAGGTCTTTGCGTACGTTACCGATCCCAGGACCGCCCCCGAGTGGTTCGTAGGGATGAGGGAGGTGAACGATGTCACCGGCTCTGGGGCCGGACTGCACTATCACTGGAAGCACACAATGATTGGGATTCCGCTTCACGGGGAAGGCACGATTACCGAGTATGTCCCCAACGAGCGCATGGTCGTTAAGACCAAAGGAGGGGTCACGGGCACGTTCGCGTACACCTTCACATCGCATGAGGGCGGGACGAAGCTGGATGTCGAAACCGAATACACCATTCCCGTTCCCGTACTGGGGAAGCTCGCGGAAAAGCTTGTGCTCAAGCGGAACCAACGAGAGTCCGAGATGGGGTTGGAGAACGTCAAGGAAAGACTGGAGGGCTAGGACGAAAGCCCGAAGCCTTCAGTCCGCAGACCGGCATCTAGACTCAGCGGCCCTGACATTCACGCGTCGGATTTTCAACCACGAGTAACTCCAGTTACTCATGGTGGACTTCCAATGCGGATCTGTTCTCTTACGCACAAGTCGACCCTTGAGAGAGCGCGTGGGGAACGAGCCGTTACACGAAGGGGGTTGACGCCTTTTTCATGGGCTGTGTCTCGAGAGTCGCTCCGCCGTGCCTCGGCTTAATTTTCGGACTGTTGCCGCATCAGCTCGGCCTGATGGTGGCTTCGTAGCGATGTGAACAGCCCCGTGAGCTCGCCCTGCATTACATGGTCTAGGTTGTGGAGCGTCAGTTGGATGCGGTGGTCGGTGATACGGTTTTGCGGGTAGTTGTAGGTGCGGATCTTTTCCGAGCGTTCGCCGGAGCCCACCATGCTGCGGCGCTCCGAGCTTATCGCGCTGGCCTGCGCCTCGCGCTCGATCTCCAGCAGCTTGGCCGAGAGGATCTGCAATGCCTTGGCCTTGTTCTGGTGCTGGGAGCGCTGTTGCTCCGAGCGCACCATGATGCCGCTCGGGATGTGTTTGATCTGCACGGCGGACAGCGTGCGGTTCACGTGCTGGCCTCCAGGGCCGCCTGCGGCAGTCGCGGAGATTTCGAGGTCCTTGGGGTCGATGTGAACTTCGTCGACATCATCGACCTCGGGGAGCACCGCGACGGTGGCGGTGGATGTGTGAATGCGCCCCTGTGACTCGGTCGATGGGACGCGCTGCACCCTGTGCACGCCACCCTCGAAACGAAGCTGCGAATACACGTTGTCGCCCGAGATTGCGGCGATCACTTCCTTGAGCCCGCCAGCCGAGGCTTCACTCATGGACATGATCTCGACCTTCCAGCGCTGTGTTTCCGCGTAGCGCGAATACATGCGAAAAAGGTCGGCTGCAAAAAGCGCCGCCTCTTCTCCTCCTGTGCCACTACGAATCTCGAGGATGGTGTCCCGTTCATCGCTGGGATCCTTCGGTAAGAGCAACAGGTTGATCGCCTCTTCTAACCGCTCGCGCTGTTCTTCGAGAGCCGGGATCTCCTCGGCCGCGAGCTCGCGGAGATCTGAATCAGACAGCGCTTCTTTGTGGCCTGCAAGGTCCTCTACGACGTGACCGTAACGGTCGTACGCGTCGACCACTTCCTGCAACCCCGCCCGCTCTTTGGTCAGCCGCGTGTACCGCTTGGCGTCGGACACCACGTTGGGCTGGCAGAGCAGCTCTTCGATCTCTCTATACCGAGCCGATAGCGACTCGAGCTTGTCGATTGGCAGCATGTTTAGGCAACGCGGGAGGTGGTCAAGGAACCATTCTCGCTCAATACTTCCCTGAAGCGGGCGAAACTCGCAAAGACAATCGGCTCCTCACCGTGGGGCTCATCGTCTTGAACGCGGTCACGCCAAGCGGCAGCCTCCATGGCAGCGATGGCGATCTCGACCTGGTCGTCATCCGGCTGTCGGGTCGTGATCTTCTGAAACAGAAAGCCGGGGTAGAGGACGACACGCCGCCAACCAGTCGTGCAAAACCGTGCGCTGAGCCGCTGGAACTCGTAGGAAATGGCGGCAATGATCGGCAGCAGCCCGATGCGGATCACCAACAGTGCGACCTGACCCAACCACCCTTCGACGTTGGGCATGAGCAGCGGCGCCGCGAGAGAGCCGATGATGATCGAAACGACGATCACGACGACCAGAAATGTCGTTCCGCAGCGTGGATGGAGCGTGGTTTGCGCCTGCACGTTCTCGACCGTGAGCGGTAGGTTCTTCTCGTAGGCGTGGATCGTTTTGTGCTCGGCCCCGTGATACTGAAACAGCCGTCGCACGTCGGGGATTCGGCTGATCGCGAACAAGTAGCCGATGAAGATCAGCAGCTTGAACCCACCGATGAGAACGTGAAACGCGGTGTCGGTGAGGCCCAGGTCCCACCCGGCGCCCTTCGCGGTCAGGCTCGCGAGCAACTGCGGTAACGCAACGAAGAGTCCCAGCGCGAGCACGGTCGATATGATCACGGCGAGCCGCCCGGAGCCTTCATCTTGCGCGAGCTCTTCCTCAGTCATCTGTTGCTCGGCCGAGAACTGAAGCGCGGAGAAGCCCATCGTCATCGACTCGACCAACATGGCGACGCCACGAAAGCCGGGGAGCTTCCAAAGCTTCTTCGACCAGGTCGAGCGATAGGGCCCCTCACGCAGCGCGATAGTGCCGTCGGGCCGCCGGACAGCGACGGTCAGGCACGCTGGAGCGCGCATCATCACGCCCTCGATGACCGCTTGTCCACCGATGTACGGCTGGGCCATCGTGGCCAATATGGCGCCCTTACGGGGCACGGCGGCCTAGTTGTCGGCGGACGCGTCGGGCGTCGCCTCGGCGGTCTCGGCCTTGCCGGTCTTCGCGTACTTCTTGCGGAAGCGCTCAATGCGACCGGCGGTGTCCACCAGCTTCTGCTTGCCCGTGTAGAACGGGTGGCATTGCGAGCAGATGTCCACCTGATCGATACTCTTGGTCGAGCGCAACTGGTGCGATGCGCCGCAAGCGCAGGTCACGGTAATCGTGTTGTAGTCAGGGTGGATGTCGGGTTTCATTGCTGTCGTGCTCCGTCGCTGAGCGAGGCCGCCGTATGTAGCCTAGGAGACCCCAGTCGGCAAATCATCGGGCCGAGCGGCCCGCAGCGCAAGGCTGATCGCCCAATAATGTTATCATTTCAGCTAATTAGCCGCTTCACAAAGCGTGCCTAGCGGCGAGCCTTTGGTCACGTTAGGTTGCGCGCGTGACCATGAACTCGAACGGAACCGCGTGCCTCCTCTTCGCAGCGTCGATCGCGGTCGCGATGGTCGGTGCGCCTGGATGCGCGACGACGAAACCTCAAGCCGAGCCGGCCGTTGAGAAGACGCCGGGGCCACAAGGGCCGCCCTCTCAGGCATCGGTGGCCCCGAAGCTCGTGGTGCTGATCGTGCTCGACCAGCTCGGTTCGTGGGTACTCGATCAGCACCTTCCACTGCTTCCGAGCAGCAGCGTCATTCGGCGCGCGTACGAGGACGGCGCATCGCACACCGCGGAGTATCCGTACGCGTCGACGCAGACAGCGCCGGGGCACGCGTCGCTCACCACGGGCGCTCTCCCTTCTGTGCATGGGATCGTGGGCAACGCGGTGTACGACGCCGAGCTCGGAGCGCGTCGAACGGTCGACGACCGCAAGCACGCGGTCCTCGGTAACAAGGATCGCTATGTGAGCCCCACGCAGCTTCGCTCGGAAACAGTCGCAGACGTATTGCACCGCGAGACCGACGCAAAGGCCCGCATCGTCGGCATCTCCATCAAGGGACGCTCCGCAGTCCTTCCCGTTGGGCGGAAGGCCAACATCGCGGTCTTCTACGATGCGGTTGCACGTGCGATGACGACCTCGACGTACTACGCCCCCAAGAACAGGCTACCGGACTGGCTCCGCGACTTCAGAAAGTCCAACCCGGTCGAGCCACTGCTCCAGACCTGGGAACCTGCCGAGCCCGACTGGCTTCAGAAGCACCTCGGCCCAGATGTGTCGCCCGGGGAGATGTACCCGGCATTCCCGCACGATCCGCGCGAGGCGCCCGACCCCTGGTACGCATTCTCTGGGACGCCGGAGTCGAGTGAATACCTGATGGCAGCAGCCTATGCGGCGGTGAAGGCCGAGAGGATGGGCCTCGATGAGGTGCCGGATTTCCTCGTGTTGGGCGTGTCGGGCACCGACATCGTCGGGCATGTCTGGGGGGCGCGTTCCTGGGAATACGCGGACAACCTGCAGCGCATCGACCGTGCGCTCACCCACTTCGTGAAGCTCCTCGAAGCGCGTGGACCGGTCGCATTCGTGCTGACCGCCGACCACGGAGTTGCAGAGCTGCCGGAGCGCGCGCAGGCGGAAGGCCGCGCGGGAGGCCGTCTACGCGGCGAAACGCTGATTGCTTCGGCCGAGCAAGCCGCCGACGCGGCGCTGGGACAAGGCAACTGGATCGCTGGCTACGTGCCGCCGCTGTTCACGTACACAGCCGCTGGCAAGGCGCGCCACAAAGAGCTCACCAAGGCGCTCCGCAAATCCATGCCAACGATGGACGGCGTAGAAGCCGTCTACGATGCGCGGGACTCGGCCAAGCTGCGCGCGAGCAACAAGGAGATCGAGCGCCTCGTTGGAGCGAGCCTCCCCGATGACCCTCCCGGCGATCTTTACCTCGTGACCGAGTGGGGCTGGTTCGACGCGCTCTCCGAGCAGGGGGGAACGAACCACGGGACACCTTGGGATTACGACCGACGTGTTCCTGTCCTAATGTGGGGCGCCGCAGTCGAGCGCAGGACCAGCCAGGACGTGCACGATGTGCTGCGCGTCGCAACGACACTTGCGGCCCTGTTGAACGTGCCCGCGCCCGCCGATGCGCCCGAAAGCCCATTGCCAGGTGTCATGCGGTTGCCCAATTGAGTATTCTTGAGACATGAAGCTCATCATTGCGCTTGGGAAAGTCGTCACGCTGGCCATATGGACATGGAGCATTCTTTCCTTCCTAACCCCCGCGATGGTGCCAGAACCCTCGATCGGCAAGATGGTGTTCTTGGGTTTGCTAGCCGTGCATGCGGGTGAGGCGTTCGCATTCGCCAAGGGCCTGGCCGCCAAAGACGGTGCCTCGGTCGGCAGTCACGTAGGCAAGCTCCTGGTTTTCGGCTACTTCCACGTCATGGGCGTCCGGTACGGCTGAGGTTTGCGGCGCCGACGCGATGGGCAATAACTGAGCGATGGGTCAGAAGCGAATTCACCTCGTGGTCCGAGGCCGCGTCCAGGGCGTGTATTTTCGGGCCACCGCGCAACGGGAGGCTCGGCAGCATGGCTTGAGCGGCTGGGTGAAGAACCGCCCGGACGGCTCCGTGGAGATCGTCGCTGAAGGCGAAGAAGACGATGTGAAAGACTTCCTCGCGTGGTCGCACGCCGGCCCCTCCATCGCGCGAGTCGACGTGGTCGACGTACGCTGGCGAAGTTATACCGGCGAATATACCGACTTCAGAATCACCCGCTGACTTTCACTGACTTCAAGCGGGATTGGCGGAGCGCCCACCGAGCGCCGTGGGCGCCGTTGAAGTCGGGACCACGCTCGTAGGCCGGTAGATGATGCCTTCCGGCACGTCGTCATAGTCGACGACCGGACTTCGGTAGGTGCCAATCAGGCGATCCCAGAAGGTGAAGTACTGGCCGAGATTGAAATCACTGTACCAGTGATGGAGCGTGTGGTGATCGGTGTAGTTGAGCCAAGGCCACCGGAAGAAGCTCACGCGGTCGTGAATGCAAACCGCCCAGAGCGTCACGAACGTAACCGAGGCGAGATAGACCCCAGCGTGAAGTGGGAAGAAGAACGCCGCGATGTGGTGGGGAACCGCCTGCAGGAACGAGTCCATCGGATTGAACGACAACGAAGCGTAAGGCGTGGGCACCACGTACTTGTGATGGCGTTCGTGAATGTACTTCCACAGCCACGGCACTCGGTGAAACGCGTAATGGGTCCAGTAAATGAGCGTCTCGGTGAAGATCAGTAGGAGGATGACCTGCGCGAAGATCCAACCCCAGCCGTGCTCGCTCACGTCGTAGTACATCTTCGAGTAGTTGTTCGCGATCAGCATGTGGATCGGGAGCATCAGGGCGGCGTTGCCGACGACCCCGATGATCGACCAGTTGATCGCCGACTTCATCTCCTTCGGATCCAACTCGTAACTGGAGTGGAAGTGTCCTCGGAACTTCTTGAAGTAGACGTAGTAAGCCACCGACGCGAGCACGAAGAAGTACAGCAGCCCGAAGCCGGCGAAGACGAGAAACATGACGCCGGGTGTGTCCGGCAGACCCAAGAGGTGCGCAATCACAGGGGCGTTAATATCGGCTTCGCCTCGCTTGTAAAGAGACCGATGGGTCATGGGGAGACTCGGATGTCCGCGGAAAACCAGGCTTTTTTCAATACAGGGGACTCGTTGTAACCGTTCGCCCCAATCGGCTTACCGTTCAACCCTGCTTGCGTACCATTCACGCGGTTTTTCGGTCCCTCTTCACGGATGAGCCTACATTCGCCTACGAGCTGGGGGCGGTTTGGCCCCCAACAGGAGAGCAATTTGGTCGAGAACCATCGATTCCCTGGGATTCCTCTAGGCTGGTTCACAGTGGCCACCTCGGAAGAGGTTCGCCCGGGCCAGGTCCTGCCGGTGAAGTACTTCGGCGAGGAACTGATCCTTTACAGAACCGAGTCTGGTGAGGCACGGCTGACCGACGCCTATTGCCCGCACATGGGTGCGCACCTCGGCTCGGGGAAGGTGCAGGGCGAGAACCTCCGTTGCTCGTTTCACGGCTTCGAGTTCGGCGGGGACGGCCGCTGCGTCCGCACCGCGTACGGCAAGGCGGTTCCCCGGAAGGCCAAGCTCGGTACCTGGCCGATTCGCGAACACAACGGCTACGTTTTCGCTTGGTACCACCCGGAAGGAAAGCAACCCAGCTGGGAGGTTCCAGTGTTGCCGGGCCCAGCCGAGGGCTGGACCGCGTTCCGCACCCGCGCCATCAACGTCAAGAGTCATCCGCAAGAGACGAGTGAGAATAGCGTCGATACCGGGCATTTCGTGCAGGTTCACGGCTTTGGCGACGCCTGGACCGAGGGCGACCTCGAGATCGAAGGTCATCTGCTGAAGGGCGCATACGGAATCGAGTACCCCATCGGTGCAAAGCTCAGCCTCGTCATGAAGTTCAACGTCGAGGTCCACGGCCTCGGATATTCGCTCGTACGCGTCCAGATGCCGCGCTTCAACGCCAGCGTCCACGCCCTGGTCATGTCGAGCCCTGTCGACAAAGAGGTCGGCCAAGACGCCCCGATCTGGGAGACCAAGCGCTACGTAGAAAAGCCGATCCTCGCAGAAGGCGACGGCCCAATCGCAGAGTACCGACGCTACTGCAAACAGTTCTACGTACAGGAAGCGGCGAAAACCACGCAGCTACCAGTAGTCGCGGCGTAA
>JAFDAJ010000105.1 GCA_019313915.1 Deltaproteobacteria bacterium
AGTTGGGTTTCGAGGAGCTCCATGAGCTCGTCTAGATTCTCGCCGGACCATTCCTCTAGGATTTCTGTGATGAAGTCGTAGAAATCGCCGCTGTCGATGCGGCGCTCGATTTCCTCGACGTTGTCGTCGGAAAAGACGCTGACGAGGTCCTCCCGCAATGCGTCGATTTGGCCGTCTGCGATCGCGTCCGCAACTGAAAGCCGGACTTGCCGCATCGCGCGCTTGTTTAGGAAGATCTCCATGTGAAAACCTCTAAGGCGGTCGAATCGGCGGTACTATAAAAGAGGGTCGAGAGCTGTCAATCTTGTCTCCGCGGGATCTGAAGCTTTATGCTACGACCGTGCCACCCCGCTCCGTCGCCGTCTGCCTCTGGGCCCTGTGCCTCGCCGCGCCACAATCGGTTCGCGGTGATTCGGGCGATCTGCCAGGCGGGCCCCCGGAGCGGGAAGGGGCGATTGCCGTGGGCTTCGAGACCGGCCTGGTCGTGCCCCTCTCCACGAATCGACTCTGCCCAACCGGTTATGCGTGTATCGCCGACGTCGGCTGGGCGGTCGAGGTCGGCTTCTCGTACCGATGGGCGAACGGCATCGGCTTGGGCTTTGGGTACGAGTTTTGGCTCCTCACGGCGAATGGCGTCTATGAAACCACGGTTCCGCAGATGTTCACGGGCCTGCTCCAGTACTCATTCTTGCCGAACCACGCGACCCACCCCTTACTACGACTTCGAGGTGGTTTTCTAATGCTCGGCCCCTCCTTTCGCGTGGCCACGATCGGGGGGACCGCCGAAATCGGGGTGGGGGCGGAGGTGGAGCTCAGCTCCGACACCGTATTCTCGTTCCTCCTCACCGGGAACCTCCTGCGGACCCAGTCGTTCACCACTCAAGCAGACAACGCAGTGCGGGCTGTCGATGGCGCGCTGGACGCGATGTTGGTTCTCCGGGTTGGATTCAATTTCCTCCTATGAAACAGCCCGAATCGCCTGAGATTCCGCCTCCCAATGGGTGGAGATTTCGACAGCGCGGCTGTAGGCTGTATCGTTATAGTGTGTTGTTGGGGTCAGTGGATGCAGGCGGGGGCTGAATGAGCGGCGACGCACACCAGAACGGTGATGACTTGTCGAATCCCGACGAAGGCGGCGAAACGCTGGCGCCTGGGCCCGGTACGGAGAGCCCCACCCCGGAAGGTCTCTGCTTCACTCTCTACGGCAAGACCGACGTCGGACTGGTGCGCGAGCACAACGAGGACAACTTCATGGTCGCCGACCTGGGCGCCGCTTCCAGTCCACTTCCTGCTGAGGAAGAGTTTTCGGGCTCGGTTTCGGACCGTGGCGTCGGGTTGGCCGTGTGCGATGGGATGGGCGGCGCCGCGGCGGGTGAAATCGCGAGTCAGATGGCCGTCGATACGCTGTTTGAAATGCTGCGCGGTGATGGAGCGCCCAAGGGCCGCGACGGTTTCGCTCGACGTTTGGTCGACTCCATCGAGGAGGCCGGCGCGCGGATTTTTCTCTCGGCCAAGAAGGACCGAACCCATCGCGGGATGGGAACGACGGCGACCGTTGCGGGCCTCATCGACAAAGTGCTCTTCATAGGCCAGGTCGGTGACAGCCGTTGTTACATCATGCGGAACGGCAGGTTGAGCTTGATCACCAAAGATCAGTCGCTCGTGAATCAGTTGATCGAAGCGGGACAGCTCACCGAAGACGAAGCCGAGAGCTTCGAGCATTCGAACATCATCCTGCAAGCGCTCGGCACGACCCAGCAGGTCGCGGTCGACCTGACCTTCGTCGAGCTTCGGCGTGGTGACCGGGTGCTCCTGTGTTCCGATGGGCTGAGCGGGCTCATCCACGACGGGGCTATCCAAGAGGAAATGGCTTGCGTCGGCCCCCTGCCCCAGCTTGTGGACCGCCTGATCGACCTCGCGAAGGCTGCTGGGGGGCACGACAACGTCACGTGCATCGTCGCCGACTTCGACGGCGACGCGCTGGAGCCGCCCGAAGAAGGCGCCGTCCCCTTCTACCAGCAATACCCATTGCCACGAGGCCGTGACGGTCGGGCCGCAGCAGGGCCGACACTGCCCCACGTCGTCAAGAGCATGGTGCCGCGCGCGATGCCTGGGAAGCGGCCGGCCGTTCGCGAGATGGCCTCCGATGTAGCGGGCCCCGTATCGTTCTCCTGGTCGACGGCGGCGTCCGTGTTGGCGCTCTTTGGATTGGCCGCCGCGATCACGATTGTGAGCGCGGGTCGCAGAGCGTCTCCGATGACGGCAGCAACGGCACCTCCGCCGCCCGCCTACGTGGATGCCCAAATTCCTGTCGAGGTGAAGGTTCGTGCTGCGCTCGACAGCGGCGAGCTCTACGTCAACGGTCGAAGCTATGGCCCGCTATTACTCGACCGGGCAATCCTTTTGCGGTTGCCTCCTGGTTCATATCATTTCGAGGCCCGTGAGGTTGATGGGACTCGAGTCGGCAAAGATCTGGTGGTGGAGCCCGGAACGCCGCGCGAGGTCGTGCTCATTCCGTCCACCGATTGAGGTTCGGTCATGATCCGATTCCGCCAAATCAAGGGCGCCGACATCGGACGCGAATTCGAGTTCGACCAAGATCTCATTCGCATCGGCCGGATGCCCGACAGTGACGTGAACCTCGATCCAGAGGTGGACCTGGACGCGTCTGGACGGCACGCGGAGATCCGCAACGAAGACGGACGCTATCTCTTGATCGACACCGGCAGCCGGAACGGTACTTGGCTCAACGGTCGACGCATCAAGCACGTAGGCCTCCATTCCGGCGATGAGATCGAGCTCGGACGAGGGGGTCCCAAGCTCTCGATCGCAGCGGTTCGAAATCGCCCGAGCAGTCGTGAGCCGACGGGTCGCATGCCTGCGGGGCCCGCATCGCGCGACCCGAGATTCGATCCGCTCGCCATGCCGGTTACCACCGCCACCCGGCTCGAAGATCTTGCCGCTCATCCAGCTCTTCTCCCCGAAGGACTTCGCCTTTCTGCCGTTCCTCAGAGCGACCCCAGAGCTAGACGCCGGCAACGAAGCTCCGCCGTTCTGTGGGGCGCGGCTGGCGTAGTTCTCTTGGCAGCCATCGCGATCGTCGTCGTCGCCTCGCTCCAGTAGCTTTTTTGACGGTGGCACGCGGTGTCCGCGAAAAGCAAGGGAGCCCATGCTTCGCGCTCGAATCGCGGCCTGGCTTCGGCCGGCTTCCCAGCAACCCGAACCGCTCGAGGAGCGCCAAGCGTATCACTCCGACATTCGGGAGCTGCGGCCCGATGTTTGGTCGACCCACTCACCGGCTGCGCACGGACTCGATGTAGAACGCGCGATGTGGCTTGCGGGTGTTAGCTCTCGGGACTTCTCCGAGGTGGTCGACATCGATTTGTCTCCTCATCTCGCGACTCCGGTCGATGATATCGTTGCGCTGTGCCGCCGCACGGCCGAGGCTTGCGAGCGCCAGGCACACGGGCTCAGCGCCACGCTTCCGCCTCCCAACCCGTACGGTCGCCCCCCGCTCCCGTGGCATCGCACGAACGCGCGCCAGGCGCGCGAGCTCTACCGCGCTGCGCAGGCATGGGATGCCATGGCACGCGCCCTGCTCAGCAATTGTTGGAACGCGTGAGATCTTCGACCATGTGTTCGAGTACGTCGAACGCATGCTTCTTTGATTCTTCGAGATCGCTCCGCGCATGTACCGGAGCGGTCGCATAGAAGTAGTACTTGAGCTTGGGCTCGGTCCCACTCGGGCGCAGCATGGCCCGATGCCCACCCTCGAGCTCGAAGATCACCACGTTGCTTACTCCCAGGTCGAGGAACGGAGTGACCCCCCAGGGCGTCCATTGAACTTGTCGTTCGAGATCGAGCATTCGCCTCACGGCTTGTCCTCCAATCTCGCGTGGCGGCTCTTCTCTGTAGCGATCGACGATGGCGCTCATCCGTGCTTGCGCATCGGCACCCTCGAACCTCACCGAGACCTGACGGTCGGCGAAGAACCCGTGCTTACACCAGAGCTCGTTTCGCGCGCTCAGGAGCGTCTCTCCATTCGTCTTGAGACGCGCCGTCATGTCGATCATCAGTAGCGCCGAGCTGATTCCGTCCTTGTCCCGAACGGCAGGCGAGGGGGCGTAACCAAGGGCTTCCTCGTACCCCAACACGTAGTCGTAGCCTTCTTGGGCGAGCTCGAGCGCGCGGTTCTGGATCCACTTGTGCCCGGTCAAGGTCTGTTCCCAGCGCGCCCCGTACGTTGCTGCGATTTGGCCGAGCATCGGGCTGCTCACGATGGTGGAGATCACCACGGGTTGGCCCGTGTGGTCGTACCGGCGTAGCAGATCATCGGCCATGAGAACTCCGATGTCGTTCCCGGAAAGAACCTCGAACCCCTTTTTGCCCCGAACGGCGACCCCGACTCGATCGCCATCCGGGTCGTTGGCAATTGCAAGGTCGGCGTCGACTCGTTCGGCGAGAGCGAGCACTCGGTTCATGGCTCCCGGCTCCTCGGGGTTTGGGAATGCAACCGTCGGGAAGCGACCGTCGGGCGTCGCCTGCTCTTTCACACTGTGTACGTCGGCAAAGCCCGCGCGAGTCAGTACGTTTCGAAAGGTATGTTCAGCGACACCGTGAAGCGCGGTGTAGGCGATGCGCACGTCTCCTCGCTCTTCGGGAGCGCTTGCCTCCCCTGCGATTCGCTCGACGTAGCTGTCGCGCAGGAAGTCGGCCTGCCGGAGCAACTCGATTGCTCGCGCTTCATCGACCGAGAGCCTGGGAAGCTGATCGGCACGCGGCGCGCGCTCGATTTCGCCCGCGATGCCGCGGTCGTTTGGAGGGATGATCTGTGCGCCGTTTTCCCAGTAGACCTTGTAGCCGTTGTATCCAGGTGGATTGTGGCTCGCGGTGATCATCACACCGCCGGCCGCACGAAGCTCGAGGACCGCAAACGCGAGGACCGGGGTGGGCACGACGTCGTCGAAGGTCCACACGGGAATGCCAGCGCCAGCGGCGACTTCGATGACGTCACGTTCGAAGACGTCGCTGTTGACACGGGCGTCACGGCCCACGCAGATGCCGCGCGACGTGATCTCCGGCACCTCGTGCTTCAGCCACGCGCACAGCCCTGCGGTGGTCCGGGCCACCGTTACCCGGTTCATGCGCGTCGGGCCTGCGCCCAGCAATCCGCGAAGCCCGGCCGTCCCAAACTGCAGTGAGCCCGAAAATCGCTCCTCGAGCGCCTGAACGTCGCCGCGATCGATCATCGCTTCGAGCTCACGCCTCGTTTCCAGGTCGGGATCCTGCGCGATCCAAGAGCGCGCTCTGTCGATGATGCTCACGCTCTCGCCTCACTTGGCGTTTCATCTTGAATGTACGTCCGCTCCTTGTACCAGGCCGCGACCGGGACGAAGAGCACCGCCGTGATCGCCATCGCGGCAGCAAAGAACAGGTAGTACGAGGCACCGTCGAGCTTGCTCGAGCCGTCCGGATTCTGAATGAAGAAGTTCACCGCAGCCGTGAAGAGATTTCCGATCGAGACGCTCATGAAGAACGCGCCCATGACGAGCGACTTCATTCGCTTTGGTGCTTGCGTGTAGGAGAACTCCAACGCGGTAATCGAAACGAGAATCTCCGCGGCGGTCATGATGATGTAGCCACCCAGCTGCCATACGATGTTGACGGTTTCACCGGCATCGAGTCGCGCCTCG
This sequence comes from Deltaproteobacteria bacterium, assembly GCA_019313915.1. Classification (GTDB taxonomy): domain Bacteria; phylum Myxococcota_A; class Polyangia; order Polyangiales; family Houyiibacteriaceae; genus SG8-38. The sequence continues at coordinate 5,694 of JAFDAJ010000105.1, forward strand.
AGCCAAGCAGGCAGCAGGAACGCAGGCACGGTCAAGAACAACCCGATCGAGATCTTCCTCAGGGGCGTGAGCGGCCAGATGCGATCAACAGCTGGGTAAATAACCCGGTTGAATAGGGGAATGAAGAGGAGCACTAAGGCGGGGTTGAGCCACTGTGCTTGCGATGGGTCCCAATCCACTATGAAGTGCGTGTCCATCCGCGCGGCCTGCAACACCCACGCCGAGCCCTGCTGATCGAATAGCGCCCAGAACATCGCGATGAACGTGTAGATGATGAAGAGTTTGCCGAGCGCAGCGACTCCATCACGGCTAAAGACTTCGCGGAGAAACGCAACACCACCCGGCTGGATGTGCACGAACTTTTCGCGACCCGTCCAGAACACGACGGTCGCGAGCGCCATCAATACACCGGGCACGCCGAACGCCACCGACGGACCGAAACGATGGAGGAGGGGCTCGGCAAACAAGATTGACGCCAGCGCGCCGACATTGATCGAGAAGTAGAACCAGCCGAAGATTCTGGGTAGCAGGTACGCATTGGTCTTGCCGAACTGGTCTCCGACATGCGCTGACACACAGGGCTTGATGCCTCCCGATCCGATCGCGATGAGCCCGAGTCCGAGTGCCAAGCCGGTCCGCGTGTCGTCGAGCGCAAGCGTCAGGTGACCCAGGCAGTACACGATCGATAACGCAACGATCGTTCGATACTTCCCAAAGAACGCGTCCGAGATGATCGCGCCGAAGATCGGGAAGAAGTAGACCGCCGTGACGAACACGTGAAACCAGGTCTTGGCTTGCTCGTCCGTCATGAGGTCGAGCTCGCCATTGGCGTTCATCAGGAACTGGGTCATGAAGATGACCAAGATCGCGCGCATGCCGTAGTAGCTGTACCGTTCCGCCGCCTCGTTCCCGACGATGTACGGGATCCCGGGCGGAGTCCCCGTGATCGGAGCCGGTGCGGTACGGTAGCGAGCCTCGAGCGACATGGATGTGATCCTAGCGGATTCTTTCTGTATCAGCGGCTTTTCGGGCTATCCGCTCAGACGCGGTTTCTCCGCTTTTTTTACCGGAACGGGACTAGAGGCAAGACTATCGGGGAGCTTTGGGGGCTTCGGCTCACCGCAAGGATGTGAATGGAGGACGCCGTGAAACAGAGCGATGACCTAAGAATGGTGAATCGGGGTTGGGTCGCAACGCTGCTAGCGATGGTCGTGGGCGTGCTGGGCGCAGCGTCCAGCGTTTCGGCGCAGGGGTCTGCGCAGATCGACTTGAATCAGTACAGGCCGGCTGAGTTGGCGACGGACGGTTTCGCAACCAGCACCGCGGATGGCCAGGGGCACAAGCGCTTCGGATTCATGGTCTACTTGGACTACAGCGATGACGCGCTGGTCTTCGCACAGAGGGGCGCTGGCGGCACGACCTCCTCCGTGGTGCACCGGCAGTTCACCGGCCACCTCAACTGGAACTTGGGCCTGTGGGATCGCCTCGTGATCTACATGGATATCCCCTACCACTTCATCATCGATGAGGGGCAGGGCGCCCAGGCGGGTCTGCCTGCCGGTGGTGCTTTCGACTACCTGCTTCCGAATGGCGGCCACTTTGGCGACGTGTACCTTGGCGCCCGAGGCAACATCTACGGCACGCGACATGATGTGATTCAGATCGCGTTGCAGGCGACCATGACGATCAACACCGCATCGCTCACCGACGGCACGCAGAAGTATGCCGGTCAGATAGAGAAGTCGCCTTACCTTGGCGGCTGGTTCGAGCTCTTGCTTACCTTCAATGCGGGCGACATCGTTCGTATCCCGATTCAGGCCGGGTACAAGCTCGGCACCAAAGGCCAGCTCGTCACTCCCGATCTTTTCGTCGGCAACGAGTTCACCTTTGGTGGCGGCCTGCTGCTCATGCTGGGCCAGGACAAGTTCATGGTCTCGGTGGAAAGCTTCGGCCGAACTGCGGCAAACAGCACCGTACCGTTCTGGACCCGGGAAGAAACACCCGTCGAGGTGCTCGGAGGCTTCAAGTACCTTCATCCGAAGGGGTTTGTGGTCGGTGTGTCGGGTAGCGCGGGCGTAGCTCCCGGTTACGGCGCACCGGACTGGCGCGGCATTGCCATGATCGGCTTTACGATGCCCGAGCCGGAAGTGATCGGGGACGCCGATGGCGATGGGCTTCTGGACGATGTCGACCAGTGTCCGAACGAGCCCGAGGACATCGACGGATTCCAGGACGAGGACGGTTGTCCTGACCCGGATAACGACGGCGATGGCGTGCTCGACGTCAACGACGGTGGCGATGGCATCTTGGATGTCGACGACCAGTGTCCGAACGAGCCCGGCACGATAGAGAACAATGGCTGCCCGGACCCGGATCGCGATGGCGACGGCGTTCCGGACCGCGTGGACAACTGCCCGGATGAGCCAGGCACCGTGGAGAACCACGGCTGTCAGGAGGCCCAGCTGGTCGTGCTTGGCGCAGGCCGGCTCGAGATTCTCGAGAAGGTCTACTTCAAGACCGGAAGTCACAAGCTCCAGAAGCGCTCCTTCGCGCTCCTCGACAACGTGGCGAAGGTCATGAACGCGCATCCGGAGATCGAGCTCATCCGAATCGAGGGCCACAGCGACTCGACCGGTAGTCTCAAGTTCAACATGAGGCTGTCGAAGAAGCGCGCCGACACTGTGGTTCGTTACCTCGTCGGCCGAGGTAAGGTGACCAAGGGGCGGCTGATCTCGGAGGGCTTCGGTCCCACCAGGCCGCTCGTACCCGACGCCAAGGGGAAGGAAGAGCTTGCGCAGAACCGCCGCGTCGAGTTCCACATCGTCGAGACAGGTCCCGAGGACGCGGAGACCGAGACCCAAGAGGACGCTCCGGCAGAGGCCCAAGAGGGCGCCGCCGCTGAGTAGGCACAGCTAGCGCCGATCGAGGCGCACACGCAGCGCGGTGGGTTCCAGGCTTTGGTCTGGGGCCCGCTTCGCGTTTAACCGGTTGGCCTAGCTCGCGATGCGCACGGGCCACTGCTGGTTTTCGGCGCCGACGCTCAGGTTCGCGAGAAACTGACACGCTTGGCGCATGGTGATTCGATCGCGTGGGTCGCGCCGGAGGCAATGGGCGATCAATGCGCCGAGATCCTGTGTCTCTGGGCGGTCCAGCAGCGCTCGCACGGCTTCAGGATCTCCGTCGTGTGTGATGTGCTGCGTGATCATCTCGGCTTCACCGTTGCCGTCAAACAACGTCTTCCCGGTATAGGCCTCGAAGATCAAGGAGCCGAATGCGTACACATCGGCAGGAATGGCCTGAGAGGCGTCTCCCACCCCCCAAATCTCGGGGGCACCGTAGTTCGCCGTGCCGCATCCAGGCCGCAAGTGTCGACCCGCGAGGCCAAAGTCAACGAGGACGGGTTGAGGCGGTTGACCCACGCCCGTGATGGCGTGCGCGTTGCACACGATGATGTTCGAAGGCTTGAGGTCGAGGTGAGCGACGCCCACTTGGTGCATCGCATCGAGGCCGGCCCCTACGCCGAGAAGTAGCTCTTTAGCCCGCCCCAGTGAAAGGTCGCCCATCTCGAGCATTCGTTCGAGGCTTGGCCCTTCCACCAACTCCATGACCAGGATCGGCTTGGGACGGGCGCCGGCATCGAACGTCACGAAGCGCGCGATGTTTGGATGCTCCGGAAGTGCGAGCAGTGCGCCTGCTTCCTCGCGGAACAGACGCAGGAACTCGTCCTCGGAGAGCGTGCGCGCTGCGGCGGCGGAATAGTCGGGCACCTTCAACGCAAAGAGCGGGGCAGACTCATCCTGGCGCTCTTCCACGCGGCGGGCGACGAAGACGGATCCGACCGCGCCCGTCCCCACTGTTCGCACCAGATAGAATCCACCAACGATTCGGCTGGGAGGCGCCCATGCCGGCAAGGGTGCATCGACGTCGATCTCCAGGGGCGCGAGGCTAGGTGCGCGCCTTGGCCCGTCGAGGGGAAGCGCGCACAGGTGCTCGAGTAGAGCACGCGTGAGTTCGGCAAAGGCCCCCGGAAGATCGCGTTCGACGGCGTTGATTGCCCGGTTGGAGGCTCGATCGATCTCCGAGACCGACGTTCGCAGTGCGCGTTCGACCTCGAGCCCCATCGCCCAAATCGCAGCCGCCGATGCCGGAGATGCGTCGCCAAGCGAAGCGCCCAGTCGCCGCCGCGATCCACTGACGAGCTGAGCCAGGCTTGCCACGCCTCGTTCGAGCGTCGCCAGCGGCGTGCCCGAAGAGCGCTCGGCGACTTCGCTGAGGGAGCTCGAGGCGCCGACGGATCGAAGCCCGCGCGCGAGAAACGACAGAGCTTGGCGAAACGCCTCGATTCGTGCGGAGCGGGCGACGGGGAGCTCATTGCCGAGCGCCTTCAGCGCATCGGCCGCGCCCACCAACCCGTGGCCGTCACGCTGTGCGGTCCGGGTGGCTCGCTGCAGTTTGGCGTAAGCTCGCAACGCAGATTTGATCTCGGGGACCATCGAGGCCTCGGCCATCGTCTTGAGATCGTCGAGGTGACATACATGGCCAGCGGCTGCGATCACGACATCGGAGACGTCGGCGATCTCCTCTCGCACCAGGGCGTCGCAGGTGCGAGCGGTGGCGGCGCACAGGGTGCGGCGGAGCGAGCTCTCGGGATCGTGCCGGACTCGATTGAGGAGGACTCGCTGCGTCACGAGCCGACGTTGGCGGACGAGTTCCTTGCGCGGGTCTACATGTGGACCGTCCGCGTCGACGAGATGCAGCATCACCCGAAGCTGGCGCAAGCGTGTCGTGAGCTGGGGAACATGGCTTCCTTCCAGCAGTGGGTCGCCCTCCCGGATCACGAGCCAGTTGGTGACCTGCTGAAACAAGACTCCTAGCCGTTCATCGTGAGCGTTTTGCGCATCGTCGTCTTCGCCCACGAGCAACAGATCGTTCAGGGACGATGTCTCGAAGAGGGCCGAATCCAGCTCTCGCAGCGCGAGAAAGGCCGGGACGTTGGTTTCGGGGTCACTCGCTACGGAACGCTCGAGAAGCTTAGCCTTGCGAGCTGCCGCCTCGAGGATCGGCTGGACTTCGCGCGCGGCTTCGTACGCCCCTTCGTTGGCAAACGTTTCGAGCGCGTCGGATATCATGTCGCGGAGTGCAGGCTCGCTCCGCGTACGAGCCCCGTTGAGTTCTCCGGCGAGCGCCTTCATCAGCGCCGTGCGCCCGACATCCTCGCTGCTTCCCTGCGCGATCGCTTTTCGGAGATGGGCCTCGGCTTTCTTTGCGGCTTCCTCCGCGAAGCCGGGCCGGATTCGTTCTCGCCGCAACTCGACCAGTGCCTCGGCCGTGTCCAGGCCACCGACTCGCATCAGTTGCTCGAGCAAAGACTCGACGACGAGCGGGTGGCTTTCCGCTGCGCGTGGGAGTCCGGCGATCATCGCGGCGGCAATGCCATGGTCTTGCTCAAAGACGACCGAGTCCAAGAGCTCGCGGCAGGCTTGGAGGCCTGCGTCGGGCTCGACGGCGATGCTCGAAGCAAGCGACGCGGCCGCGCGCCGCCACTCGGTCGCGGTGAACTCGGGGTCGAGGTGACGCTGCATCTCTTCCCTGAAAGTCGGCATGGACGCGGCGAGCAGGCCCCTTGCGGACGCCACGTGCCGCCATACTAACGTTTCACGGTCGGCCAAGAGTCGGTCCCACGCCTCGCGGACCGATTCTGTGCAAAACACCCGAACACCGGTGTCATCGCCTTCGGCAGCACGCCTTGCCGCTTCGCGGGCGGCGCGTTCCAGCAACCGCGCGGCCAGACGGCGGGATGGAAGAGAACCCCTCGCCGGGGCGCGAAGCCAATCACGGCTCGAGTCTTTTCGGGAGATCAACGCCAGCGCGAGAGCATCGACGGTGTTGACCGTACCGATCGGCAAGCTGAGGGCAAGCGCGACCCGGGCACGTATCGATCGACCGCTCAGAGCGCGTTGCGACCCGAGCGCGAGCTGGGTCGCGACGGACACGAAGGTTGCAGCATCCCCTTCACGCAGGCGTTGCAGGACCATCCGCCCGAGCTGCCGTTTGACCGGGCTCGAGGGCAGCGCCGCGGCGACCTCGTATAGCGCTGCGGCGGCGGCCGGACCCGAGAGCCAGTCGAGGTTCTCGACGAGGCCACCTTCGATGGCGACCTCCAAGCTCCGCAGAAGCGCGTCGGGGTCGAGCCCCTCCAGAGGGACAGGCCGACGCTCGTCGACAACAGCGCGCGCGAGTGTAGCGATGCCTTGGCGCCACGCGGCCTCCCGCTGCTCCGCGGAGGTCAGTCGGTGCAAGGTCGTCAGGCCTTCGAGGCGTTCCCGGGTGACAGCACGCATCCTCCTGGATTCTAGCCTGCCGATCGCCGCTCCGAAAGCGCAGTTGACAAGGATGCACCAAACCTCTAGCCCCAAATGACGTGCTCCAACTTTCCTTCGAGTTTGCCGGCGAGTTGCCGACGATCGCGGAGCCCGGCGTTACGGAGTGTCGCGAGGACGATCTGGACCGGGCTCGCGCCCGCGCGGCCCGCTGGAGCCGTGCCCTGGCCAAGCGATTGGGCCGCCCGATTCGCCTCGTCGTGACCGACAACCGAAGCACCATGTTGGCTGCTCGCTCCAAAGGTGGGCGGCTCGAGGTCCGCCTCCATCACATGTTCCTGACCGCTAGCGAGAACATCCTCGATGCGGTCGGCGACTACTTGAGCGACAGCGATGTCCAGGCGGCCGGCATGATCGACCTCTTCGTCGAGGAAAACCGCGCACGCTTCGTGGCTCCCGGGCCGCCCCAGGCGGCCTTGCGTTCTGCAGGCCGCCACCATGACCTGCGAGCGATCGCGGACGACTTAGCGCGGCGGCATTTCGGTGGCGAGGTCAATGTCCGCATCACTTGGGCCAAGCGCGTTCAGCCGAAGCGACGGCAGCGATCGCTGCAGCTGGGAACGTATCTGCCAGAGGAACGCCTGATTCGGATTCATCCTGCGCTCGACCAGTCTTGGGTGCCTGGCTATTTTGTCGAGGCTGTGGTGTTCCACGAGATGCTGCATCACGACATGCCAGCCGTCGTGCAAAATGGTCGCCGCCACTACCACACTCGCGCGTTTCGAACGCGAGAGCGGAGCTTCGAGTGCCACTCCGCCGCACAGCAATGGCAAAAAGAGAACCTATGGCGCCTGCTGCGAGGTGGCTGACTCGCGGCTCCTGAACCGATGACACGCCGTCGCAAAATCCGATCTTCGATTTCGATCCCAATCACGTTGGGTGCGATCACGGTTCTATTGAGCCTCGCGCTCCTCGTCGGCTGGTCGTTCCTCCTCGGCCAGAAGATCGCGCGCTCCGTGGATATTGCGGGCGACGTTTGGCTCCTGGTACTGGGCGCCCTTTCGTTCGTCCTGATCATCGTCGTGTTGGTGTTGTTCGTGATTGCGCTGGCTCGCGGAATCATCGAAGTCCGCAAGCAAGACACCTTCATCGACTCGGTCACCCACGAGCTCAAGAGCCCGCTCGCATCGCTGCAGCTGTGCTTGGAGACTCTCGGGCGTGCAGGTCTCGAAGACGACGCGCGCGAGAAGTTGCGCCGCATGATGTTCGAAGACGTCGACCGTTTGCGCGCGTTCATCGACGACGTTCTCGAGGCAAACCGCTTGTCCTACGCACGACCGGGCATGCTGAACCTCAGCGATGTGTCACTGTCGCAGCTCGCCGAGCACAGCGCAGAAGCCGTTCGCGTCCGGCACAAGCTCGAGCGCGACGAAGTGTTCATCGACGTCGATCCAGAACTCGTGGTGACGACCGACCGCGCGGCCCTCGAGATCGTCGTGAACAACCTCATCGATAACGCGGCCAAATATTCAGAGCGCCCCGCCCGGATCGAAGTCGTGGCGCGCAGAGAATCGGACAAGAAGGTGCGCTTCGAGGTGAGGGACAAGGGGATCGGGATCGATCGGAAGAACTTGAAGCGGGTCTTTCATCGCTTTTATCGCGTGGAAGACCAAGAAGTTCGCCAACGCCGAGGCACAGGTCTCGGGCTTTTTGTCGTCTGGGCGCTAGTGAAGCAACTGGGTGGAGACGTACAAGCATTTTCCGAGGGGCGAGGCCAGGGCACCACCATACGCGTCGCGCTCCCTGTGGCCCCCGTGGAGAACACATCATGATCGACGATGATGCGCAGAGGCTCCTGATCGTCGAAGACGAAGACCACCTCGCGGCCGGCCTAAAGCTCAACCTCGAGCTCGAAGGGTATCGCGTCGACGTCGCGGCGAATGCCAAGGAGGCAGGCCAGCGTTTGCTGGATCCAAGCGGTTATGACGCCATCGTGTTGGATGTCATGCTGCCCGACGTCAACGGCTTCGACCTCTGCAAAAAGTTCCGAGAAGCGGGCAACTTCGTACCCGTGATCATGCTAACCGCGCGCTCCTCGCCCGAAGACCGAGTCCGCGGCCTGGAAGCAGGCGCGGACGACTACATGGTCAAGCCGTTCGAGCTAGGCGAATTGCTCGCCAGGGTGCGCTCCGTCCTGCGGCGCCAGCGCTGGGAGCAGGTCTCCGGCAACAACGTGAAAGCCACCACGCTCTCGTTCGGCGAGGCTGAGATCAACTTCGACACCCACGAGGTCACGGTGTCGGGCGAAGAGGTACAGCTTACCCAGCTGGAGCTCGACCTCCTCCGGTACTTTGCCCAGAACGCCGGCCGCGTCCTGAGCCGAACCGAGCTCCTCGAGCGCGTCTGGAAGCTCCGCAACTACGGCAACACCCGGACCGTAGACAACTTCATCTCCCGCCTCCGTCGCCGCTTCGAACAAGACCCGAGCTCCCCGACCCACATCCTCTCGGTCCGAGGCGCCGGCTACAAATTCATCGCCTAGGCGATAGTGTTACAGAACTATGACATTGGCGGGGTGAACGGTGACGGTGGTTTTGGGGCGTCTGGGATAGCCTCGGAAGCATGGAAACGACGGTTCTGGAGACCAAGCCGCAACCCGGCTCACCTGCTCGATCCGAACAGTGGCGTAGAGCCTGGGTGTTCGTGCTCTCCCATATCGCGGTGCTGGGGGCGTTGTGGTCTGGCGTGACTTGGCAGGCCGTCGTGCTGTGCTTCTCGCTGCTGTTGGTTCGGCAGTGGGCCGTCACCGCCGGCTATCACCGGTATTTCTCGCACCGCACTTACAAGACCAGCCGCGTGTTTCAATTCGTCCTTGCGTTTCTTGCGCAAAGCAGCTCACAAAAGGGCGTGCTTTGGTGGGCCGCGCACCACCGCGTGCACCACAAGCTCTCTGATCAACCCGGAGATGTTCACTCGCCCGTCCTGAACAGCTTTGCCTACGCGCACGTCGGATGGATTTTCGATGACACCGAAGAGACGCGTTGGGACAAGATCCGCGACTTCGCGAAGTATCCGGAGCTTCGCTGGCTCAACAAGTACTGGGCTGTCCCGCCGATCGCGCTTGCGACCGCCTGTCTTCTGATCGCCGGTTGGCCTGGGTTGTTCATCGGCTTCTTCCTGAGCACCGTGCTGCTGTGGCACAACACCTTTCTCATCAACTCGCTCACGCACGTCTGGGGCGCGAAGCGTTTCGATACAAACGACGAGAGCCGTAACAACATGGTGACGGCCCTGCTCACCCTCGGAGAGGGCTGGCACAATAACCACCACCATTACCAGTCCTCGTGCCGACAGGGCTTCTACTGGTGGGAGGTCGACGTGACCTATTACGTGCTCAAGATGTTGAGCTGGGTCGGTCTCGTGTGGGACATCCGAGGTGTCCCCGAGCATGTCCTCGAAGAGGGACGCCGTCGTGACAGTGGTGAAATCGACGATCTGGACGACCGTACCGGCGAGAAGCTAGGCCTGGCGGCCTAGGGCAAAGCGTTGCGGGGGTGAGCTACAGCCACCAACGTAGGATGTGCGCCCACCAGGGAGCAGGTGGTTCCACAGGTTGCCATTCACGTTCGCTGCTGTGCATCAAGGCCTCCGTCCGGGTATGAGGTGTGCCGTCCCGCGATTATACAGAGATCGGCTTCTTTTCCGAATTGTTTCGTGATCCACGGAACTGTTGAAAATCACAAGATAATTGTCCATGCTTCCGTTTCCAAGGAGTTCAGCCGATGCCTGAATTGCAACTCGTTTCGACCCCCTCCGAGCACCTCGACGGCTCGGCCTCGGGGCTGGTCGGCGACCTTCGCGCTCATTTTCAAACAGGGACGACCAGGCCGCTGTCTTGGCGCCTCTCGCAGCTGGACGCGCTCGAGCACTTCCTCATGGAACGCGAGCAAGACATTTTCGCTGCGCTGCGCGCCGACCTCGGCAAGCCCATTACGGAGGCGTTTACCTCGGAGATCGGGATGACGCTGTCGGAGCTCCGCCTCACGCGCAAGAAGCTCGCGTCCTGGATGAAGCCAGAGCGCGTCCGAACGCCGTGGGTGGCGATGCCCGGCCGCAGTTACGTTTACAGAGAGCCCCTCGGTGTAACCCTGATCATCGGCGCATGGAACTACCCGGTCAGCCTGGTCGTGTTGCCACTCATCGGCGCGATTGCCGCTGGCAACTGTGTCGTGCTCAAACCCTCTGAGCTTGCCCCGAATGCCTCGGCGTTGCTCGCGAAGTGGATACCCAAGTATCTCGACCGGAAGTCCATTCGAGTCGTCGAAGGCGGCGTTCCCGAAACGACCGCGTTGCTTCGCGAGAAATGGGATCACATCTTCTACACAGGCAGCGGAACGGTGGGCAGCATCGTCATGCAAGCAGCCGCCAAGCACCTGACACCCGTCACACTCGAGCTCGGCGGAAAGAGCCCGTGCATCGTCGACGAGAGCGCCAACCTGAACCTCGCTGCCAAGCGGATTGTGTACGGCAAGTTCTTCAATGCCGGCCAAACCTGTGTGGCTCCCGACTACGTGTTGGTGCATGAGCACGTTCACGACGCTCTGCTCAATCGCATCGTCTCCACCATTCGGGAGTTCTACGGAGACGACCCCAAGCAGAGCCCTGACTACGCACGGATCGTCAACGAGCGACATCACGCGCGATTGACCGCCTTACTCAGCGAAGCCGATGTCGTCACGGGCGGACAATCCGATGTGTCGGATCGATACATCGCGCCGACGATTCTCAAGAACGTCAACGAAGATGACGCGGTGATGCAGGAAGAGATTTTCGGTCCGATTCTGCCGGTGATTTCCGTCCCGAGCATCGAATCGGCCATCGGGTACGTAGGCCGGCGCGCCAAGCCGTTGGCACTCTATGTTTTCGCGCGTGACGAGGACGTGCAAGACCGTGTCCTCGCTGGCACTAGTGCGGGTGGCACGACCCTCAACCACATCTGGATCCATCTAGGCGTGCCCGCTCTTCCGTTCGGCGGCGTGGGTGGGAGCGGCATGGGTGCCTATCACGGCCGCCACTCGTTTGAGGCGTTCTCACACCGGCGTGCCGTTTTGAAGAAGCCGGCGATGCCGGATCCGCCGATCCTCTTCCCGCCGTACTCAGCGCGGAAGCTGCGCTGGATCAAGCGGCTGCTCTAGAGCGCGTCCACGTAAAGCATGCGGCCTTCGCCCTCCAGGTGGCGTTTGAAATAGAAGGGGATCCGCAGGAGGTCCCGCCGGACCGCCGGACGGATGATCGACACGAAGACGCCGTCGCCGATGTCGACGAGGGCTCCGAACGACACGAGCGTTCGATCCCCTTTGAACCGGCGGACCCGGATGAAGCCCCAACCTGCGCGGATGTCGTGAGCCTGCGAGTGGTCGACGCGGAACACCACCGAATTGCGATCGGGATCGAGTGTCGTCTGGAACACGTAGTGAACATCAATGGGTCCCCATTGCTGGCGCATGGCCAAGTCGGCTTCGTTTCCGGCCTCATGTCGGACCTCGCTTTCAGTCGCGAGCGGGATGAACCGCTTGTACCGTGGCAAGTCGGTCAGGGCCTGCCATGCGACATCGACGGGTACGTTGATGATCTGCCAGCTTTGGCCGCCGATGAGCTTGAGCGAGCCTCGCTGCTCGTTCTTCTCCTTGGTGACCAGCTCGCCTGCCATGAGCAGCTTCTTATCCTCGTCGGTCAGCGGGTCGTTGCTCGAAAAGGAGCGAGACGGGGCGGCGAACGTG
>JAFDAJ010000106.1 GCA_019313915.1 Deltaproteobacteria bacterium
AGTGCCGTACCGATCGCGTGATAGCCCCGGTAGGGTGAGCGCTCGAACCAGCCGATCACTCCGGACAGGCTCATGTAAAGGTTCCGGTGTTTTCCACATAGCCCGATGAGCTCCTCGGTGTCCGGCCAGCCCGCATGGTAGGCGATGACTTTCAGGTCCGGGAAGCCGAGCATCACATCATCCAGCTGGGCCACGCGGCAGTGGCTGGTGGGCTGGGGACAGACATAGCTCACGCCCGTATGAACGGTGAGAGGAACCCCGAGCTCCACGGCCTTTTCATAGAACGGCCACAGCCGCTTATCATTCAACGGCCCGTCATCTTCCGGGGTGTAGAGCTTGCAGAGCTTCGTGCCCCGTTCCTTGACCAAATACTCCAGCTCCCAGATGGCTTCCTTCAGGCCCCGTTTGATCACCGGACCCACGTTGGCCTCCAGGAACATCCGGTCGGGATAGGGTTCGATCTGCTGCAACATGAAACCGTTGGTGGAGAGGGACACGGTGCCGCCGGTCACATCCATCATCGGTTCGCGCAGGCAGAAAGCCACGTCGACCCCTGCTTGGTCCATGTGCTTGATGAGCTCCGAAGCGATGGGCTGCGGCCACTCTGCATCTTCACTGGTCAGGTCGCGGCCTGCCCAGGCCCGCATCACACCATCCACGCTGCCCCACCAGCGTTGAACGCCCGGGTAATAGGCAATTTCGCTCATGGTCTGGAGATTCATGAAGTGGCATTCTGTTAGTGCTACGAAATGATCCTTCGTTGACATATCCGGCTCCTCCACGTTCTTCTTGTCAGGCTACTTCGAGGTCCTCTTTAAAGTGCTCGGGCAGAAACACTAGCTCGCTGCCTGCTTTCTTCAATCGCTCGCGCGCGGCGTCGCACCAAGGCAATAGATAGCGTTGGCGCAGCTCTTCACTGAGCAGCTCTTCGTCGCGCGCCACCGCGCAGGCGTAGATCTCGCATGCGGGTCCCAGATGGTCGGGCGGCAGGTGTGCGCCGCTCCAATCGAGTCCCAGGTGGTTCATCACCCGCAACCAGTCTTCGCGCGCGCCGGATCCCGGTTGGCCGAGGGTGGTATGCAGTAGCAGCGAAACCAGGGGTCTCGGTGAGCCGACTTGGAAAGCCTCCCAGTACTGTTGCTCGCAAGTGGCGAAATCGATGGGCAGCGCTAGGGCTTCCCAAGCGGCGCGACGCAGCTCAGCGTTGACCAGGGGACTCCAGACATGGGACCAGGCCACCAGGGGCAGTGCGGTGCTGGACGCCTCGGTCGACGCGGTTTGCGTCATAGCCCGATCCAACCCTGGCTGATCGATTTGAGACCGCCGCGATCCTGGGCTTCGCCGCGCCACACGGCCAACGCGATCTGCCCATGCTGCGCGAGCGCGGGCCAGCTTTGCAGCTCGAAGGTCACCCGCCACTGACCCTTGTTCCACTCGGCGCTGACCTGCCAGCCCTCGGGTGCGGCTTGGCGCTCCACGCTCCCCAAACCTTCGGCGTGAATCCGTGTTACTTCTTTGCGGTCGGCGCGCCAAAGAGCGCCCTGTACGGGAAGATCCTCCGCGCCCATGGTGATCCACGGGGCGCCGGGTACCCCGGGTGCCAGCACCGCGGCGGCATCGACCCAGAGGTTGGTGTCGGTGCTCGCATCGCTGACCGGCTTGGGACATTTCCACCGCAATGTGATGCGGTAGCCGTCGTCGACCTGCTCTAGGTCGAAATCTGCCGACGGTACGAGCGGTTCGCTGCGCGCGGCGTAAGCCACTTTGATGTAGCCACCGGGCTGCAGCGGAGTTGGAGCGGCGATCAGTTTGTGGGTTGTCATCGGGCGATCATTTCTTGGTTGCCTGCTGACCTGATGGTTGTTTCGACGACTGAGCCGGGATGGCGAAGCTCTTGTTCCAGTCGAAGGCGATCAAGAGATCCATCAGCTCACTGGGTTTGCCTTGCTTCTTCTTGGCGCGCTCGGCCTCAATCGTTGCAAGCGCTTGGTGGACGCGCTTTCCAAAGAGCGACTCGAGGTACGCTGGCTCGATGCGCGGTTGATCGGTCGGTCGGCCTTGCGCGTCGAGCTTGGGTGGACTCATCGGCGGTACGTAGAACACATTGGGCGCGAGTCCGTATTCGGGGTGCAAGGGCAGGGCGACCTTCCACTTTTCAACCAACTTCCAGATCGGCCCGTCTCGGTCGTCTGCGTAGCCGACAAAGCGCAGGCGTCCGGGGCACTGTCGTGCGCAGGCGGGCGCCTCGCCTTCTTCGATCCGGGGAAAGCAGAAGATGCATTTGGTCGCCACCTGCCGTTGGGTGTCGTAGTAGATCTTCTTGTAGGGGCACGCTTCGGCGCAAAAACGGTAGCCGTGACATCGGTCCTGGTCGACGAGGACGATACCGTCTTCCTTGCGTTTGTGGATCGCGCTGCGCGGACAGGCATCGAGGCAGGCCGGATGGGTGCAGTGGTTGCACAGCCGCGGCAGGTAGAAGTAGTGGTTGTCCCCGGGGTACGTGCCGGTGCCCTGATCCTCGTCCCAGTTGGCGCCCCAAGTGGGCCTGCTGCCCTCGCCATTGCCGCCTTGCGGGCGGAGCCAGGCTTTGGGCTTGTTCCGATCGCCCTTCGGTTTGAGGAGGACCAGCTCGTGATTGAAGTTCCAGGCCCGTCCATACTGCGTGTCGAGGTCGGGAACGGTTCCCCGCGAGGCCTTGCCCTGCGCGTCGCGTCCGCCGAGCTCGGACCACTGCTTGGGGTAACCGGTGCCCGGCCGGGTCTCGACGTTGTTCCAGTACGCGTAGTCGGTGCCGGCATCCTGGTTCCACAGCTTCTTGCAGGACACGGTGCAGGTCTGGCAGTTGAGGCACTTGTTGAGGTCGAGGACCATCGCGATCTGGCGCTGCACGCCGGTTTTGGTTGCAGTGCTCATACGGGCACCTTCTCTCCTTGGGCTGTGTTGGATGCGGGCAGGTCGTCCTGTTCGGCGTAGGAGGGGCCATCCGACCGACGAATGCTGACCCGCGTGTCCTGAACGAAGGTCCCCGGTTGGAGGAAGTTGATCGACATGTTCAGTTGGCGTTCGCCGCCGGTGAAGTGGAGCGGGTTGCTCAGGCCGGGGGTGAGCCATTTGTAGCTCTTGTGATCGGGGAATTGGTGGGGTTCCCAGGCGTGGAAGTAGTAAGCGACCCCTGGGCGCACCATCGTCGAATGCTTCACCAGCATCAGGATCTTTCCATAGTCGTTCCGCAGCTCGGCCCAGTCACCATCGGCGATCGCCAGGCGTTGCGCGTCTTTGGGGTTGAGGTAGACAACGGGTTCGCCGCGCTGCAGCCGCAGAAGGAGCGTCACGTCGCGCCAGGTGCTGTGCACGCTCCACCGAGAGTGGCACGAGATCAGCTGAAATGGGTGGTCTCCACCGCCCTTGGGGGATTCACGATGGGTCGGCAGGGCCTCGCGGGCTTCGATGAACCAGGGGTGGTCGATGTAGTATTGTTGGCGCCCGGTTTGCGTCGGCCAGCGCCACTTGTGCTCGGTGAAGTAAGTAAAGGGGCTCAGTACACCCTTGCCATCCCAGTCGGTGTTGAAGATCGCGGTTGGTGCGATGGTCTCGCCGGCGCTGTTGTAGGGTTGGATCCCCTTTTTCTTGAGCTCGGCAATGGTCACGCCCCCAGCGATCGGGCTCGCGTCGATGATCGAACCGGTGACTTGCTCGGCGTCCTTCGGACCAAACTGACCGCGAAAGCTGTAGACGTCGTTGAGCTCTTTGTAGTCCGTCGCGGCTTCGCCGCAGTCGTGGAAAGGCGCGAGGTTGCGCTCTTTGGCGATGCGCTGCATTTCCGCGGTTAGCAGCCAGTAGACCTCCCACTCATCCTTGCTTTGGCCCAGGGGAGGCACCGCCGCATCGCAGTAGTGCAAGTAAGGCGCGTAGGCCATGGGGTACTTGATGCCCGGTTTTTCGTACCAACCCGCGGCCGGCAAGAAGTAGTCAGCGTGCATTCCGGTGAAGTTCATTCGTTTGTCGAGCGCGACCACCAACTTCAGCTCTGGCCACATGTGGTCGAGCATCGCCTGCGTGTTGTTGGTGCGGCGCAGCAGGTTGCTGCCTCCGGTCATGTACACCCGGGGCGGGCCACTCTTGGGGTGCAGCTTCTGCCAGCCCTTCTCCTTGGCTTCTTCCCAGTAGTCCTCGAGCGAGCGCGGAAAATGGTCCTTCATTTCGCGGTTGAGATCGTCTTTGATGCCCTGGTAGTGGTAGTTCATGGTCGCGACGGTGGTCGTGCAGACCACCTTCTTTTCGCCCTTTGCCACCAGGTCCATGGTGATGTCGATCTCGCTGCGTCTCTCCTTGACCCCATCGGCGATCACCCCAATCAGCTCGCTGGGTGACATCATGCCGGCCATCATTTGTAGCCTGCCGCGCAGCCCCGCGCGGTCGGTTTCAATCGAGGTGGGGAAGCCCTGAAGGTCGACGAAGGCGGTAGCCTGATAACCTGCACCCCTCTTGCCCAAGGCGCCCTTGAGTGAGAGGCACAGCAGCTTGACTCGATTCATCAGGTCCGAATGGACAAAACGGTTGGAGCCCCAGCTCGAGAGCACCATCGGGCGCTCGGCTTTGGCAAAGCCCTCGGCAAACCGTTCGATCACTTCGGGCGCCAACCCGGTCACTTTCGCCGTCGCCTCGACCGTCCAGAGTTGCAGTTGTTCGCGCAGGATTGTGCCCACCGTGGCGACCTTCACCGACGTCTCATCCTTGAGGGTCACCGAAAAGGTGCCTTCGATCGGTGGCTCGAACTCCTCGAGGAGCAGTTTGGCCGTTTCGCTACCTTCACAGCCGGGGGCGGAAGCGGGCAGCTTGGTCTTGGGGTTGTACATCTGCAGGAGCTCTTCGTTGCCTTCGTGCACCAGATCCGACTCGCGCAAAAAGCGGCCGTTATCGAGGCGCACCAAGAAAGGCAGATCGGTCTGCTCGCGGACGTAGTCGATGTCGATGGCGCCGCTGTCCCAAATGTGACGCGCAGCGCACAGGCCGAGCGCGGCGTCCGTACCGGTACGCAGGGGAAGCCACTGATCGGCGTGCACGGCGGTCGCCGAGTACTGCGGATCGATGACCACCAATTCGGCGCCATTGTACCGTGCCTCGTAAAGGAAGTGGGCATCGGGCATTTGAGTGACCGACGGGTTCATCATCCAGATCACCAGAAAGTCGGAGAGGAACCACTCGTCACTGGAGCCACCGACGTGGGCTGCACCCAAGGTTAACAAGGCGCCAAGGTTGAGGTCACCGATGGAGGCCCAGTTGTCGGCAAAGACCCCGCCGGCCTTCATCTGGAAACGAAAACGCCCAACGGTCGTCGCGCCGCTGTCGTAGTTGGGGCCCAGGTCCTGATAGATCGAGTCAGTCCCGTATTGTTGAGCGACGTCGACTATCGTCTCGGCGATCTCGGCGATCGCTTGCTCCCAGCTGATCTGCTTCCACTTTCCCTCGCCGCGCTCACCCACGCGCTTCATGGGGGTGGTCACTCGGCTCGGTCCGTACATCACCTCCGTGTAACAGGCGCCCTTCTGACAACCTCGTGGGTTGAAGTCAGGCACCGCGGCTTCGGACTGGGTGTAGGTCGCGCTCTGTTCCTCGCGCACCACGACCCCGTTTTTGATGTACAGATCCCACTCGCAGGCGCTGCGGCAGTTGGCCCAGCCGTGAGAGCCCTTCTTCACGTCGTCCCAAGTCCAACGTTGGCGGTAGAGGTCTTCCCAGGATCCGAGTCTTGGCGTGGTGCGCGGGCTCGGATCGGGATTGGTCACATCGTGGGGGCGGAAGTGAAACAGAACTATGCCGCCGGCACTCGCTGCTCCAGCAGCCACTGCAGCGCTGGTCCACTTCAAGAAGCGTCGCCGTGAAAATCCTCGCTTGCGCGTCCTGCTCATCGGTTCCTCACTATCGTGGCTCCTCGTCGCTCGTTGCCGCACTACCCAAGAACTCGTCGACCACGTTGGCCGCGAGGTAACCGCAGGCACCCAGCACCATTCCCCCGGGATACATCGAAGCGCCGCCGAGGAAGAGTCCGTCGATCGGAGTTTCCGAGCGTGAGCATTCCTCGTTCGGTCGTAGGTAGCCCATTTGCAGTGAGTTGTAGGCACCGTGTTTGAAGCTGCCGAATTTCATCGTGGTCAGCTTCTGCTCGATATCAACCGGTGTGACCTCGCGGCGAAGCACGATCTCTCCGTCGATGTCGGCGTACTGCTTCAACAGTGAGAGACACTCGTCGCCGAAGGCCGGCGCTTGGTCGCGCCATTGTTCATCGTAGGACACCACCGCTTCGGCTCGGAGAACGGTGTGGCCCGGCGGGGCCATGGTGGCGTCGTGGGTCGTCGGTAGCGTGACGTGCATCCATTCCGGCCGTGCGTTGTCGCCAGCGTCGACCCGCCGCAAGTGCTCGTGCAACTCGTCTTCAGACTCCAGGCCGCAGAAAACGATCATCGCTTCATTGACCCGCGGATCGGCCGCCTTGTAGGTCACCTTACCGGCGATGCCTAGATGCAGCCCGAAGAGACTGCGGTCCTCCCACTCCCAGCGCTCCACCGCTTCCGCAAGGAAGTCGGGCACGGCGTCCGCGCTGAGCAGCTGTCGGAAGGTCTGCTCGGGGTTCAGGGTCGAGATCACCGCGTCGGCCCTAAACTCTCGACCGTCTTCCAGGCGCACGCCAACGGCCTGCTGGTCCTCCGTGAGGATCTGGGTGACCGCGTACTCGTCGATCACCGTGCCACCGGTCTTGAGGAACGAGCGGTACATCGCCGACGAAAGCCGGTGGGAGCCGCCCTTGACCAGAGCGCCGTCCATCATGCGACAGAGATAGAGCGGGTAGAGAAAGCCCAGCGGCTCGTCGAGGTGAATGCCCCACATCGCGGCGAAGGACAGCAACGCCAACCGCACCCGCGTATCCTCGAAACCATACTCGTCGATCACTTCGACCATCGAGAGCTCGGAGATTTCCGCAAGACGGGTACCGACGGGGGTCTCTTGAAACTCCACCATTTGGTCGAGCGCCGGGTTGGGGAGCTCGTAGGTCATCGGGATCAGGTAGTCGTCCAGCAATGGCTGGAACTCCTCCCACATCGCGCGAAAGGCGTCGGCGTCAGCTGGAGAAAGCAGCGCGATCGACTGCGCTGTTTCCTCGGGGTCCCGGGTGAAGATCAGTGAGCTCCCATCCTTGAAGGGGAACGCGGCGACCACCTCTGGATAGACGTACCGAAGGCCTAGCGCCGGCAGATCGAGGTCGCGGTAGGCCGGCATCTTCTCGGCCATCATGTGATAGATGGCGTGCAGGTTGAGGCGAAAGCCGAAGTACTCCTCGGTGTTCAGGCCACCACCGGTTTCGTGGCGGCGCTCGCAGAGCAGCACCTTGTGTCCCGCTTTGGCCAAGTAAGCGCCGGCCAAAAGCCCGTTGGGGCCGGCGCCGATGATGATGGCGTCGTAGGCGTTGCGGTTGGTCATCACGCCTCTCCTTCGTTGTTCCACTTGGCGTCGACGCCGAGGTTCGTCGGGAACTCGAACATGTTTTCCAAGAACCACTCGAGCGGCTTGTTGACCCACCAAGACTGTTCGCGGCAGCCCAGGTCCTCGGCGACCTCGACCGCAGCGAGGTAGCCGGTGGCCAGGTGCGTGGCGCCGTAGGGATGAATCGAGTTGGACAGATAGAGGCCGGGGACGAACGAGCGGGACACGCCCTCGGTGCACACACCGGGCAGTGGTCGGTTTTCGCCGAACTGTTCGGGGATCGCGCTGCCCCCGATCATGTTGCCGCGGATCGCCGAAGGGTTGGCGTTGAACTGAGAGTAGGGTGTGTTGACGTGACGTTCGATGATCAGGTCTTTGAACCCGGGTGCCAGCTCTTCGTAGAGATCGATCATCTCGTCGGCGAGCGCGTCGCCAAGACCCTCGCCCCAGGCTTTCCAGCCATTGAGTCGCTGCGAGCCCCAGCGGCGAGGGTTGGGTGGAGTGCTGATCCACAGCGAGCAGGTGTGGTACCCGGGTGGGGCCTGGCTGGGATCTGCCAAGGTGGTGTTGAAGAAGCCCCCCATGACGTTTTCGGGGACCACTCCCGACATCAATTCCATCTGCGCGTTGCGGATTTCGGCGAGCGAGTCGCCACCGAGGTAGCCGACCCACGAGCGCTGGATCGCCGGGTTGTACTCCGCCGATTTGAAGACCGGCGCGTCCTTCATCGCCAGGTTGATGCCCAGGAGCTGCGGGTCGTCGTAGTTGAAGTACTTGATGCGCCGCGCCCACTCGGGGCCGATCACCTCCTCGCCCAACAGATCGAGGAACGTCGGGGCCAGCGTCAGGTTGGAGATGATGGTCTTGGCGAAGACTTGCTCACCGGCCAGCGCAGCGTCGTCGGAGAGTTGGATGCCTACCGCCTTGCCGTCTTCGGTGAGGATCTTGGTCACCGGGCAGGTGTTCCAAATCTCGCCGCCGTGGGACACGAAGCATTTGACCAGTGCATGGGTTAGCGCGTGGGAGCCGCCCTTGGCCGTGTGCACCGCCATCGGCGTCATCCCGCAGAGGCCAAGCACGGTGGGGCCGACGCGATGGTTCAGCGGCCACTGACCGGTGAACTCTCCAAGCGCCCCGGGAACGGTGCGCACGTGCTCGGACTCGAAGGCGATCTCGAGGAGCTCGAAGCCGGTCATGCGGGCGACGTCATCGCCGTCGATAGGCAATCCCATTGCCTTGCACATCTCGCCGTTGAGCTTGGCGGTGCGTTCGGCGACCTCCATCGTTGGCGGGGCGAACAGCGCAAGCTGAGCGACCGCTATCGCCTCTTCCATGTTCTCGGCGCCGAACTCTTGAAAGGCCATCACCGTGGCGGCGTCGGCATCGGAGTGGCGTGCGACGCTGGCTAGGCTCACCTCGAGATCCAGCGCCTGAACACTGTTCTTGCCGTCCTTGAACGGCTTGGCAAAGATGACGTCGGTCCCCCGCAGGTCGAGTCCGTAGCTCGCCAGCTCCAGGTCGAGCATCGCCGGGCTCATCGCCGGCACCAGCCAGGCGGCGTGGGTGTTGTGAAGGAATCCGGGGATCCCCAGCTCGATCGTGTCGCAATGGGCGCCGCACTGCCCGCGCGCCTCGAAGACCCCCACGGACAACCCGGCTTTTTGCAGGTAGGCGGCAGTCGTCAAACCGTTGATCCCCGCACCGATGAGGATCACGTCGTAGTCTTTCACTCTCTGCCTCCAGTTGGGGGCCTTCCCCTATTGCCTTGATTTTAGAGTGCTTTTGGGTGGCAGTTGACACTCTGTATGCTACTAAATAGACTCTTAGTATAGAAGGCACTCTAAGCATACACAAGGCTCTATTTAGTGAGCACGTAGACGGCTGCAACTTCCGGATTGCAGGGATGAGGCTCAACCGATGAGATTGAAGTCAAAGGGCCTAGGCCGAAAAGAATTGGTGATGGACTTTCGCGAGTACACGGTGGTCCGCGAAGGCGACGAGCTCGTGGTCGTGGGGACGATCCGCGACCCGATCAGTTGGGACTTCACCATCCGCATGTGCGAGGACGACTTGGCGGGGCTCGTCGCCCTCGGCGCCAATCGCAACACCTTTGGGTTGATCATGCGCTGGTTGTTTGGACTCACGCGCTGGTTCTTCGGATGGCGCCCCAAGCACCACTGGACCCAAGACCGCGACGAACACCTCACCGAGGGCAAGAAGCGCTTGCTCGCGGCGAAAGTCGATGCTCAGGAAAAAGCGGCCAACGCGCTGAAGCCGTCACCGCTCGCCGCAGCGAAGCGCCGACGCCGGCTGCCTGCGCCAAGCAAGGTTGAAAAGCTCGACTGCCCGCTCAGCGGAAACCGCTGTGACGTCACCTTTAGGCCGGCGAGCTCGGCGAACGGTGCGCCGGCCAAGCCGCGCGAGGTCATTGCCTGTTCCGCACTGGCCAATCCCAGCAAGATCGATTGTAGCAAAGCCTGTCTCGACATGACTTCCGAGGCGGGAGCTTCCGCCGGGGGGGGGAGGCAGAGCAAATGATGACAAGCGATCAGGTCCGGCACTTCTACACGCAAAACGCGTCGCTCTACCACCGCCTCTACATCGACATCCTGCGCTACGGGCGAGGCATGAACGCGTTTCTGAGACAGTCGGGAACGCTCGAGCCAAACCTCAGGATCCTCGATGCCGGATGTGGGACCGGAAACGTGACCCGGCAGGTCCTCGACGTCGCCCGGCAC
>JAFDAJ010000286.1 GCA_019313915.1 Deltaproteobacteria bacterium
GCGAAGGTCTGCTGGGGCTCCTTCAACCAGTCCGTTTGCGCCATCCGGTTCTTCTACGGCGTGACCCTCGACAAAGGCTGGGACATCCCCCTCCGTGCCAACATCCGTGAGACAGTTCCCTCTCTGAGATTAGTGTAGAAGGGCGGGGAGGTATCATGGATGAGAGAGGTATCTGAGATTCTGTCTTCGCCGGAATCGGAAGGAGCCCGTAGGGCGACTGTAGATTCCGGCGCGCGCGCCCCGGAGGGGGCCCCGGATCCCGAGGTGACCGAGCGAGCCAAGCGTCGCCGCTTCACGGCCGAATACAAGCTTCGCATCCTGCGCAAGGCCGACGCGTGCAAGGGCGACGGTGACGTGGGCGCGTTGCTTCGTCGTGAAGGTTTGTACTCGTCACAACTGGCGGCGTGGCGTCGCCAACGGGACGAGATCGCCAAGGTGGGCCTGAAGGCGCGCAAGCGCGGTCCCAAAGGCAAGGTCGTAGACCCGCAGGTCAAGCAACTCAAGCGCGAGAACGCTCGTTTGAAGCGCCGCCTCGAGCGCGTGGAACTGATGCTTGATATCCAAAAAAAAGCCTCAGAGATGCTGGGGATCCCCCTGAACCCGCCCGACAAAGACGAGAACGACTGATGGCGGCCACCGAGGAACTCGCCGCAGGGATCGGGTACACGGCCCCGGCTTGCGAAGCGCTCGGCGTCCCGCGTGCGTCGCTGTATCGATGGCGACGTCCGGGGACACGCCCAACTCGTCCGCGACCACGCCCCCACCGGTCGCTTCGTCCGGAGGAGCAGAACCAGGTCCTCGACGTGCTTCGTTCTCCGCGGTTTGTCGACAAGTCTCCGGCTCAAGTCTGGGCCACGCTGTTGGATGAGATGATCTACCTCTGCTCGATCCGCTCGATGTACCGGTATCTGGCGGCGAACGGAGAGGTCAAAGAACGCCGGAACCAGCTGCGCCATCCGAACTACAAGAAACCCGAGCTGCTGGCTGAGGCACCCAACGAAGTTTGGACGTGGGATATAACGAAGCTTCGCGGTCCGGCCAAGTGGACCTACTTCTACCTGTACGTGATCATGGACATCTTCAGTCGCTACATCGTGGGCTGGATGGTCGCCCATCGCGAGAGCGCCACCCTGGCCAAGCGCCTGATTTCCGACACCTGCGACAAGCAGGAAATCATGCCCGAGCAACTGACGATTCACGCGGACCGTGGCGCGTCGATGCGTAGCAAGACCGTGGCCTTGCTGCTGAGCGACCTGGGCGTGGTCAAGAGCCATTCACGACCTCATGTCTCCAACGACAACCCGTACTCGGAATCGCAGTTCAAGACGATGAAGTACTGCCCGCAGTTTCCGGAGCGCTTCGGGTGCGTTCAAGACACCCGGGGATTCTGCGGTGATTTCTTCGGCTACTACAACAACGAGCATCGTCACTCCGGGATCGGCCTGCTGACGCCGGCGATGGTCCACTACGGCCAAGCCGAACAGGTCCTCGCGGCGCGCCAGAAGACGCTCCTCGCCGCCTACCGCGCTCACCCCGAGCGATTTGTCCGACGGCCGCCTCACCCACCAACTTTGCCTCAACAGGCCTGGATCAACCCTCCCGTCGAAAACACGACGCCGCAGGATGGTCCAGAATCGACGATCGTCACCCCCGGCAACCCCTGGGACCCTGCTTCGCGAGCCGGTTCGCCGGAGGTCGTCGCGGTGTCGATCAAGACGTCGACGTCGTCGCCGGCGTTCACACCGGAAGTTGCTCTCTAAATGCGAACGGGAACTGTCTCAAACTCGTTGACACGCTCCGTCCAGCGCATTCCGTACCAGAAGACAGGTCGCAAGCTGCCCGTCGTCTTGAGCTGCGAAGAGGTGTCGAAGCTGTTTGATGTCGTCGAGAACCTCAAACACCGAACGATTCTGATGACCGCTTATGCCGCCGGGCTGCGCGTGTCGGAGGTGACCCACTTGCGCGTGAGCGACATCGACAGCCAGCGCATGATGTTGCGCGTCGAGCAAAGCAAGGGACGCCAGGACCGTTACGTCATGCTCTCGCACAAGCTGCTCACCGTGCTACGTGAGTACTGGAGAACATACCGGACAAAGCACTGGTTGTTTGAAGGCCAGATTCCCCAGCAGCCTCTGACCCGCAGCGCGGTGCATAAGGTCTTCCAGAAGGTGAAGCTCAAGGCGGGAATCATCAAGAATGTTTCGGTGCACAGTCTGCGCCACGCCTTTGCCACTCATTTACTTGAAAGCGGGGTCAACATCCGCAAGATCCAGTTACTCCTTGGGCACAGGAGTCTGCAATCAACGCAGATCTACACGCATGTCGCCCGAGACTATCTCGACGACACACCCAGTCCGCTGGATATCTTGCCCGACCTGAGCGACGTCACATCAGCGAAGAGCTGACGCGTGTCGTGCACGGCGGTCCAGCACCGCCGTCGAGATCGACCGGAACTCGAACTGGCCGACGTCTTCCGTCAGTGCAGTGATCCAGCGTCGCGTCTCGACGGTCGGAAGGCACGCGTGGTGCGGGCCATCCTCGACTGCCGTACCGCAGCACTCGGCGGTCACATCCATCAGTGCGACCGCTGCGATCACCGCGAGATTGCCTACAACTCCTGCAGGGACCGGCACTGTCCCAAATGCCAGGGCAGCCATCAACTCCGCTGGCTCGAAGCTCAGCAGCAGCATCTGCTGCCCATCGAGTACCACCACGTCGTCTTTACCGCGCCCGACACGCTCCACGCCCTGTTCCGTGCCAAGCCCAGGCGCGGCTATGGCCTGCCCTTCGCCGCGGTCGCGGAGACCCTGCACGACGTGGCTCGCAACCCGAAAAACCTCGGTGCCACAATCGGCTTCTCCTGCGTGCTCCACACCTGGACCCAGACTCTGCTTTTCCATCCGCACATCCATTGCATCGTCACCGGAGGAGGACTCGATCCGGATCGCCGTCGTTGGATCGCGGCCAGGCGCGGTTTCCTGTTTCCC
>JAFDAJ010000287.1 GCA_019313915.1 Deltaproteobacteria bacterium
CGCTTCGCGTCCGACATCGCACCGCGCCCCGGCCACTCGCCAAGCGAAGCCACGGTGGCGCGGACGCTGTCTCAGGTGCGCAGCGCCGGCATGCGGGCGGCGCTGATGCCGGTGGTGAGGCTGCAAACGCGCGCCCCGCACGATTGGCGCGGTGTCATCGCACCGGCCGACGGGCTCGATGCGTGGTTCGAGGCATACCGACGTTTCGTCTTGCCGCTGGCGCACCTCGCGGAGGACGCAGGCGCACAACGCTTCGTCGTCGGCTCCGAGCTCGGCTCCCTCGAGCCCTACGATGAGCGTTGGCGCGCGCTCATCTCCGAGGTGCGCGAACGCTTTTCTCGCACGCTCACCTATTCGGCCAACTGGGATCGGAGTCACGCCGTCGAGTTCTGGGACGCCCTCGACGAAGTAGGTCTCACCGCGTACTTCCCGCTCGCGAGTGACGGTGAGCCGACTTCGGCCGGCGCGCTGGCGCAAGCTTGGCGAACGCCCCGTGCCCAGATCGACGCCCTCGCGCAGCGCGTCGGCAAGCCGGTTCTAATCACGGAGATCGGATACGCCAGCCGGCGCAGCGCGGCCGATCACCCATGGGACGACACCTCCGTCGCCGCGGTGGACCTGCGCTTGCAGCAACGCCTGTACCGCGGCTTCTGCGACGCCTTCTCGCAGACTCCCAGCGTCTCGGGGTACTACGTCTGGAATTGGTTTGGCTTCGGCGGCCCTCGTGACACGGGCTTCACCCCACGCGGCAAACCAGCCGCACACGAGTTGGCCAAATGCTTTGCGCGCCCGCGGCCAACTCGAGGACCTGCAGGAAACCCATCATGAGCACCGAACACGACGAGCATTCAGCACACGAAGGACGCCGGAGCTTCGTCCTCGGCACCTTAGGCCTGGGCGGCGGCATGCTCTTGAGCGCCGCCGCAGGTTGCCGCGAGGCCGCGCCTCCACCGACGCCCGACTCAGAGCCAGCCGAACAGCCCGCGCCGGTTGAGGCGCCCGCACTTCCCGATAACAAAGACCTGGCCAACTTCATCAAGCACGGCGACAACCCTCTCACGCTCGAAACACGGCGCGAGAAGCTCGGCACCAGCGTGCTCACCGCCACGAGCGTGTTGTTCGTTCGCCAGAACCTACCGCTGCCGCCACCCGAGTTTGTCGCAGACCGGGATGGATGGACCGCGCGCATCGAAGGCGTGAAACGCGCGGGCGAGATTCGCGTCGACGCGCTCAAGCGCCTCGGGCTCACGACCTTCGCCACCGTGCTGCAATGCTCGGGCAACGGCCGCAAATACTACAAGCACGGGCCGAGCGGCTCGGGGTGGGGCGTGGGCGCGGCCGGCTGCGTGATGTGGAGCGGTGTTCCCCTTCGCGACGTCGTCGAGCACCTTGGTGGCGTGGCCAAGGGCATGCGCTACATGACCACCACCGGCGGCGAGCCATTGCCACCCGGCCTCGATCGCAACCAAGTCATCGTCGAGCGTTCGATTCCAATCGAAAAGGCACTCGATGACTGCCTCTTGGCTTGGGAGATGAACGGTGAGCCCATCCCGCGCTCCCACGGCGGACCGCTGCGATTGATCGTGCCCGGATATTTTGGCTGCAACCAAATCAAGTTCGTCAAACGCGTCGCCTTCACTGCCGAACAAGGCCCGGCCAAGATCCAACAGACCGGCTACCGCATGCGCGCCATCGGAGAGAAGGGCTCCCCCGACCAGCCCGCCATGTGGGAGATGCCGGTCAAGTCCTTCATCACGCTGCCTACGGAGCAAACACCCGTGGTGGCAGGGAAGTTTCGCGTCACAGGCGTTGCGTTCGGCGGCACCAAGCGCGTGGCCAAAGTCGAGGTGTCGACCGATGGGAAGCGATGGCAAGAGGCACGTTGGGTAGGACCCGACCTCGGACGATACGCGTGGCGCGTGTTCGAGCTCGAGCTGGAGCGCGAGCCTGGGCCAGTCAAGCTGTACAGCCGCGCGGCCAACGTGGATGGCGCAGTGCAGCCCGAGCTACGCGACGAAAACGAGCGAGGTTACGGCAACAACAGCTGGCGGGACATGGGCGTCACCGTCCAGGTCTGCAACGCCGACGACGCGCTTTGCCTAACGCCGCCCCCAGAAGAGAGCGAAATCCCGCGCGGCCCCCGCAAACCTGTGGTGCTGTCGGAGTCCGGCAAGCGCGGCCGCAAGCTCTTCCGCGAAGCGGCCCGGCCCCCCTGTGCAACCTGCCACACCCTCTCCGACGCCGAGGCAATTGCCGAAGTCGGCCCCAACCTCGACCAACTCGGCCGCAGCTTCCAGCAGGTCAAAGCAGCCGTAACCAACGGCGTCGGCGCCATGCCTCCGTTCGGGGAGACCATGAACCCGGCCCAGATTGAAGATGTGGCCCGATACGTCTATGAGGCCACGCGTCGCGACTAGGAGCTTGAATTGAAGACTAGGCACCATGTTCTGTTGTTCTCGGTCGCACTCGCGGCCTGCGCGAGCCCTGGCCCCGCTGCCGCGGATAGCAAGTCCGCTTTCATTGCGCCCGAAGACGGGGCGCTCCTCGTATTCATTCACAACCTCTACGAAGACCGGGCCACGACCTACGTCGTGTTCGACTTGAACAAGCAATGCGTCGCCGAGGTGAGGGGCCGTCAAGCCGAGGTCATCCCAATGACGCCGGGGCGTCACACGCTCTACATCTACGGCTACAACAATCACCGCGTCGATCTCGACCTGGTGCCCGGCCGCACATACTTCATTCGGCTTTTTTCAGTCGAGAAGTTCGCAACGCGAGTTTCGGAAGTGACCCCGGTTCAGCGGGGCACCAAATCATACAAATTACTAAGGACCTGGCTCGAAGGCGCCAGGGTGACCTCCGCCGATGGCGATCCGTGCCGAGGCAAGCCGCTCAAGGAACGGCAAAACCGAACGCAGCGTCGAATCAACGAAGCCAACGCCGATTGGAAAACTGGCGACGAACTCTATCGGTTCAAGTAC
>JAFDAJ010000017.1 GCA_019313915.1 Deltaproteobacteria bacterium
GTCGGGGGGGACGAAACGAGCAACGCCGTCAGCGATCAGTCCCGGATCCTGATGCGACGCCCTAACCATGACCCGCACAGTAGCTCAGCGGCACTGACGCTGACACAGGCACTGACGCTGTCACTGACGCTGTCACTAACACCTTGGTTGCGTATGGAGGGGCACGGCGGAACGCGATGCGGGGACCCAGCGGCGTAGCGAGTGACAATCTGCAAGACAGCAACCACCGCAGATTGGGCGCGAGCGCCGAGGGGAGGCTTGCGTGGCCTCAGGCCCCCAGCCCCTCCGGCCACCTTTGCAAGCCGACCCGTCCGCAGGGTCCCCGCATCGCGTTCCGCCGTGCCCCGGTCGCCCCTACGGACACCCATCCACACAGACCCGAAACTCGCTCTCGCAAGCTGCCACGCAACTCTTGTCCTTCATCTCGCAATAGGTGTTGCAGCCAGCCCATCGGTCATTGCAGAGCGGGACGCAGCCCGGCGTGTGATACTCGGCGGGTGGAGAGCGCGGGTATTCGTGCTCGAGCGCGGAGATCGCCTCTGGCTCCTGGCTCGGAAGCGGCCTCGTCGACCCGTCGAGGGCGAGCTGCCCGAGACGCATTTCGGCATAGCGGACGAGCTCGGGCGGCTGGTTCTCCGCTTGCTCATCGAGCCAGTGGCTCCAACAACTGCGACGCTGAGCCGGGGTTACCGACGGATCGAAGTCGGCGCCGTAGCACTGCTCGTAGTAGTCCGTGCTTCTTTGGGCTTGTTTAAGGCTGGGTCCGCATGCAATTGAAACCAACAGGCAAGATGAGAAAAGCAAACGAGACATGACGGCGGAAGGTATCACCGCCGACGAGCCCAACCAAGCTCCGGTCGCCGGGTGGGGCACGTACGAGGCCAAGAGCCTTGGGACGCTCTGGCTCGCGTGGACCGACACGGGGTTGCTGCGACTCTCCTTCGATCGCTTGGGGGGCGTCCAGGCGCAGGAGACGCAAGTTCCCGCGATGTACTCCGACCCCTTGACCCACTACTTCGGGGGTCAGCAGGAGGACTTTGCAGGCGTACCGCTCGACCTCAGAGGAACCGACTTCCAGCTACGCGTCTGGAACGCGCTCCGCAAGATTCCATGGGGTGAAGTGCGCACCTATGGGGGCATCGCTCAGGAGATCCACTCGCCTCGGGCGATGCGCGCCGTGGGCCAAGCCAATCACGTCAATCCGGTTCCGATCATCGTCCCGTGCCATCGCGTCGTCGAAGCCGGGCATCACCTCGGCGGTTACGGCGGAGGGCTCGAACGCAAACAGGTTCTCCTCGAGCTCGAAGGCGTCCGCTTCCACGAGGGTGTCGTGCGACCCGGCCAGATGGAGCTCTTCTGAGCTACATGTAGCGCGCGACCAACAAGCAGGCGACCACGAGCGCGCCCGCCGCAAGGCTGATCTTGTCCTTCAGCGCGAACAGCACGGGATCATCGTGCATTTGATCCCGCGCGGCTAGGAACCAAATCCGCATGATCCAGTAAACCAAGATCAGGCAGATGCCCCAGAGCGCCTCGGGTCGCGCATAGTACACCACCATCGCGGGGCTGTTGATGTAGAGCGCGAACACGAGCACCGCGAGCAAACCCGACGCGGGGCCCGCCGAGGCGATGATCGGGATATCGGCCGGAACGTAGTTGCGGCCCTTGAGGGCGTGACCGCCGGCGCCTCTGACCTGGATGAGCTCGGCGTAGCGCTTCACGAACGCCAGACTCGTGAAGAAGAAGATCGAGAACGCAAGCAACCAAGGTGAAAGCTTCACTTCGACGGCCACACCACCGGCCATCACCCGGTAGGTGAAGAGCGACGCCAACGTAAGCACGTCGATGATCATTCTCTGCTTGAGAACGAACGAATATGCCGTGGTGAGGGCCACGTAGCCGAACAGCGCCAAGACGAACCGGGGGTTTACGCAGGCAGCGGCAAGGGTGATCGACAAGGCCAGAGAGCCCAGCGAAAGGGCGATGCCCTCGGGAATCGACAAAGTGCCAGCAGCAAGCGGGCGCTGGCGTTTGCTCCGGTGTTGACGGTCCGACGGCAGGTCGACCAGGTCGTTCAAGACATAAATGGACGATGCGCAGAGGCTGAACGCAGCAAACGCCATCAACGCGGTAAGAACCAAGTTGAGATTCGTGTACTGGTGCGAGAAGTACAACGGTACGAACAACAGGACGTTCTTGGCCCACTGGTGAGGCCGAAGCTCTTTCACCGCTGCCTTCCACTTGTTCGATCGCTTCGAAAGTACCGTCACCTTGGGAAGCGAGTGCTCGGCCCGTCTGCGCAGGCTCGAGCTCGGGCAAACCATGATCGCTTCATTTGCGGCCTTCCAGACCGGCAGATCTGCCGACGAGTCGCCCACGTATTGAAAACCTCCCGCGCCAAAGCGCGACACGAGAAGCTCGGCCTTGCGGCCGGCCTTGAGATTGCGCTCTCCATCGCTGCCGATCGCTTCGTCGAACCGTCCGACGTGTGCAGCGACGGCGTCCGCTGTGCGTTGGTCCGACGCGGTGACCAGCAGCACTTGGCGACCGTCCTCGCGCGCTCGGCGTATCTCATCCAAGACCTCCTCTCGGTAAGGAAGCGTGGCCGGGTCAACGGGCGCGTTCTGCGCCAAGTAGCGCTTGAGCTTGGGCCGGCCGCTCGTGAGGGAAGCAAGCGCGCCGAAGACCTTCCAGGGCGCGGTCTTCAACAAGCTGAGAAAGCCCTCCGCCATCGTGTCGGTCGCCACCAGCGTTCCGTCGAGGTCCACACACAGCGGCCCCGTCGTCGAAGCGGAGGTAGAAGCTGTAGGCGGCGTGTTCAAGATCCCCTTCTCAAAGGCTATTCAATGCCGCTTCCAGGCGCTCGCGCTTCTCGCGGAGCTCGGACTCGGCGCGCCGCGACTTTTCGACCACAGCCGCGGGCGCTCGCCCGACGAAGCTGGGATTACCGAGCTTTTTCTCGAGCACACCAAGCTCCTTCTCGAGCTTCTTGAGGTCGCGCTGCAAGCGGTTTCGCTCCTTTTCAGTGTCGATAACGCCCGGAACCGCTGCCCGAACCCCCGGGTTCACGAACACGGCAGCGTTGTCGAAATGGGCCGCGGGATCGTCCAGCTTGGCCGCATCCGCTTCGAAGCACAGCTCGCAGCGCGCCAGCGTCTCGATGGTCGAGCGCTCGGCCTCTAGCACCGCGCGCTTTGCTTCGTCGCCGGTGTGCCAATGGATCTTCATTGGCTGACTCCTCGGCAGATCGTGCTCGGCGCGAATCGTTCGCGCGCTGCTGACAAACGCCTGTACTATCTCAAAGTCGCGCTCCGCATCGCGGTCGAGCTTGGCATCGACCAACGCGGACGGAAACCGGCTGATCATGATGCTCTGGGGCGCCTGGTCCCACTTGGGAACCCGCTGCCAGATCTCCTCGGTGATGTGCGGCATCATTGGGTGCAGCGCACGCAGGACGGTCTCGAGCGCGTGCACCAACGTGGCTTCGGTCTCCTGCACTAGGCCAGCATCGCCGCTATCGAGCGCCGGTTTGCTGGCCTCGAGAAACCAATCGCAAAGCTCGCCCCACACGAAACGGTAGAGCGCGCCGGACGCCTCGTCGAGTCGGTACGCGTCGAGGCCCGTGGAGGCGGCGTCGAGCGCCTGATGGAGGCGCGACAGCACCCACCGATTCGCAAGCGCCTTGGGCTGCGGGCATTGCTGTGAGGCCTTCGTCGAAGAACCGCTCAGACGCATCAGCGCATAACGCGATGCGTTCCAGAGCTTGTTGGCGAAATTCCGATAGCCTTCGATTCGCTTGATCGACAGCACGATGCGGCGCGACTGCGGCGAATAGCTGAGCAGCGTCATCCGCAGCGCGTCGGCGCCGTAGGCCGCAAAGCCATCGGGGTAGGTCGCTTTCAGGTACTTGATGCCCGCCTTCTTCGCCCCAGCCTTTTCCGCCTTCGCGATGAGCTCTTCGCCAGTCGCCCCGTAAATCACATCGAGCGGATCGACGACGTTTCCCTTCACCTTGCTCATCTTGTCGCCGCGCTCGTCGGTCACCAAGCCAGCCAACAAAACTCGCGTAAACGGAACCTCGCCCATGAAGTGCAGGCCCATCATGATCATGCGCGCGACCCAGAAGAACAGGATGTCGTATCCCGTCTCCATGTCCTGCGTCGGGTAGAATCGTTCGAGGGCCAAGGTCTTTTCGGGCCACCCGAGCGTCGAAAACGGCCACAACGCGGAGCTGAACCAGGTATCGAGCACATCGTCGTCCTGGCGAATCGAAGTGCTCCCGCACCCACCGCAGGCCGTCGCATCCTCGCGCGACACCGTCACGTGGTCGCAGTCGTCGCAGTACCACGCCGGAATCGGGTGTCCCCACCAAAGCTGCCTCGAGATGCACCAATCTTGGATGTTGCGCAGCCAGTGGAAGTACGTCTTACTCCACTCGGACGGTAGGATCTGAATCGTGCCGTCTTCGACCGCTTTGATCGCCGGCGCGGCCAGTGGCTTCGTCTTCACGAACCATTGGGTCGAGATCATCGGCTCAACGACGGCCCCAGAACGCTGCGAGCGTGGCAGCGTCATCATGTGCTTCTTACTACCACGGGCGAGCCCGAGGTTGGCGAGCTCGTTTTGCACCGCCTCACGCGCCTCGGAGCGCCCGAGCCCCTGGAACGGTCCGCCATTTTCGTTGAGCGTGCCGTCGAGCTCGAAGATGTTGATCTCCTCGAGGCCATGCCGCTTGCCGGTGGCAAAGTCGTTGGGGTCGTGAGCGGGGGTCACCTTCACGACGCCCGTGCCGAACTCTGGGTCGACCAGCTCAGCGTCGAGAATCACAGGAATCATCCGATCGACGAAGGGGTGACGAACATACTTGCCGTGCAGATGCCGGTGACGTTCGTCATCGGGGTGAATCGCCACGGCCGTGTCCCCGAGCATCGTCTCGGGACGCGTAGTCGACACGACCACCTCGCCATCCCCATCGGCAAGCGGGTAGGCGAAATCGAACATCACGCCCTCGACGTTCTCCTCCTGCTCGACCTCGAGGTCCGACAATACGGTCTGCGACTCGACGTCCCAGTTCACCAATCGGGTGTCTCTGTAGATCAGCCCCTCCTCGTGCAGGCGCACGAACGCCTCACGCACGGCGCGCACCATGTCGGGGTCCATCGTGAACTTGGTTCGCGGCCAGTCGCACGAGGCGCCCATCTTCCGCAGCTGCTGAAGGATCCGCCCGCCGGACTCCTCCTTCCACTGCCAGACCCGCTCGATGAACTTCTCGCGGCCGAGGTCGTAGCGCGTCAGGCCTTCCTTCTTGAGTTGGCGCTCGACGACCACCTGGGTGGCGATGCCGGCGTGGTCGATTCCGGGGACCCAGAGCGTGTTGTAGCCCTGCATCCGCTTGTGGCGACAGAGCACGTCCTCAAACGTCGTCCGGCAAGCGTGCCCCATGTGAAGCGAGCCTGTGACGTTGGGAGGCGGAATCGCCAGGGTGTACGTCGGTCGGTGGTCCTCCGGGTCCTCAGAGGCCGCAAAGTACCCGGAGGTCTCCCAGAACTCGTACCAACGCGTCTCGCTTTCGGTCGGCGAGTACTGCTTGGGCATCTCGTCAGACGGTTCGCTCATCCGACCGACCGTGTGCGGTGAAATCGCGAAGCAGTCAAGCCTCAGTCACCGACGAGACGGTGCAATTCCTCGCGGATCATCGCTTCGGCGAGATCGGGAACGACCTCCCAAACCACGCGCTCGACGACCTCGGCCGAAAGCTTGAGCACGCCCTCGACTTGGTCCGGCGTCAGGCCAAGGGTCTCGAGCCGCTCCACGACCGAATGCGACAGCGCTTCATTGACCGCAGCGGTCGCCTGCAGAGGAGCAGCCGGAGACGACGCCACCTTCGCGGCCGGCGCAGATGCCCGCAGGGAAGCCGCCCCGGCTGGAGCAACCGAAATCTGCGCGCCGCTCAGCGGTGTGGGCGCCATGGGCCGCGACGACGGACCACTGACCGGAAGCGGTGGCGGCGTGGGCCGATATGAAGGCTGAGAAATGGGCCTCGGTGGGGTCGTCGCCGGACGTGCGACGGGAATCGAGGGCGCCTCGTAGAGGGCTTCGGCCTGGTCGGCGAGCTCGATGGCCTTGTCGATGGCTTCTTGCGTATCGAACGGCTTTAGAATGTGGCCGTCGGCGCCAACTTCGGAAGCGCGAGCCTCATCGAGCGGACGGTGCTGGCTGGCCATCAGGATCACGGATGTGCCTGCAAGCTGTGGGTCGGACTTGATCGCGCGGGTCACCTCATACCCGTCGATCCCGGGCAACGACGCGTCGATGAACGCCACGTCCGGACCGAAATCACGCCCCTGTTGAAGTGCAAGCTCGCCGCTCTCGACGGCAAGCAGCTCCGCGTCTTCCCCCGCGAAAGTCATCTGCATGACCTTGCGCATGCTCACGCTGTCTTCGACGATCAGAATCCTCATCGACTCAAGCCCCGTTCACTTAGATGTATGCTCGCTGACATACGCGATCGGCACCTTCCCGGTCAAGAAGCGGCACGCCCGGTTTGACCCCATAGGCGGCCGCCGGTAGGGAGCGCTGGTGTCGGATTCGGGCCTACGCTGGCGCTACCGTGAGGAGGCTCCGAGGGCCCCCGAGGGTCGCTTTTCGCTCGAAGAGCTGATCGAGGGGCCGGGCCCAATCGAGCTAGACATCGGTTTTGGCCGTGGTTTGTCGCTTTTCGAGCGCACGGCCGTCTCTCCCGGCAGCCGCATCATCGGCATCGAGGTCAAGACCAAGCTCGCGTACAAAGTGAACGGACGGCTCCAGAAGCACGATCTCCAGAATGTGGCGATCTTGTGCGGGGATGCGCGCGAAATCTTGAAAAGAGCTGAACCAGCCGGATCGGTTCAGCAGGTGGCGCTGCACTTTCCAGACCCCTGGTGGAAGAAGCGGCACGACAAGCGGCGGGTCATCGGGGAGGCCCTTCTCACGGAGCTTCACCGTCTGATGAAACCCAGCGGCGCGCTGTTCATCCAGACCGACGTCGAGCACCGGGCTGAGCAATACGTTGGACAACTTCAGGACACGGCAGGCTTCACACTCGCGTCGGACACAGGCTACGTCGACGCGAACCCGTTCAACGCGCGCTCCAATCGGGAAAAGCGAGCCATCGAAGACGGCTTGCCGGTTTGGCGTATTCTGGCGACGCGGGACTGATCACCGAAGGGCAACGGTGTGGCACGCTCGTCGCGCGCGCTCCCGCAACTCTTCTTGTCGCTCCTCGAGCGACTGGTCGGGTTCGTGGCCGGGGATGAAATAGCCGAGGTCGTCGACGATGTCGTACAGTTCTTCGCCCTCGGCGAGCAACTTGCAGTTGCGCTTCTGCAGGGCATCCACCAGGCGGGGCACCGCATCGAGGCTGTGGGCCTTCGTGTCGTGCATCAGAAGGATGCCTCCCCGATCTCCGGTCTCTCTCTCGCGGCGCTCTAGGACGCGGAAGAAGGTGCGAACCACCTCCTCAGGCGTGCTCACCTCGAGGTCGCCGCCGTAGAGCGCCCACATCACGCTGGTGTACCCGTTTTCGCCCAGAAGCTGCTGGACACGCTCCGACAGGGCGCCGCCCGGGGGCCGGATCAATCGTGGCATGCGTCCGATCGTCCGCGCGATCTTCCGTTCGCTGATCGCGAGCTCGGCTTCGATCTCGGCGTTGCGAAGTAACGGAAGCTGTCGGTGGGTTTCGGTATGGTTGCCGACCGTGTGGCCCCTGCGAACGATCTCACGGACGATTGCGGCATGCTCCCGTTCCCAGGGGTTGCCGTTGCCAAAGCTCTCGGTCTTGACGAAGAACACGGCCTTGATGCCGAGCTCGTCGAGCATGTCCAAGAGGCGCGGGGTGGTCCTGCGCGATGGACCATCGTCGAACGTGAAGAGAATCGTGCGATGCTTACTACCGCCGCTGATGGTCAGACCGCTCGGAAAACGCAAGCCCGTCACGTCTTGGTTGGGGATCGGCACGACCTCTGCCACCTCGGGCCCCGGCTCCGCGTGAATGGGCTCGACGATGGGGGCTGGGGCCGGACGGAAGGCCAGCGGCGCGACCGGGGCCGTACTGACCTCAGAGGCGCCCGCGAACGAGCCTCCGGCCACCATCGCGAGAGCGCAGCAGCTCAATCGAACCTTCCATGGGATCCTGGGCATCTTGCAGGCGATCGTACGAAAGCGCGGGCGGCAGATGCGAGAAAGCCGCAGCACCTGGACAGGTCTGCAGTTGCAACGGCGGATCGCATCGAGTACCCCGTGCGCCTTACGGGTACTAAAGTGATTGAAGTCGAGGCTCTCAGCAGGCGGTACGGAAGCCGACTCGCGGTAAACGAAATTTCCTTCCGTGTGGAACCGGGGGAAATCGTTGGTTTCCTGGGTCCGAACGGCGCAGGCAAGACGACGACACTCCGCATGCTGACCGGCTATCTCGCGCCAACGTCAGGCACGATTCGGATCGACGGCATCGACGCGGTGAAGAACTCGATTCGAGCGCGCGAGCGCCTCGGGTACATGCCGGAAGGTGTTCCGCTGTATCGCGAGATGCGCGTGTACGAGTACCTGCGCCACCGGGGCGCGCTCAAGGCTGTTCCGAATATCGCCGAAGCTATGGACCGCTCCCTCGACCTCGCAGGTGTCGCAGACGCGCGTACGCGAATCGTTGGCCAGCTCTCCAAGGGCTACCGGCAGCGTGTTGGGCTCGCCGAAGCGCTCATCGCCGATCCGCCGATTCTAATCCTCGATGAACCTACCTCCGGCTTGGATCCCAACCAGGTCCGACACTTCCGTGAGGTCGTACGGAGCTTCAGCGGCAAGAAGACTGTCCTGCTCTCGAGCCACATCCTGTCCGAAGTCGAGGCGGTGTGTGACCGGGTGATCATCATTCGAGAAGGCCAGAAGGTCGCGGATCTCGCGCCCGGCGATACAGAAACTAGCCTCGAAGACATATTCGCCGAGCTCACGACCGCGGGAAGTCCAGAGGGCGCGTCATGAAGGGCGCATGGGTCGTCTTGAAGCGAGAGCTCGGGGCGTTCTTCGTCTCGCCGCTGGCATACGTGGTGCTCACCTCGTGGTTGATATGGAACGGCGTCGTATTCTGGGTGCTCACCGAGTTCTACTCTCGCAACGCGGTCTCTTCGGGCGCGTCGACACCACTGTCTGGTTTTTTCGGCGGCAGCGCACTCTTCTTCATCCCGCTTCTGGTTTTTGTCCCGGTCCTCACGATGCGTCTGGTCGCTGGCGAGAAGCAGTCGGGCACGATCGAGACGCTACTGACGGCGCCGGTCTCCGAGGCGTCGGTCATCTTCGGCAAGTACGGCGCGTCGCTCGTGATGTGGTGCGTGTTGTGGATCCCAACGATCATCTATGCCTGGATCATCAGCCAGCACGGAAGCGTCGACTGGGGCGCCACGGCGGCCAGTTACTTCGGGATATTTTGCCTCGGCGCCTATTTCATGGCCATCGGTTTGTTGATGAGCGTGGTTGCACCCACCCAGATCATTGCGGCGGTGCTGTCGTTCGTTGCGCTTGGAGTCCTGTTCACCGTAGGCATCGGTGAGTTCGTTCTCGACGGCACGGCGCGCGAGGTCTGTGCGTATTTGAGCATGTGGGGCCACATGCAGAGCTTCTCCAAGGGCGTGGTCGACACACGGTACCTCGTGTTCGATTTCTCGGTCGCCGTCCTCGCGGTCGGCTTGAGTGTCGGTGCCTTGAAGGCGAGGAAGATCGGGTGAGCGCGCAACCCCGCACCCGCCTGAATCTCGTGCTCACCGTCGTGCTGGGTCTGGTGGTTGCCATACTGGTCAACTACCTCTCCGCCCGTCACTACAAGCGATGGGACTGGACCACACATGGCCTCTTCACGCTGTCCGACCGTAGCCACCAGGCGCTGCGGGAGCTCGAGCAGGACGTTCAGATCTACGTCTTTCTCGGACGTGACGAGCAGGACTTCGCGGACATCGAGACGCTGCTCGAAGAGTACAAAGCCGTCACCGACAACATCACCGTCGAGTGGGTGGATCCCGATCGCGATCGGGCGCGCTACCAGGCGCTCGCCGACAAGTTTGGGATCGACAGCTGGCTCGCCGGCGACGTGACGCTTTCCCAGGTGCCCGTCGTCGTGACCAGCGGCGACCGCAAGTGGAAGGTGGAGCGCCATCAGCTGATCGTCGAAGACTTCGAGACCTTCGACGATGCCGGCGGCCACAAGCTCGATCTGCAGTCCGAGCGAGCACTGACCGGCGCCATCCTCGAAGTGACGACTGGCGAACCGACGAAAGTCTGCGTGAGCGCCGGCCACGGTGAGTGGGAGGTGGGAGCCTACGGGGACCGCAGTTTGGACGCGGTAGCGCGCGAGCTCGAGTGGGAGAAAATCGAGGTCGAGCCGTTCGAGGTTCGCACCGATGACGTTCCCGAATCCTGCGATGCCTTGTTTGTCATCAGCCCACAGCGCCTGTTCTCCGCCGAGGAGGTCGCTGTCGTGGATCGCTACCTCGCCTCCGGTGGCAACGTGCTCCTCGCGTTCGATCCCGTGCTCAAGAAGGAAGCGCTGACGCCAACCGGGTTCGAAGCCTCCCTCGCAGAGCGCGGCATCCTCGTCGGGGGCGACCTCGTCATCGAGAACGAACCCGCGCAGCAGCTGCCGGGCAACCCAGGCGACCTGTTCCTCGTCACCAACCACGGAACGCATCGTCTGGTCGACACGATCCGGAAGCGCGGAGGCGGCATCCTCTTGGCGGTGGCGCGCTCGGTAGACGTGGCCGGCGGAAGCGAAACGGAAGTTCTGTTTCGGACCAGCCTCAACGCGGTCGCGGAAACCGACATCTCTCGCGCGATCGACCCGAACGCCAAGGGAGAGCCGACACCGCCGAGCGCGGTGCCGCTCGCAGTCGCTTGGGAGTACATCCCGCCACTCGGCGACGATTTGACGCCCGTGAAGATTGAGGGACCAACCCCGGGCCGCTTGATGGTGGTGGGTGACAGCGACTGGATGAGCCCCGAGCTCCTCGACAATCCGCAGCTGTCGAACATCGACCTCCTCTCGTCGACAGCCGGTTGGCTCACGCAGCGCGAGGCACTGATCAACATCGCGCCACGCAAGACCAATGCGCGGGCGGTCATCATGAGCGACGCGGATCTACAGAATCTACTGTTCCGGGTCGTGGTGATGCTGCCGCTGGCAGCGTTCATCGCCGGCTTCGGTGTGTGGTGGCCGAGGCGTTCATGAGCGCGCGCACCCCAATCATCCTGTTGGTCGTCGCGGCTATCTTGTTGGCCTACGTACTGCTGTTCGAACGAGGCCGTCCCGGGCGCACCGAAATCGACTCGCGGTCTGGTTTGCTGCTGGAGGCTCTCGTGCGGGAGCGGATCACCCGCGTCCGCATCGCGTCGGGCGAGGAGCGCATCGCGCTGCTCCGGCAGGGCGAGGGGTTCGACGAGACCTGGACCCTCGAAGAACCAAAGCAAGCGCCAGCCAATCTGGAGGCCATCGAGAACTACCTCCGCAACTGGGAGTTTGCGATACCCGTACGCACGCTGCAGAGCCCCAGCGCGGAGGACGTACGAAACTTCGGGATCGACACGCCGAAAGCGGAGGTCACGTTCGAGATGGGACGTGCAAAAGTGAGAGTGTCCCTGGGTTCAGGCTCCCCGGTAGACGGAGGCGGCTACATACGCATCGACGACCGCCGCGAGATAACGGTGGTCAACGACGACGTCGTCGCGCTCTTCGCCCGCACCGCCGACGCCTTCGAGCTCAAAGGAGACGCAGGCGCACCGGACCTATCGGAACTCATCGACGCGCAAGAAGACGCCGCGGTCGCCGCGCCCTGACTACTTCGCTTTGGCGAGCGTGTCGTGGGAGGTGTATTCCAGCAACCCGTTGCTCGTGTTGAAGCCACCCGCCGAGATCAGCGTGAAGTGACCCTTCACGCGCACCTTGTTGCCAACTTTGAGGTCCCTAGGCACCACCACCGCCCCGGCGATGGTGGTCGTCTTTCGCCCGCGTCGAGCGCGTGTGAGCTGTTCCTGGTTGTCGGCATAGCCCACGACGAGCAACTGCTCTGCCCGATCGGTCTGGTCGGCAGTGTCCGCAATGAACATGTGCGGCGCGGCGACCTTGGGGCATTCCTCTTTCTTCCGCTTCTTACAAGCCGGTGGCTCATAGATGTCCATGATGTAGCCGCTCACGGAGAGGTCGGTGTCGAGCACCTTGGCCGGTCGCAGACGAAGACCGTACACGCTGTACGACTCATCTTCGTAGGTCGTTGGAAACGGTGGCGGCGGAAGCGTCGGAACCTCCGGAAGGTCCGGGACGATTTCGGGTAGTTGTTCGGCCTCAACCTCGGGCTCCGAAGCGGACGTAATCTGTTCGCAACCGGCGCTCAGCAGCACCCCGGCCAGCATCAGGCCTATTAGACGAGCTCCCATGTTCCCCCCTGTCTCGAACAAAGTAACACGACGGATTCGCAAGGGACAATCTAGCGGCCGGCCTGCGCGCACCCACCGTCCTCGGGTAGGGGCTGTTCAAGCGCCATTTTCAGCGTGGGCGGAACCCCTTCGGTCCGTCGGAGCTGTTCGACGGCTGACTCGGCTTCTGAGCTCCCCAGGGTGCGTAACGCCTCGATCGCGTGAGCGGCGTTGTTGAGGTCCTCGGTGAGCGCGTTGCTGGGCGCAGCTCGCATGATGATGCGGAGCAGGGCTTCGACCGCGTCGGTACGGCAGTGGGCAACCACGTAGCCGATGGCCGCCTGGGTCACCGAAGGCCACTCGTTCTGAGCGCGCAGCCGTCTGTGGACGCGGTCCCAGCCTTGGTCATGCGAAGAGGCGGCGAGGACCTCGATCGCCGCAGCGCGGACCACCGACATGGAGTCGTCGACCGATGCGACGATCACGGGGAGCGCATCGCCCTCGGTTCGTAGGCTCGTCACGGCCTCCGCGCGAACCATGGGCCAGGTGTCACGACGGGCGAGCGAGGCACGCTCCACCAGGGTGCCGGGGTCACCTGACAGTGCAGCCGCAGCGCGGGCGCGGACTCGCGGGTAGGGGTCGCTCAGCGCACCCCGCGCATCCTCACGATGCCCACGCGCGGTGATGGCATCGACCGCCGCTTGGCGAAGCATCCACTCCTCTGGGCTAGCAAGTTGGCTTCGAACCCACCGGTCGACGTCGGCGCTTGCACCGGCCGCTGCGGCACTTTGAAGCAGTCGCCACTTGGCGGCGAAGTCGATCGACCCCATCAGCGCGTACTCGACGAACGCGGCGATGATGTTGCGGTACTCGTCGAGCGAGGAGAGGCCCATTGCGGCGCTCGCAACCGAGGCCGCCGAAGGTCGGCTCGAGAGCCACGCGCGAAGCCGTTGCTTTGGATCTTCATCCGAACGCTGCACCGCAGTTCCAAGCGCGCTGCGGAGCCCGTGCCGGTCCGCGCCACCGGGAGTGGCGATCGCTTCGAGCAGCGGCTCGATCGCGAAGCTGGGCGCGGTGCGCGCCAACAACGACGCCGCGCCGTCACCGACGATTGGGTCCGGCAAGA
This sequence comes from Deltaproteobacteria bacterium, assembly GCA_019313915.1. Lineage (GTDB taxonomy): Bacteria > Myxococcota_A > Polyangia > Polyangiales > Houyiibacteriaceae > SG8-38. The sequence goes on from JAFDAJ010000017.1 coordinate 13,553, forward strand.
GAACGACCAACCCATCAAGTCCCTGGGGTTTGGTGCGCTGCAGGACCTGGAGCGCGCGATTGCGGAGCTCCTCGTCTTCAGAGCGACCCGCTTCAACCAAGGCTTCTATGGCTGCGTCGTGCTCCCGGGCGAGCTGGGAGAGGGCGCCGAGGGCACGCTTGCGCCCGAGCAACGAAAGCGACGGCCACGCATCGCGGATCTGCTTGGCCGCCCGCGCGCCGCCCACTTGGAGAACGTAAATCGCGGCAGTTGCCTGGTCATGATCGGCATCCAGGCTCCGGACCGCTTCCGCGATCACCACGGGATCCGGCGAGGCAGACGCGGTGCCGACCCAGGTCGCCAGCGACACGAAAGTGGCTAAAGCAATAGCGCTTCTGCGTTTCGTCGTTCCCACTCGATCACCATTCCGTCCCGCGCCTCTAGCATGCGGTCCACCCCATGAAGGAAATCCTGGCGTTGGAGCCTTCGTGCGGAGCAGGCAGCGACCCCCGATGGCAGCCTGGGGTGGCAAGTGCAGTATCCACTCCGAGCCCCATAGTGGCTAGAACAGTAGCCACCAGCATGCAGCGAATGCCCTGGGCGACACCCAATCGACCAAGCTCCGGGCCCCATGTACCTCGACCCGAACGCGGGAAGCGACCTCACCCGAGGCTATCGGGGCAGGGTTGAGGGCTAGAGCAAGAGGACGTGAGCAAGCGCTTTTGCCCGGAATTCACTCACAACGCTGAGTTGAAGCTTGGCCCTCAGGTTAGCTCCAAGGGCCTGCGAAAGCGCTCTGATTGAGGCCGCGAAAAGGAGAAGCCGGACGATCTGTATCGCCGACGGGCTGGGGAACGCGAGCACGGCAGGAGGCGTCTGAGCGCCCCATTCGCCCTCTAAACTGTGTAAGAACGGTCCAACCACCTATGCGTGGCTGTCGATGGCGGCAGCGGAAATCAACATGGTTGCGAGGGCCGGTGCGAGTGGCGCTAGCCCTAGTCAAACCGATTCCAGTAACTCGCGATGAGCAGGATTCTCACTGGAATTTCCCCGCAGAAACACGTCGAATACCCCTTCTCAATGGTGCCTCAGGACCCATATACTTTGAGATACCCCACGACAAAGCCACCTGTTCGAAAAACTGATTCACGCGTCCTCCGCATTCCGGCACGGTGCGTGCATCACCATTTGACTCGAACGAATGGTTCGCGCTCGGTGGAAGAGCCGGGCGGTCTCGAGTGTTCAGCCAGTATGCGGGGTGCCACACATCGCGGGGCGCCACCGGAAGGCGAGAGGGAAAATGGCAAGACAGGCAGCGACAAGACAGGCAGCGACAGGACAATCCCGGAGGAAGAGCCAGGTGCGGGCCAAGGTATCCAAGCAATCGGAGCCAAAGGCTGAGACCGAGGTTCAGAAGCCCGCCGAAGCCCAAGCGAAGCCCGGCCAGCCCACTGGGGGGGCCGAGCCCAGCAAGGAGCAGCTCGAGAAGGCTCGCGTCGAGAGCGAGAAGGCTCTCAAGGAGTTCGAGCGCCAGGGCGCCGGAGATTCGACGCTCACTCGGTACTTCCGGGAGATGATCGGCCATCGCGTGCTCACGCCTCAAGAGGAGATTGAGGCGGCCAAGCAGGTTGAACGCCTCGAAATTGCCTACTGGGAGGCTCTGCTCAGCTACCCGTCGTGCTTCGAGAGCGTTGCCTCCGTCATCGAGGCGCGCGTCGAGGATCAGCCGCTCCCCGAGCTCGTGTCATTGCGCAAGCTCTGTAAGAGCGCAAAGGCCGAGAAGCTCGGCAAGCGACAGGAAACACGTTGGAACGACGTCTGTCTCCAGCTCTCGACCAAGATGCGCGAGCTCGATAGCGACCGTCTCTTCGTCCAGGAGTCGGACCGCGCGGTACACCGCCTTGCCGGCGACTTCGCCGACGAGCGGGACATCGTCGGTGACTACGTGCGCATGACACCCACGTTCAAACGGTACTTGCAACACGTCCGCGGCGCGCAAAAATCACAGCAGCGAGCGAAGAACCGCTTCGTCGCGGCGAACCTGCGCCTCGTGGTTTCGATCGCCCGCCGCTACAACCGTGGCCGGCTCCCGCTCATCGACCTCATCCAAGAGGGCAACATCGGTCTAATGAAGGCCGTCGAGCGCTTCGACCACAACCGTGGTTACCGCTTCAGCACCTACGCTTCCTGGTGGATTCGCCACGCGATCAGCCGCGCACTCGCCGACAAGGGCCGTGCGGTTCGTATCCCGGTGCACATGCTCGACACGTACAACCGCGTTGCGCGTGCCACCCAGGCCATCGCGACCCGGACCGGCAACGAGCCGACGCCCGAAGAGCTCGAGAAGGAGACCGGCATCGCTGCCGAGAAGCTCGAGAAGATCAAGGGCTACTGGGCCGAGACTCCGTTCTCCCTCGACCGTCCGGTCAACGATGAGGACGGCCGTAAGTTCATCGACTTCCTCGAAGAGGAAAACGTGCCGACGCCGTACGAGCAGCTCGTCTCCCGCAAGTGGAGCGACGAGGTGCGCAGGCTCCTCGACACGCTGACCCCCATGGAGGCCCGCATCCTCCGCTGGCGCTTCGGCCTCGACGACGAGGACGAGCTCACGCTCAAGGAGATCGGCGACAAGTACAACCTGTCACGCGAACGAATCCGGCAGCTGCAAGAGCAGGCGCTGGGCAAGATTCGGCGACAGATCAAAGAGTAGGCGGCAACGCTTACAGAGACGAAACGCCGGCGAGGGACACCCCGCCGGCGTTCTCAATTCACCGACACCCACTGAATCAACCCTTTGAAAAAGGGGACTGACCCCTCTTGTTGACGCTGGCGCCGCCACACTTGATGGGCGCTCTCATCCCGCATACTCTCGCTCTAGGGATGCCGATGGGTTCGAAGGCTCCGTATTACGAGTTCGAGATTCGCGTCCGTCAGACGCTGACGGCGGATGGGAGCACCTCCTCGTACTCCACGGTCTACTGCCCACCGCAGATGCGCACCGTGCGGGTCAACGAGTGTGTCGAATGCGAGGAGTACATCGGGCTGTCTTTCGACCGCGAGGAGCGAAGTGGGCTACTGCATTGCTACGAGAGCAACGCGCCAACGCCACGGCAGTCCCTTAGGCGTCTGCTACAGGCAGGAGAACGCGAAGGGTTCTTGCGGAAGCTTCACCAGCGCGCCGATTGCACGCCGGTGTCACGCATCATGAGCCTCAATGTGCAATGCGTAACCGAAGACGTGAGCCTGCCCGCGTTAGCGAGTTGCTTGCTCGATGGCGGTTACAGCGGTGCTCCGGTGGTCGATGGCGAGGGCACGCCCGTGGGGGTCGTGTCCAAGACAGACCTGCTCCGGCATGGCGTGACGCCGGATGATCGAGTGAGAGACATCATGACTTCGATGTCGTTCACACTGCACGAGGACCAGACAGTCTCGAACGCTTCGGCCTTGATGGCGTACGAGGGAATCCATCGGCTTCCTGTCGTCGACGCAGCGGGAAAGGTCGTCGGACTGTTGTCGTCGCTGGACATCTTGCACTGGTTGGCCTGCAAAACAGGCAACGCCGTCCCAGCCCCACGCTCCCGCAGAAATCGCAACTGACGCACCGGAGATCGGGGCACGGCGGAACACGACACGGGGACCCTGCGGACGGGTCGGCTTGCAAAGGTGGCCGGAGGGGCTTGGAGCCTGAGGCCACGCAAGCCTCGCCTCGGCGCTCGCGCCCAATCGGCGGTGCCTGCTGTCTTGCCGATTGTCACTCGCTACGCCGCTGGGTCCCCGCATCGCGCTCCGCCGTGCCCCTCCATACGTCGCCATCTACGAAAAGGGCACAGTCCCCTTTTTCAATGGGGTTAATTCTGCGCACGTCCCACAGGTCGCCCCGCCGTACATAGACATCTACGGAGGAGAACGGCTCGGGATGGGCAGCACAGCGATTGGGCCGGCGCTTAGTCGTATGTCGACTTGAGGAGCCGTGGCGACGGGGCGCCCGATCGCGAGCACGCCCGTCGCGAGCCGTTCTCCGTGCGTGTCGTTGCCATTTGGCGGGGTGTCGTCTCGCCCCGTGTCCCGGGGCGCCCGTCTTATTGAAGTTGCGTCAGGATGAATGCGTAATCGAGTGCCGTTTCCTTCAAGTAATCGTATCGTCCGGAGGCTCCGCCGTGGCCCGCGTCCATGTTGATCTTGAAGAGCAGGAGGTTCTCGTCGGTCTTGTGGGCTCGGAGCTTTGCTACGTACTTTGCCGGCTCCCAGTACATCACCTGACTGTCGTTGAGCGAAGTGCGGACCAGTATTGTTGGGTAGGGATGAGCCTCGATGTTGGTGTATGGGCAGTACGCCTTGATGCGAAAATAAGCATCGCGGTCGTTCGGGTTTCCCCACTCTTCGTACTCTCCGACCGTAAGCGGGAGGGTGTCGTCAAGCATCGTGTTGAGGACGTCGACGAATGGGACGAGCGAGACGACGGCGCCGAAGAGGTCGGGGCGCAGGTTGCTGACCGCGCCCATCAGCAGACCGCCCGCACTGCCGCCCTGAATGGCCAGGCGTTTGCTGGATGTGTACTGGTTCGCGACCAGGTGCTCCGCGACGGTGATGAAGTCCGTGAAGGTGTTGATCTTGTTCTCCATCCGGCCCTGATCGTGCCACGGTTTGCCAAGCTCGCCTCCGCCACGAATGTGCGCAACTGCGTAGATCAAGCCGCGATCGAGCAAGCTCACGCGCGCGTGCGAGAAACCCGTCGGGTACGGATAGCCATACGAGCCGTACCCGACGAGTAACATTGGCGCGGAGCCATCCCTGGGTGTGCCCTTCTTGTAGACCACTGACACGGGAACTCGGGTCCCATCCTGCGCCGTCGCCCAGAGGCGCTCCGATTGGTACTCGCCGGGGTCGTAACCACCAAGCACCTCGACCTGCTTGACCAAGCTGCTCACCTTCGACCGAACATCATAGTCGAACACCGAGTCCGGCGTCGTCAGGGACTCGTACCGATAGCGATAGGCCGCCGCAGAGAACTCTTCGTTGTCACCCGGGTAGAGCGCGTACACCGGCTCATCGATCGCCACTCGATGTGAATCGTCGCCCGCAAACTGCGAGACCCGAATGTGCGGAAGACCCGTCTCTCTTTCGAGCAGCACATAGAAACCCTCGAACACGTCCAAGCTTTCGAGCATCACCGCGTCACGATGTGCGACGAGCTCTTGCCAGGACGCGGGGCCGGGGTCATCGACCGGTGCCCGGACGATACGAAAATTGCGGCCGCGGTCGTTGGTGCGGATCAAGAACTCCTCGCCTCGGTGCGCAACGTCGTACTCGTGGTCTTGTCTGCGCTCGGCCACCAATCGCCATGTGCCCGCCGGCTTCGACGCCGGCAGGAATCCGACTTCGCTGGTCGTGTGGCTGAACGATCCCCGAAAGACGTACTCCCCACTTCGCGAGCGCCACACCGCCACCCGGAAGCGCTCGTCCTCCTCCTGGTAGATCAGCGCATCCTCTGAGGTCGTGCCGAGTCGGTGCCGTAGGATCTGGTGCGGCCGCTTGGTGTCGTCATCTACGGTGTAAAACAGCGTCTCGCTGTCGCTTGCCCAGGCCGCCGACTGCACCTTTTCCATTCGCTCGGCAAGCACATCTCCGGACCGAAGGTCTTTGATCTGAAGCGTGTAGTCGCGGAAGCCTGTCTCATCGAGAGAGAACGCGAGATAGCGGCCATCGGGCGATACCTCGTAGACCCCGAGACCAAGAAACGGCCGGCCTTCGGCGAGCGCATTCATGTCGAGCAGGACTCGCTCGGTGCTAGCCTTGCCTGGCTCACGCCGACAGTAGCGTCGGTATTGCTTCCCCTCTTCGGTACGGTGGTAGTACTCGAACGCGCCCTTGCGGTACGGCGCGCTCTGGTCGGTTTCCTTAATGCGCTCGACGATCTCGTCGTACAGCGTTTTCTGAAGGTCCGCCGTGGGCGCCATATGCTCCTCGGCGTACGCGTTCTCCGCCTCGAGATACCTGGTGACTTCAGGTGCTCCCTTTTCCCGAAGCCAGAAGTAGTCGTCGGCGCGCTTGTCGCCGTGAAGGGTGACGGGATGAGAGTGCGTACGCGCGACGGGAGGCGGCATGAGGGAGGGGTGGGGTTCGGCAGGGGGTTTGGGGGTGGCGGTGCAGCTTGTCAGTTGCAGCGCAGCGAAGACAAGAAAGGCCTGGACCATCGGGGAGGGTGTAGCAGGGACGGAGGCTGTGTCAGGGACAGCGTCAGGGGCGGAGGTAGTGCCAATGTCACCGGGCGGAGGTGGAGTGCACTGCGTAGTTTGCTAGCGCCCTCACGATGTCGTCCGCGAGCTTCTTGGTGTCGCGCTGCTTCCCCGCAATCCCATTTGCCAGGAAACTAAACGCCACGGATCGCCCTGGTTCTCCGAACACGTAGCCCGACAGCGCGATCACGTCTCTCAGGGTTCCCGTCTTCGCGCGGACCATTCTTGGGCGCGGGAGGTCTTCGAGGCGCGACTTCAGCGTTCCATCGGAGCCGGCGACTGCAAGGTGGGCGACGTACTCCGCGCGGATGGCCGGGTCGCGATACGCAGCGACCAAGGTTTCCGTCACGTGCCGTGGGGCGACGCGGTTGCCGTCGAAGAGACCGGAGCCGTTTACCATGACGAGGCCCTCGGTGTTGACTCCCTTCTTCATGAGCTCCTCACGCACGGCCACCACGCCGCGCGCCGAGGTGCCCGGTGTTTCCGCCTGGGCCCCCATGATCTTCAACAGCATCTCGGCGGTGAAGTTGTCGCTCCACTTGCCAACGGAATACAGCATCAGACTGAGCGGGCGGGACGGCATGTCGGCAATCAGCGGCTGTGACTCGGTGGGGACGCCGTACTCGAAGGCTAGCGTGCCGCCGACCCCTGCCTTCTTCAGCGCGCGAACCAAGAGGCTCGCCGCATAGGTTCTCGGGTCCGGCACACGGCGTCGGTAGTAGAGGGTGCGGGCTTGCTTGGGAATTGCACCGTTGACGACGATGGCAAGGTGACCGTCGTCGGTGAGCTTGTGGTCGATGCGGGGCGTCGGTGGACCGCCCGGGCTGGTCACGGTGCGGTTGTCGATCCGTACATAGTCGTCCGCGAGCACGCGGACGCGCCCTGGGCCGTCGACTTCGGGGCCCGGGCCGAGGTGGACGACGTAACTGTTGCGATTCACTGCGAACGCAGAGATGGCTGCGCGGAACGCCGCCGCTTCCTTAGGCTGCTGCTCGAACGCAGGCGGGAGAATCTGCTCGTCGAAGTAGCTGGCGTCGATCAAGATTCGATCGACGGTATCCACGCCTCGCAGATGCACGGCCTCGGCCAACGCAACCAACCCACCATACCCCAGGCCCGGGTCGCCCGACGCCCGAACCACCAGTTGAGCTACGCGTCCATTCTCGATCTTGCCCTCGACCTTGGTGCTCGCACGAAACGTGGGTCCCAAACCCCAAAGGGCCGCGGCTGAGGTGAGAAGCTTCTGGTTGGACGCAGGATTTCGAGGGCGTTCGGGCCGATTGCGGTACAGTTCCGCCGCATCGTGCAAGCGAACGACATGAATTCCGATCCCATCGCCGAGGCCGGCCTGCCTGACGAGGTTGGATATTGTTTGCGCAATCGGTTCAGGCCCCTCGGCACGCGCGCCAGGGCTCGCGGCCAGCAGGCCCATGATCGCGAAACAAAGAAGCGCTCGGTTCGCCATCGTCCGCACCCTAGCAGCGCCTTGATGCTGGTCCTAGTGATCGGCCTTGGCTGCGCCCGGCCTGTCGCCCGCGACCCGGACGCATTGGTCGTCATGCTCCCACGAGACGCCGAGCAACTCGACCCGCGCTTCGTCGCCGACCCCTACGGCCTGCGTGTCTCACGGCTCCTCTTCGGCTCCCTGGTGACCATCGACCCCCGGACGCTCGAGGTCATTCCCGATCTCGCGGAATCGGTGAGCGCCTCGAGCCCGACCCGGTTCGAGGTGCGGCTGCGCGACGGACTGCGCTTCAGTGACGGCAGCCCCCTCGACGCAGAAGACGTAGTCGCCACCTTTCGGGGCATCATTGATCCGAAGCTCCGAAGCCGCTACGCGCACGCCTATCGAAGGATCGCGGAGATGCGGGTATCCGACCCGCGAACTATCATTTTCATCCTCCGCGAGCCGCATGCGACGTTTCTCACGGACCTCGAGATGCCCATCCTGCGGAGTGAAGACGCCTTGCGGCGGGTCGCTACGCCCGACGACCCATTTCCTGTCGGCGCCGGGCCGTACCGCCTGGTCAGACGCGAGCCGGGAGTCCTCGAGCTGCGCGCCAACCCCCACTGGCACCGCGGGACACCTACACACCCGAGCCTGCGATTGGTCGTCATCCGCGACGACAACACGCGGGCGTTGCGAATGCTAGCCGGCCAGGGCGACGTCGCCATTGCCTCGATCCCCCCGCTTCTTCTTCCAATGTTCCAAGACGACCCGCGCTTCGAAACGCGCAGCGCCGCAGGGATATCGACGATGTATCTCGGTTTTCAAACCACCTCGCCCAAGCTCGACGACGTCAGGGTGCGGCGCGCAATTGGGCACGCCATCGACCGCGAGTTGCTGGTGCGCGCTAAGTACGACGGGCTGGCCCGGGTCACGGACACTTGGATTCCATATGATCATTGGGCGAGCGTGGATACACTGCCGTCTCACGCATTCGATCCGGACCAGGCTCGGGCGCTGCTCGACGCCGCTGGATTCTCTGATCCTCCTGGACCGGAGCCTCGCATGCGGCTGGTGCTTCGGACGACATCAGAACGGTTTCGACAATCGGTCGCACGCGCAATCGCAGCCATGCTTGGAGACGTTGGCATCGAAGTCGATGTGCGGCCCTCGGAAGCGGCGACGCTGATCTCCGACCTCAATCGCGGCCGCTTCGAGATCACGCTGCTCCAGGTGCCGGAGGTGATCGAGCCACACGTCCTCAGCTGGTTCTTCGATTCGTCGCGAATCCCCGGCCCGCAGAGCGAGGGCGCGAATCGGTGGCGGTACCACGACGAAGAGCTCGATCGACTTTTCGAGGTTGGAAGAACCCAAGTCGACCGGCAGCAGCGCCTTGCTGCCTACGAGCGAATCCAGACGATCCTCGCGCGTGACATTCCGGTCCTGCCTCTGTGGCAGCCGGACACGATTGTGGTGGTCCGGCGCGGTTCGAACCTCGACGTGCCGAGAGACGGGCGCTTCGGGACGCTGGCGTTCTGAACACGCGGTGGTACCGTTGAGGGTGATCCTAAGGGACCCGGTCCACGGTTTGATAGCCTTCGAAGGCATGGCGGAGCGGGTGATCCGAGCTCTCCTCGACACCCGAGAAGTGCAGCGTCTCCGGCGCGTTCGGCAACTCGGGCTCGCTTCGCTCGCGTTCCCGGGAGCCGAGCACACGCGCTTTTCGCATGCGATCGGCACGGCACACGTCATGCAGGGACTTCAGCGCCGCATCGACGCGTGCAGCGACGAGTTGCCAGCGGACCAGAAACTCGACGACGAGGCGAGGGCGGAGGGGCTCGCGGCGGCGCTCTTGCACGATTTAGGTCACGGGCCTTTCTCTCACCTGTTCGAGGAGGTGCTGCCGCACGCCAAGCATCACGAACAATGGACGCAAGAGATCTTGCTCGACCCGTCGACCGAGGTGCACCAGGCGCTCGAGTCGTTTTCGGCGGGCATGGCCGAGCGCGTCACTGGCTTGCTAAGCGGCAACTACCGGCTCGGCTATCTCAGCCAGAGTGTCAGCGGAACGTTGGATGTGGATCGCGCGGACTACCTCTTGCGCGACAGCCACATGACCGGCGTGCGGTACGGCCTGTACGACCTCGACTGGTTGCTTCAGGCGTTGACCTTTGCCTGCGTGAACGGCCGATGGGTACTTGCCGTAGAGGGCCGCAAGGGACTGCCACCGGCGGAGAGCTTCTTCCTCGGGCGGCACTTCATGCACCAGCAGGTCTACCACCACAAAGCCACTCGTGCGGCCGAGGCGCTGGTGCGGGCGATCTTCATGAGGGTGAGCGAGCTCATCTCGGACGGCTCACCCCCTGACCCGCTGCTGCCCGCGTTTCGAGCGGCCGCTCTTGGTGAGTCGCTATCGCTCGACGAATATCTTCGGATGGACGACGCTGAGCTGCTCACGTGTCTGGGCGCATGGGAGCGTGGAGCCGATCCGACACTCGCAGAGCTCAGCAAGCGTCTTCGATCCCGCCGGCTGCCAAAGACGGTTCCGCTCCCGGAGGAGCGGCCCGACCTGTGGGACGAGGCACTCGCGCGTGCCAAGGAAATCGTCGCAGCAGGAGGGCTCCGACCGGACCTCACGGTCTGGCTCGACATTGCCGAAGACGTCCCCTACAGCGAGCCCACCGACGGCAGCAGCGATGGCATGTGGGTGACGCTTCGGCATCAACCTCTGCAGCGCTTGGGCGACGCTTCTTTCCTGCTCGGCGAGCTCCGAAACAAGCGCATCGAACGCCCCCGCCTGATCTTTCCGGGTGAGTTCCGGGACGAAGTGGTTGCGGCCATGCATCGCGTGCTCGATTGACGCTCCGGGCACGAGACCGCGATTTGCGGTAAGGTCAGGGCTAGACGGAACCGGTTGGGGGATGGCCAGGATTCTAATCGTCGATGATCAGGACAACGCGCGCTGCATGCTTTCGGACATGCTGCAGGCGGAGGGCTATGCGGTCGACCAAGCGGAAGGCGGCGAGTCTGCGTGCATCATGGTTGGCGAGACCAGCTACGACTTGGTCATCACGGACCTGCGGATGGGAGACGTCGGCGGCCTCGATGTGCTGCAACGCACCCGAGAAGCCTCGCCGCTGACCGAGGTGATCGTCATGACTGCCTTTGGCACGGTAGAAGACGCCGTCGAAGCCATGCGCCTCGGCGCGCGGGATTTCGTGCAGAAGCCGTTTGTCGAGGACGAGCTGCTCATCAAAGTCGCACGAGCGGCGCGCACACGGCAGATTGCGGGCGAGCGGCGTGCCATCGCCGCGGATTTTCGCGAGCGATACAACTTCGGCAACATCATTGGGCAGTCCGCGGAGATCCGCGACATTCTCGGCCGTATCGTTCGAATCGCACCCACCGACGCGACGGTTCTGATCACCGGAGAGAGTGGCACCGGCAAAGAACTGGTCGCGCGAGCCATCCATGCCAACTCATTGCGCGCGGAGCGGCCCTTTGTCTCGATCAACTGCGCAGCGTTGCCCGAAACGCTTCTCGAAAGCGAGCTCTTTGGGCACATGCGTGGCGCATTCACCGGCGCCGTGCAGACACGTAAGGGCCTCTTCGAGGAAGCCAACGGCGGCACATTCTTCTTCGACGAAATCGCCGACACCCCTCCTTCGCTGCAAGCGAAGCTGCTGCGCGCGATTCAAGAAGGCGAAATTCGCAGGCTCGGTGATAACAGTTCGATCAACGTCGATGCGCGCATCATTGCGGCGACCAACCAGAATTTGCGCGTGCTCATCGAAGAAAAGCGCTTCCGCGAGGACCTATACTACCGGCTCAACGTCGCGCGCTTCGAGCTGCCGCCACTTCGGGATCGCAAAGAGGACATTGCGCCCATCGTCGACAGCTTCCTCGAGAAATACGGCAAGAAGATGTCGCGACAAGCTTCGCTCGGCCCAGGCATCTTGGACTACCTGCTCGGTTACGACTTTCCTGGGAACATTCGAGAGCTCGAGAACCTGATCGAGCAAGGTGTAGCCTTGGCACAGGACGGCCAAATTCATCTCTCAGACATCGTCCCCAACTCGAACGGCAATGGCAACGCCTTGCACCTTGGACGCAAATCGCTCGCAGACATCGTGCGTGAGGTCGAGAGAGACGCCATCGTCCGTGCTCTGCGGCAAGTCGAGGGGAGCAAAGAGCGCGCCGCCACGCTGCTCGGGCTCAGCCCCACGACGCTGTGGCGCAAGATGAAGCGCCTTCAACTCGAGTGGCCCTAAAGCGGGCAATAGAACGGGCAGTCGAGCGAACGTCGGCTACTGGGACTGCTCTTCGCGGGCGGCATCGATTCGCCGCTCACGATCGTAGGCGTGCCCGACGATGCCCTGCAGCTGGTCCGACACCACTTCGGGAACCTGGGAGGCCCCCGCATCTCGATCGGGTGGCTGGGTCACGTCGTGCACCTGCCCGCCGATCTCTTTCGTGATGCGCGTCGTCGCGGCACTCACCTCGCGGCCGAGCTCCTGCGCCTCCTCGGTGTCAGCGACCCGCATCAGGTGCTGAAAGGCGGACCGCTCGCCGAGCTGAACGAAGAAGAGGAGGTAGACCAGGAAAGCCACGATGGCGCCCCTCCACATCAGCCTAATCGATCGACGGATCATGCCTCTTCCCTACGGATACCATAGCTCCGCATTTTCTTGTGAAGGTTGGTGCGCTCTACGCCAAGAATTGTGGCAGCGCGCGAGATGTTCCAACCCACCTCGTCGAGCGTCTGAAGAATGTAGTTCTTTTCGACCCGGCTTCGATAAGCCCGCAAAGTCAGGCGTTCGCCACTCTCGTCGAAACTGGCGGGCAGGTCCGAGGGTGGGGACGACTCGCGTCGAACCTCGCTGAGGACTCCCTCCTCCGGCAGATCGTCCATCGTGATCCGATCGCCGCTCAAGATCGCCATCCGCTCGACGACGTTGCGGAGCTCGCGAACGTTTCCCGGCCAAGGCCGCCCAGTCAAAGCCTTGAGCACATCATCGTCAATTGGTTTCTCGCGAAGCCCGTTTTCGAGCGAGAACTCGCGGAGGAACGCTCTCGCCAGCAGGACAATGTCGGACTTCCGTTCACGAAGCGGGGGACTCACGATCGGAACGACGTTGAGACGGAAATAGAGGTCCTCTCGAAAACGCCCTTCTTTGACCTCGAGCTCCAGGGCTTTGTTCGTCGCCGCCAACACGCGCACATCCACCGCTATCGCTTTTTCGCCGCCGACCCGTGAGATCTCCCCACTCTGCAGGGCGCGCAACACCTTCGCCTGCGCACTGGCGCTCATATCGCCGATCTCATCGAGGAACAGGGTGCCCCCATTGGCCAGCTCGAACATGCCTTTCTTGCGGCCTTGCGCGCCCGTGAATGCCCCGCGCTCGTAGCCAAAGAGCTCGCTTTCAATCAGTTCCGCAGGAATCGCCGCGCAGTTCACCTTCACGAAAGATCTGTCCGCGCGCGGGCTGAGTCGATGGATCGCGCGCGCTATCAGCTCTTTGCCAGTTCCGCTTTCTCCCGAGATGAGCACGCGTCCGGTCGTCGGCGCGACCTTCTCGAGCTGTGCGAAGAGCGAACGTATCGCGGGGCTCTCGCCGATCATCTCGTAGCGGTGCTCGACGTCAGCGCGAAGCTGCTCAACCTCGCGTTGCAGCTGCCATGTCTGCAGGGCGTTGCGGACCGTGACCAGGATGCGCTCCCTGTCGAGTGGCTTCTCGAAGAAATCTGTGGCGCCTAGCTGCACCGCTTTCACCGCCTCGGCAACCGACGCGTGGCCGGATACCATCAGCACGGGCAGCTTTCGCGTGTCTGGCTCGTTTCTAATCTTCTCGAGGGCTTCGATGCCACTCATCTTGGGTAGGCGAACGTCCAGGATGAGGAGGTCCACCTCGTTGGTCTCGAGCGTTTCGAGACACTGCTCGGCCGACGACGCCTCGAGCGTGTTGAACCCGGACCCCTCGAGCACCATCCGCAAGGTGCGCCGAATGTTCTTTTCATCGTCGACGACGAGAATTGTGGCAGCCATGCAGCACTGCTTATATCACGGTGGATTATGGCCGACCCAAAGAGTGATAGAGTAGGCCGATCGTGAACCATGGGGAGTCCGCACGTGAGCGCCTTCAGGCTCTGCTCCAAGAGGCCAGGCTGCCAACAGGAGGGGTCGCGGTCGAAGAGATCGCAGCGGAGGCCGCACCGCTTCTGCCTCTGCTGAGCGAGCTGCCCGCAGAGCAACGCGCGAGCGGCGACTACGAGTCGTTCGGGTTCCGCGAGTGCTTTACCGTGCTCACACTCCTTGGTCGACGCCTCGCTTTGCTCGACCTCACGCCGACCACCGCATTGCAGGTCGTGCTGCTCGCGTTGCGCTCCGTCGGAGCCGCCTCGGAGTCTCCAACAGGGGGGTTTGCACAACGCGCCATCGCAGCGACGGTCGAAGGGTTCGTACTGGGGCGCGAGGAACGAGTTGCGCAAACGGCCGAAGCGCGCGCGGCCAAGCCTCTGAAACCTCTGCTCATCGATGATTCAGCGTTCGCGCTGATTGTCTCTGGCGTGCATGAGCCCGCTACGTTGAGCGAGTGCGTCGACGCGCTCGGCCGTGCGATGCTCAACGCCGACGTCGAGATCGCAGTCGTCGACCTCAGCCAGCTGGGCGAACCGAACGCAGAGCGAGCCGCGGCCGTGTTCACGGCGGACGAGGTCGCGAAAATGCTGGGTGGCGTGTGTTTCTTCACCGGTGTCGATTCGCGATGGACGGCCGCCGCGACCGACGCGCGCATCCCCCTGGACGCGTTGCAGATCAGGCCCGATCTCGCGGAAGCGATCGCCGCGGCCCAAGAGCTGAGCGGGCGCGCACCCGAAGGCGGAAAGCTCAAGTGGCGCGCCCTACTCGAACGGCTTCGCCGATGAACGGCCGCGCGCTACTCGGGCGTTAGCTCACGAAGCGCAGCTTCGGCCTGCGCTTTGGTCTTTCGATGCGCGGCCGCACGCTTCAACCATTTCCGAGCCTCGGCCACGTTGTCGAGCATCTGGTAACACTTGCCGATCGCGAGCTCTTCTTCGGGTTGGGGCGCATAGTCCTTGTCCTTCCGCGTGCGGCGTTCGATATCATCGACCTTGCGTCGACAGTCCGCGGTGGTGCCGCCGTCGTCGTCTTGCTGCTGCTTTTGCGCCGCCAATGGCTCTGATGCAGCACCGTACGACCGTGTGCGGGGACCGGCTTCGAAGAGGCCCTCTTTGCTCGAGCTTCTGTCCGTGGCGCGCGTCCCAAGTGCGCGGTCCGCTCGGACGCAACCTCCCCGAGCTCCGCAAGAGCAGCACTATCGTCGAGGGCCTCCGCCGCCACGTCATCGAGCTCCTGCTCCGCCACGACCGGCGCTGCCGCGCTCTTGAGGTCCGCAGACCCAACGTCGCCTTCGAGCTGCACCTCACGCGGGATCGACCACACACCCACCCCGACCGCAAGCAAGGCGATCGCCGCCATCGCCCAGGGCGGCGGTTGCAGCCGCCGCTTTCGCAAAGGAACGACCCGAGGCAAACGCTCGCTCGCAGCGCGAACAACGGCGGCATCGGCCGCCGCAGACGGTTCCTCGATCGGGAGCTGCCCCGCCACCGCTAGCGCCGCTTTCATCTCGTCGAACGCCGCGCGACAATCGGGACACCGCGCGAGGATCGCACGCACGCCGCCGGGATCGACCGCTTCGCGTTCGATCAACTCGAAGAGCTGCTCTTTGCACTCGTCACAGTTCATGCGGCTCTTCCAAATCGCTCAAAGTGTGCTGCAAGCGCTCGAGAGCGTAGCGCATCCGGCTCTTCACGGTGTTTGCAGAAACGCCAACCACCTCGGCGATCTCCTTGAACGCCAGGCCCTGAAGCTGACGCAACAGAAACACCTCCCGCTGTTCGTCCGGCAAGCCCTCCACAGCGCGGGCGATCCGCTCCCCCACGAGCCGGCCGGCCGCGAGCTGCTCGGTTGATGGACCAAAGCTCGACACCCGCTCGCCGAGCGGCTGCCCGGAGCTCGGTTGAGGGGCGTCCAGGGAGGCGTGCCCGCGAAACTTCATCTTTCGCTGATGGTCGATGCATAGGTTCCGCGCGATCGTGTACAGCCATGTCGAGAACTTGGCGTCTCCGCGGAACTCGTCGCAGCGCTCGACGACCTTCATCCAGACGTCTTGATACAGCTCCTCGGCTCGCCCGCGGTCCCGAGCCGAGCGCAACAGGAAGTTGAAGATCGGCCCGCGGTATCGTCCGAGCAACATCTCGAACGCTGCCAAGTCGCCTTCGCGATACGCCGCAAGCAGCGCTTCGTCCCCGGGATCGCTCACGAAGCGCCCTCGTATTCACCGTGCTCGTATTGCGTCGGATGGCCACACATCGATCGACGTCTGGGACTGCCGGAAGATCTACTCGATCGCCCCCCTGCAAGTGAAGGACAATTCAGCGCTTCTGCGTAATCCCGACCCTGGGAAATGAGCGGGGCCTTCATTGACCCACCTGCTAGCGCTGCGGTATAAGCCCGGTGACTGTCGGGGGGCAATTTCGCTTCACATGGTGGTCACTTAGAGGGGAATTGCGATGCGCAGGACACTTGCGCTCTCCGTTGTGTTGCTATGTATCGGGGCCGGGACCACGATCGCGGCGGCCCAGGCCGGGGGTGCGTCGCAGCCGGACACACCAAGCAAGCCTTCGGCGGCGGCCAAAACAGCCGCACCCGCAGCGCCAATCAAACCGATCGACGCCGGCACGTATGCGGTGCGGCTCCGCGATCTCGAACAGCGGATCAACGAGCTGAAGGAGCAGATCTTTCGCTCCAAGGCGCGACTGTCGTTGCTGGCAGAAACGGTCCTCGAAGGGGTCGTGGGCGGCGGCCAAGCAGTCATCGTTCACGAGAACCGGATGTCGCAATCCTACAAGTTGGTGAGGGTGGTCTACGCGCTCGACGGCGCTCCCATTTTCACCAAAGCCGACGAGGAAGGCTCGCTCGGCGACCAGCAGGAGTTCGAGGTCTACAACGGAAGCATCGTTCCGGGTGAGCACACGCTCACCGTCAACCTCGAGTACCGGGGACATGGCTACGGCGTCTTCGCGTACCTGAAGGGCTATCGCTTCAAGGTGCGCTCCACGTACACCTTCGCGGTGCCAGAAGGCCGCATCTCGACAGTCCACGTGGTGGGCTACGAAAAGGGAGGCCCGACCACACCGCTCGAAGAGCGGCCGGCGGTCCGATACATCGAGCGCGTCGAACGCCAAGTTCGACCTGATGCAAGCGGTGAGGGCGATCGGTAATGCGACCTCGTGGGGCGACAACGTCGCCGCCCACACCGACACCTGGCAGGGGGCGAGCGCGAGAGGTTTGGCTGAGATTCACCCTGATCTTCAGCCTCGTTGCGTCCGTTGCCCCTGATGTTGCCGCGCAAGACTTGACCGCGGCAAATCGCGAGGTGGCCGACCTCGAGTCGGACACCCAACGACTAATGGCCCGTCCGGTGCGCCCGCACGACCGCAAAAGCGACACGTTCGTCGAAGAGCGTCTCACCGACGGCGAGCTCTACCTCCGCCTCGAGGACTACCTGCGCGCTGCCATTCTCCTGATGGATATCGTCGATCACTATCCGACCCATCGCGCATATCCCGAGGCGCTATTCCTTCTCGGGGAGTCTCTATTCTTCGCGGGCGACTACCTCGGCGCGCGAAAGCGCTATGCGGAGGTGATCGACCGCAGTCGCGATCCGGCCTTCTCGTCATACCTCCAACCTGCGCTCAGTCGCCTGATCGAGATTGCCATTCACACGCGCGACTTCCGCGAGGTCGACGGATATTTCGCACGACTGGAGGCCCTTCCATCGGCCGCGCTCTCGGTGACAACCGCGTATTTCCGCGCGAAGTATTTGTACAACCGCGCCATCCCAATCGATGACGTCCTCAACGCTCCGCCCAACGCCGAGATTCGGGGCGTCGACCAGGGGCGACTCGAACAGGCGCGCAAGGGGTTCGTCGCGATCCCCGGCGGATCCGAGTTCTCCCTTCGTTCGAAGTATTTCGTGGGCACCATTCACACGCTGCGCGGCGAATACCTCGACGCCATCGCGGCATTCCACGGAGTCCTCGGCCACGCGCCAACCAATGAGCAAGAAATTCAGGTCGTCGAGCTGACGTATCTGGCGCTCGGGCGCCTCTACTACGAAACCAACCAGCCTGAGCAGGCGATCGAAGCGTATCGGGCGGTCCGGCAGACTTCGTCCCACTTCGACGAAGCGCTGTACGAGCTCGCATGGACTTACATCAGAATGGGCGACGCCATCCAAGCCGAACGCGCGCTAGAGGTTCTCTCGGTGGCCGCACCCGACAGCCCGCTCAACGCCGACGGCAAGGTGCTACGGGGCGACCTGCTGGCCCGCACAGGACGCTACCAGGAAGCCGGGGTGGTGTTCGACGAGGTGCGCTCAACCTTCGGGCCCATCCGCGACGAGCTCGCACGCAAGCGTCGTGAGCACCCGGACCTTCATGCCTATTTCCGGGGGGTTGTGAGGGAAAACCTAGATCATTTCGACATAGATGACTTCCTGCCGGAGTCGGCTCGGCGATGGATCGACCTCGAAGGCGACTACGAGCGGGCGCTCGAGGTGCTCGCGGACCTGAGCGAAGCCAAGCAGCTGGTGCGTGAAACCGACGAGCTCGCGCAGCGGATCACGGCCGCGCTGAGCGCGCCAAACCGAATCAGCGTCTTCTCCGACCTACGTCGACAGCGCGAACGGACTACGGGGCTCCGAAACCGCGCAGCGCGGGCGCGAGGAACGCTCATCAACAGCGAGTCCCAGGTCCGAGGCAACCGCCAGGGCGAGGTCGCGCGGGTTCGATCGCGACGTCAGGAGCTCCAGGCCGAATTGATGAAGATGCCGATCGACACGGAAGACTTCATCGACCGCGACCTCGACAAGCTCAAAGAGTACAGGGCGGCCGAGCGCGACCTGCAGGGGTTACGCGTCGAGATCCTCGGGCTCGAAGCCCGCATCGTCGCCTCGAGGTCCGGGTTGGCCTCCGTCGATCCGGAAAAGGTCGACCTCAAAGCGCTGCGTGCGCAGCTGGCCCAACACGAAACTGACATCAGGGAACACGAAGAGCAACTGACCTGGATTCGGCGCCGCCTCGAAGTAGGCCGGCTCCACGTTGGCGTCGGCGACAAGCGATACCAGGCAGACGATGCAAAACGCACCAAGTTCATCAACCTGGTCGACCGCGAGCGCGAGCTCGCAGGGTCAGGCGGCCCCGGGTACAACGCCGCGTTCTCGCGCGTCACGGCCGTAGAGCGCCAACTCAATCAACGCGACGCGGAAGTCGCGGCGGTGGTCAAGAGGCGGGTCTCGGAGATGCTAGTGGTCGTCGATGAGGAAACCGCGAACCTCGCGCGCTATCGAGTAGCGATCGGGGCCCTCGAAGGGGAGACCGAAGAGGTCGTCGGAGCCATCACGTACCTCAACTTCAATCGCGTCCACGATCGCTTCTACGACTTGGTCCTCAGGGCAGACGTCGGCAAGATCGACGTCTCGTGGGCGAAGCGCGAGGATCACCGACTTCGCATCGACGCATTGACCCGTGAGCGTGCGCGCGAGCTTCAGGCCCTCGACGATGAGTTCCGCGACGTGATGGACCAGAACCAAACCAACGAGGGCGAGCCATGACCACGCGCCGCCCGGTCGTCCTGCTGGTGTGCTCTACACTGTGGTTCGCAGGATGGGTGCCGTCGGCCCCCGTCACCGCACAGGAGGCGGAGGCGGCGCCGTGGGAAGGCGCCGCCGACGTCACGTTGCCTCCGTTCCTGCGGGATACGGGCAAGCGCATCGTCGACGAACGGCCGCCTCCGACCGAACAGCAGCTCGAGGCGCTGCGCCAACTCGAAGAAGAGGTCGATCGTTTCATCGAGACGGGCGAGGCCTTCCGCTCGACCGTCACTTCGCTGGTGCGGCGTGAGTACCTTCAACAGCGCCGCCAACGCGACCGTTGGTACGGCGAGCGGCTCGAAACCGAAGAGCGAGCGTTCAACGAGGCCCGCGAAAGTTCGATTCGAGTATTTGAGGACTTCATCCGCCGTTATCCGAACCACGTTAAGTACACGCCAGACGCGATGTTTCGCTTGGGCGAGCTCTATTTCGAACGAAGCGCCGTCGCCTTTCAAACGCTCTACGACGATGCGCAGGCCGCACGCGAGGCGGGCGACCTAACCGCAGAGGACAACCTGCCGACGTCGCCGGACTTCACGGCGACGGTCGATCTCTACAAAACGTTGGCACGCCGTTTCCCGGGCTACGAACGCTCCGACGGCGTCTACTATTTGATCGGGTACACCCTGAACGAGATGGGCCGCCCAGAGGAAGCCGTGGCGGCGTGGCTCGCGCTCGTTTGCTCCAACAAGTACGACTACAACCCCGATTGGCGCCCGCCGCCTCCCGACGCCTCGCTCGCAGCACAGGCCAACTACCCAGCATTGAGGCTGGACGGCCGGCCGCTCGGCGCTTCGACGGGTGGCCCGTTCGTCGACCCGTATGCGAGCTGCCAGGCGATTACACCGCAGGCGCGTTTCGTCAGCGAGACGTGGTTCCGGGTCGGTGAGTACCACTTCGATGACTTCGGTGGTCAGAACGCGCTCGACCTCTCGATCGCGGCGTACGGCCACATTCTCAGGAACCCTCAAGACCGGAACTACAACCTCGCGCTCTACAAGGTCGCCTGGGCCTATTACCGCGCGAGCCGTTACCCCGAGGCCATTCGGCACTTCGGCAAACTGGTGCAGTGGTCGGACGACGCGCGGAGTGAGACCGGAAAGGCCGGCTCCGAGCTTCGACCCGAGGCAATCGAATACCTCGGCATCGCGTTCGCGTACGACGACTGGAACGAGAATCAGGTCTCCGATCCGATCGAGGGAAAGCCGACCGGCATCGAACGCATCCAGGACGCTTCGCTCATCCCGCAACAAAGGCCGTGGACGCCCGAGGTCTACTTCCAACTCGGACAGATCTACTTCGAAGAGGCCAAGTACCAAGAGGCCATCGCGGCCTGGCGACTCGCCATTGGGAAATGGCCAGATCACCACCGCACCCCGGAGATTCTCAACGACATCGCCGTCGCACACCAGATGCACAACGAGTTCGAGAACGCCATCGTCGCGCGGTCAGAGCTCACTCAATACGTGCAGGGAAGCGCCTGGTGGAACGCGAACATGGACCGGCCGGCGGAGCAGCGAAACGCGGAGCAATTGGCCGAGAACGCTCTCATCGTCACCGCGATTCACCATCACCAACGGGCTCAACGCCTCCGTCAGCAGTGCGTGCAGGAGCGCAACGTCCGCCTGTGTCGCGACTCCAGAATCGAGTACGGGCTGGCCGCCACGGCATACCGCGGGTATCTGGAGCGCTACCCGAACAACCCGCAGGGCTACGAGCTGCACTACAACCTCGCCGACGCCCTGTACTGGTCCAAGAGCTACGAGCAGGCCGCGACGGAATACGCCGAAGTCCGGGACTCGAACGTGGATGACAGCTACCTCGCCGAGTCTGCGCGCCGGGTCGTGGAATCGTTGAGGCGCATCGCCGATCGCGACGTCGAAGAAGGGCGTTTGCTCATCCGCGATGAGCCCCCACTTCCAGCTGGCGCGCCCCCCTCGGTCCAGCCCGTTGCGATGCCGGAGACCGTGCAACGGCTCGCGCGCGCCAGGGAGATTTACCTCACGCGGGTGAGCCCCAGTCGAGATACCGAAGGCGTGCGCGCGGCCTATGACTACAACAACGCGTTGCTGCTCTACTGGTACGGCTACTGGCCGCAGGCGGACGCCCGGTTCACCCGCATCTACGAGGAACGGTGCTCGGGCCCAGAGGCCGACGCGACCGGCCAGATTGCCTGGGAGAATCTCCGCGCCATGGCCATGGCCACCGATGATTCCCAGGAAATTCGACGCCTTGCAACCGACATCCAGGAGCGAGGTTGTACGTTCTCGACGCGGGCCGACAAGATCGATTGCGCGAGGCCGGCCAATCGAGACAAGCCGATCTGCCGGGCGGGCGCAGACCTCAACGCGCTCGTCTACCAAGACGCACTCGACGTCTACAAGCACGCGGGCCAAGCCACCGGCACGCAGCAGCGGCTCCTCTACGAGCAGTCAGCGACGATGCTGCTGGCCGCGGTCAACAGCAACCCCGGTGATAGGCAGGCTCCGGTCGCACTCGAGTACGCCGCGCTCGCGCTCGAAGCGACCAATCGCTTCGAGTCCGCGGGCCAACTGTACCAGCGCATCATCGACGAGGTGGGTCCGCGAAGAGCCGAAGATGCGGAGGAGCAGCGGAGCCTAGACGCGATCTTGGCCAACGCTCACTTCAAGCTCGCGTACACCGCAAGCCGCAACTTCGACTTCGACCGCGCCGTCGAGAACTACCGCGTTCTTGCGGACTCGCCGCGCTTCGCAAAATCCGCCGACCCTCAGATTCAAAGCAAACGTGCTGATGGCCTCGTGAACTCGGCGATTCTGCTCGAGCAGCTCCAGCGATACGCCGAAGCGACGCAATACTATGGTCGGGTCTACAGCACCGTCGGCGACGTCGAGACCCGACGAAACGCACTCTACCGAATCGCCGAGATGGCCTACAGGCAGCAGCGGTACTCGCAGGCGATAGGCGGCATGCGCGAGTTCATCAAGGTCTACGGCAACGACGGCGAGGCCGGGGAGCTCGTCGTGCGGGCACATTGGCGGATAGCGCAGTCTTGGAAGGCGCGGGGACGAATGAGCGACTACCGCAAGGCACTCAAGGACGTGACGTCGTCGTTCGAGCGCACCGGTCAGCCCGCAGGTTCGATCGCGGCGGGCTATGCAGCGGAAGCCCGCTTCATCCAGGTGGACGGGAAACTCGCTGGCTTCGAGAAATTCCAGATCAAACCGGGCAAGCCCAAGACGGTCGAGGCGTATATCTCCACCATTACGAAACAGATCGGCAACGGCGGCAAACAAGCCCAGTCGATTGCAAACGGCTACGAGCCGGTCTTGCCCTACCGGCGCCCGCGTTGGACCATCGCGTCCTACGTTCGGCAGGGGCGGGCCTACGAGGTCTTGGCGCGCTCGATCCTCAACACTCCCATCGTGATGCCGCTGGACCTGAAGAAGGCGCTCCGCCAGGCCGGACCTGACGAGCGTGAGGAGTACCAGCTCGACTTCGAGGACAAGGTTCGCCAGGTGCTCGACACTCAGGTGCGGCCCATTGAGTGTTTCGCGGTCGCGCGCTACGCATTGGCCGCGCGTGCTGGCCGGGCAGGTAGTTTCGACGACGAGTACACCCGCATCGCAATTGACCGGCTTCAAGCCTACGGCGACGAGCGAATCGCGGAGTGCATCGCCGAGGCGCAAACTCGTGACGCTACCTTCCAGGGGTACGTACCCGGTGAGTTCGCCCGGTCACCGAGAGGTAAGCCGCTGGAGATTCGACCAGGGATCGCGCCACCTGCTATCACCACGGAGAGCGAGTGATGCGCGGTGCTATCCCAACGTTGGTGTTGATTGCAGCTATGATGTTCGTCACGTACGGTTGCAGCGGGAAGTCGGCCTCCGAGCCCACCGAGCCGGAGTCCTCGTCGGGCGGCGAGGCGCCAACCGAGGCTGGAGCTGTGCCTTCCGAAGCGCTGGCCTCCTCCGAAGCGGAGAGCCCCTGGGGCGCGACGCGCGCCGAGCAGTGCCGCCGTGAAGCCCACCCGCCCATGTCAGCGAAGGCGAGAAGGGCATTCAATCAAGGCGTGCGTGCCGCGGCGACCAACGACAACGCCACGGCCGAGACGAGCTTTCAAAGTGCGCTCAAGAAAGACCCCAACGCGTACCCAGCTCTGTACAATCTCGGCGTGCTCGCCGACCGCGCCGGCAACGAACGGGACGCAATGAACTATTACCAACGCGCGTTGCGAATCGTTCCGGACTATGAACCGGCCGCGCGCGGCGTCTCGACCATTCAAATCCGCCGAAAGCAAGTGCAAGACGCGGTGGCAACGGTCGAGCCACTTGCCAACGAGTACCGCGCCAACCTCGAGATGCAGGCACTGTATGCGGAGGTGTTGGTGGAAGCGAGACGGCTCGACGAAGCATGGATGGCCGCTAGACGCGCGCTCAAGTGCGACGAGCGTTTCGTGCCAGCACTGGTCGCCCTCGTGAAAGCCAGCCGCTCGCAGGGGCGGGACGAGCTCGCGGATTCGATCCTGGAGCAAGCAATGCAGGTCGATCCTGACGTCGCCGAGCTCCATTTTCTGCAGGGCGAGAGACTCGAAGCCGAACCCGGCCAACTCCGAGAGGCGATGGCGGCGTACCAGCGAGCCATTCAGCTGCGCCCCAACTATGCAGAGGCGCGGATGGCGCTCGGGATCCAACTGCTCGCGGGCGGCAACTATCCCGCCGCGCTCTCACACTTCCAAGCTGCGGAGCGACTCGTCCCGACGCTTCCCGAGATCCACGTGAACCTCGGTGATGCGTACCGGGCAACCAAACAGTGGCCCGAAGCCCAGGGCGCCTACCGTCGAGCCCTCGAGCTACAGTCGAAGCTTCCCGAGGCGCATTACGGCCTGGGCCTGCTCTTCCTCACCGCCGCGGGCGATTTCCCGGGCCTCGACGAGCTCGCTGCATATGAGAAGGCCGTCAAGGAGCTCAAGACCTATCGTGCTGAGATGGGACCGCGCTTGGCCAAGGACGACCAGGCGGAGGAGTACCTTCGCGACTTGGATCGAATGATCAAACGAGCCCGGCGGCGGATCGAACGCGAACAGGGAGGCACCTCATGAAACGATGGGCTTCGGCCGTGCTGCTGGCGCTGCTTTTGGTCGCTGTGTCGACAACCGCTGCGCTTGCCCAAGGCGGTAGGAAACGGCAACCGCGGGTGATCCAACTCGAAGAGATCATCATCGAGGGTCGAGTGCAGAAACCCAACGCATTTTACATCCTCAACCGATCGAACTTGGGCTATGAAGTGCTCGAGCTTCGCACGAGCTTTCTTCGCAAGGTCGTCCGCAGCGTGCAGAAGGAACCATTCTAATGGCGCAGTCGCAGACTCCGAGGCAGGAACCGCGGCCAGGCGCCATGACGATGGCGATGCAGGCCGTCCCGATGAGGCATTCGGGCCCGAAGGTCCTTCGCATCGGTCTGTTTCGAGATAAGAAAATTGTCGAGGAGCGCATCGTGCGACGGCGGGAGACCGTATCGATCGGAACTGCCGCCAAGAATCACCTCATCATCAAGTCGGGGACGCTACCGGCAAAGCTCGAGTCGCGATTTGAGCTCTTCCAACTCGTCGGTGACGACTACATTCTGAATTTCACCAGCAACATGACCGGTAAGGTCGCACTCCCGGGCGGCGTGCAGAAGCTCGAGCACCTCCGCGAAACCGGCGCCGCGCGAAACGCCGGGACACACCACCAGATCAAGCTCGCAGATACCTCGCGGGGCAACATTCGACTCGGGGACTTCACGGTCTTCTTCGAGTTTGTTTCGGCGCCACCCATCACGCCGAGGCCGCAGCTTCCCGCCGCTGTGCAGCGTGGATTCGTGAAGAACATCGATTGGACCTTCACGACCTGGGTCATCTTCTCGTACATGCTGTTCTTCGGGTTCATCATCTACATGGAGAACGCCGACTGGGAGATTGACACGGGTGTCCAGGAGGTACCGGAAGTTCTGGCGCGCCTGGTCTTCGAAGCCCCGATAGAGCCTCCCGTGGTCGAAGAAGAAATAGAAGTAGAAGCAGGCAAGGGCGAAGAGGAAGACGCGAAGACCAAAGCGCCCGACAGAAAGCCGGCCAAAACGGAGCCCAAGGAACCGGCCGGCGGACAAGAGCCAGCCGAGGCCGCCGAAGGGCGCGCGCGGATCGTGCAAGAGGCCGCCGCACAAGCCGAAGCCATGCTGCTGGGCGCGTTGGGCGGAGAGGGCGGCGTCCTCGGCGATGTGCTCTCTGGAGGCGCAGTGACCGGCAACGCGGCCGACGTCTTGGCACAAGCCTCGGGCATCGGGGTGGCAACCAAGAGCGAGGCGGGCAAGCTGCGCACGCGAAGCGGCGGCGGCAGTGGGCAGAAGGCGGGACTCGGCTCACTCAAGAAGAGCCAAGGCGCCGGCAAGGCGGCCAAGGAGGGCGAGGCGGTCAAGGAGCGCGACGTCCGTGGCAACGTCGGGGTCAACAGCGGCGGCGACGTGGGGGGCAGTGGCGAGTTCGACGCCGCGCTGGTCCAGCGGCAGATCAAACAACGCTTGAAGTCGATCACCCGCTGCTACGAATCTGAGCTTCGCAAGAACCCGAGTCTGTCCGGAAAGGTCACCGTGACCTTCACCATCCAAGAACGGGGCAATGTCACCGACGCCAGGGCGACCGAGAATACGACCGGGAGCCCGGCCGTCGCCGACTGTGTCACCAGGACGATCAGCCGCTTCCGCTTCAATCCGGGACCGGACGGAGGAAGCGTCACATTCCGTTATCCCTTTGTTTTCCAGCCTCAAAATTAGCTTCAGCTTAATCGCATTATTCCTTTTTTACTGTATTATGAGTCCATTGACACGGGATTTGCGTGGCGTATAGTCGCCGCAAGTTTAGGGGATCGTTGATGTTTACACGAATGAGGACCGCAGGATACGCGCTTCTGGCCGCCTTGGCGGTTGGGGGAAGCTTGGGGTACGCGATCGCTCAGGAGGGAAGCGACTCGACGGTCGACGTCGTCAAGGTCGAGCGGATAGGCCCGTCCAGCGAGCAGCCGACCCTGTCGCCGGCGGCGCAAGCGAAAGCAGCGAAGGCTGCGGTCGCAAGTGCGACGTCTAGCTGCGCGGCCCAGTCGCAGGCACTTCAGAGCGCGAAGCGCGAAAAGGACATCATCCGAGCCACCTGCTTGGACGACAAGCTCAGTCAGTGCAACGCCAACCTTCAGAACATCAAACGCCGGGAGGTCTCGTTGAACGAAGCCATCGCCGAGGGTGACACCGGCCGCGGCAACCACGAATTCACCGTGATCGGCGTGCTTTCCCAGAAGTTCAAGATGTTGGCCCAGGCCGCAAACCAGTGCGTGGGCCAGGACCTATTCGACACCGGCGACACCCAGGTGAAGGAAGAGGTCGACCTCTTTGCTCCGGACGAGAATCCGGGTGTGGTCACCGGCGTGCCTGATTGGCCGGTCCCATACATACCGCCACCAATCAGCGGCGTGAACTAGCTAGCGGGGTGGGTTTGGCATGCGCGGGGGGAGCAAGGGATCATGCGCTACTGCGGAAAGTTAGAGCTTGCTCTGGCTTTCGTGGCGACCCTGAGCGCCGCGTCGCTCCCGGCAACCGCCGACGCGCAGGGCTTCAGCGATGATCGCTCGTCGATGGAGGGCCCTGGGTTCAAGGCTGGACGCCTCGTCCTGCACCCGGGCCTCTCTCTAGAAGGCGGCTACGATTCGAACGTCTTTCTTCAAGACACCAACGAAGCAGACTCGTTCATTTTGCGACTCGTCGGGTACCTCGACGTAGCCACCGAGGGAACCGAGCGGCAGAGCCAGGGCGACTCAAACGAGGCCGAACCGCAGAAGATCCAATTTCGCGGCGGCATCGGTGCGCAGTACTACCACTACTTCCTCGACAGAATCCCCGACAACCTCGGCGCGGACGCGCACATCGATTTGTCCTACAACCCTTCCAAGGTCTTTTCCCTGCAGGTGCGCGACATCTTCCGTCGAACCGTGCGTCCGTTCTCAGACCCGAACACCGTCCAGGGCGCCACGGTGAGCTACGGCCACAACAGCAACGCGGCGACACTCGATCTCGTGGGCCGAAGCAAGAGCCAAGTGCTCGAGGGCCGAGTGGGCTACACGAACGCCGTGGAGTTCTTCGACGCGAGCATCTACCAATACGGTAACAGCATGACCCATCGGGTCCCGGTCTCGTTGGCATGGCGGTTTTTTCCAACCTCCGCATTGATCTACACGTTCGACTACGCCCGCCAGCAATTCCAAAACCCGGATCAGGTCCTCGCCTCCGCAACACTGCTGTCCAACAACAACCGGATTTCGAACTTGATCGGCTACAACGGCGCGATCACCGAGAGATTCTCGTTCACTGCGATGATTGGATATGCGGCAGGGTTCTACGACCGCGACCTCGCAGAGGATTACGATGGGGTGATCGCGCGCCTAGATACGCGCTGGCGGCCTCGGCCAACGATCACGCTGGTCGCAGGGTTCGACCGAGATTACCGCCCGTCATTCATCGGCAACTACACGCTGGCGAATCGGCTCTACGCGAACGTGCGATTCACCCTGGCTGGCGCGCTTCAGCTAGGCGTCAAAACTTGGGTGTCGTTTGACAGGTCGGGCCTGGCGCTCAGCCCTGATGGCACCCTGCTCGGCAACCAGCCCAACCGAGAAGACACGCGCGTTTACGCCGGCATCTTCGGGGAATATCGGTTCAAGGCATGGCTCGCACTGTTTGGCGAGATCGGCTATTTGGCGGATTTCACGGAGTTCCAATACCTCGGGGGGGCTCCGCTACTCGACCCCTCCGCGAACTATCAGAGGTTTGATGCATGGCTTGGTCTGCGCGTCTTTTATTGATTACGAGTTTGCTGCTCCTGGCCTTCGGTTTCTCTGCGTGTAGTAAGCGGGGCGTGCAAGTCACCGAGGTCCCGCCGCCAGCGACCGACGACACCACTCTGGGGCCGGGTGACGTTTTCTCGGTTCGTGTCTATGGCGAGGAGGCGATGACCGGGAGCCATCAGGTGGCCCCGGACGGCACGATCAACTTCCCGCTACTCGGCGCCATTCAGGTCAACGGATTCGAGCCGACCGAGGTAGCGGAGAAAATTCAACGCGAGCTCAAGGAGCGGGACCTCATGCGCAATCCGCATGTGTCTGTGTACGTCGAAGAATACGCATCAAAACGCGTCAGCGTCGTAGGCGCGGTGGCCAATCCGGGCACGTTCCCACTCGAGCCCGGCATGACCGTCGTGCAAGCAATCAGCATGGCGGGTGGTTTCTCGTCGCTGGCCGACCGCGACGCGACGGTCGTCACGCGACGTGTCGACGAAGAGATCATCCGCTATCGGGTTCCGGTGGCACGGGTCACCAAGGGCCAGGCGGAGGACATCGAAGTCGCCGCGGGAGACATCATTTTCGTCCCGGAGCGACTGTTCTAGCGGGTCACAGGCTCCAGTAGAGCAGGTCGCTTCTCAGGTCGTCGGAGCAAACCAACGACTTCACGTCGACGAACAGGCCGCCTTTGCGGACGCTGCCGACGACGCGGTCGAGTTGCTCGAGAAACTGCTGATGGGGTACCGCGAGGATGACGCCATCGAGGCCCGTCAGCGCATCGAAGGGGCGAAGATCGATGCTGTACTCGCGGAGCGCTTCCTCGCCGGAAGCCAGTGGGTCATGGACAATCGGATCGATGCCGTATTCACGAAGCTCATTGATGATGTCAGGCACGCGGCTGTTCCGAAGATCGGGCACGTTCTCTTTGAACGTCAGCCCGAGCACACCGATGCGCGCACCCTTGATCGCGTGATCCTGTTCGCGAAGCAGCTTGATGGTCCGCTCCGCCACATGGCGGCCCATGTCGTCGTTGATTCGACGCCCCGCGAGAATGACCTCGGGATGGTATCCGAGCGCCTCAGCCTTCGCAGTGAGGTAGTACGGGTCGACCCCGATGCAGTGACCTCCAACCAGGCCGGGCGTGAACGGCAAGAAATTCCATTTGGTTCCCGCTGCGTCGAGCACGTCTGCGGTCCGAATACCCATACGATCGAAGATCAGTGCCAACTCGTTCATCAAGGCGATGTTGAGGTCTCGCTGGGTGTTCTCAATCACCTTCGCCGCCTCTGCGACTTTGATCGAAGGCGCGCGATGCACTCCCGCGTCGACCACGCTCCCGTAGGCGTGTGCCACCCGATCCAACGTTTCGGCGTCTTCACCGGAGACCACCTTGATGACTTTCTCAAACGTGTGGAGCTTGTCGCCGGGGTTGATGCGCTCCGGGGAATAGCCAAGCTTGAAATCGATCGACTGACGCAGCCCTGAGGTTTCAGCCAGCAGGGGCCCACATTGCTCCTCGGTCACCCCGGGATACACGGTCGATTCGTAGACGACCACAGCCCCCGGAGCGAGTGCGGTGGCCACGATTCGAGTCGCCGACAGGAGAGGCCCGAGATTCGGCCGACGATCGGCGTCGATCGGCGTCGGTACCGCCACGACGAAGAACGTGCACCCTCGCAAATCCGCTGGGTCGCTCGTGATCTTCAGGCTAGTCTCAAGGAGCTGGGCCTCTGTGACCTCACCGGTCCAATCGTCGTTCGCGGCGAGCGCGCTCACCCGGGCCTCGGAGATGTCGAAACCGACCGTGTCCTCGAACTTTCGGGCAAAGGCCAAGGCGACCGGCAGGCCTACGTACCCGAGCCCTACGACTGCAACACGCTCGCTCATGACGATTGCATGTGACTGCGGAACCATTCGGTCGTGGCCGTCAAACCTCGTTCCAGCGGGGTCGGCTCACCCAGCATCGAAATCATGACCGCAGGATCGAGAACGGAGCGCTCCAGATCGCCAGCACGATAGGGGCCATCGTTGACGATGGCTGGTTTGTCGACGAGCTGAACCAGCTGTTCGGCTAGGGCCCGTGTCGTCGTCGCCACGCCGCTCGCAATGTTGATCGTACGGCCGTCGAGTGCACCCTCGAATGCTGCCAGGTTGGCCCGGACCGAGTCGCGGACGTAGACGTAATCGCGAACGCAGCCATCGTCTCCTGGCGTGGCCCGCGCATTCACCTGAACCGGCTCGCCTCGAAGCAGCCGCTGTAGGAAGATCGAAACCACCCCCGCTTCACCGTGAGGGTCCTGCCGCGGCCCATAGACGTTGGCGTAGCGCAGAATCGTGTAGCGCAGCCCGTTGGACTGGCCGTAGGCGCGTAAGTACAGCTCGAAGCTGGCCTTGCTGCAGGCATAGGGGCTCAGCGGTAGCGCGGGCCAATCTTCACCTGCGGCTTGCCCCTCCGGGACCTCGCCATATAGCGCTCCCCCGGTGCTCGAGAAAATCAATCGGCTGCCACACTCGAGAGCCACGTTGGCAACGTTCAGTGAGCCCAACACGTTGACCTCGGCGTCCAATAGGGGCTCGCGCACGCTGACAGTGACACTCGCCTGGGCTGCATGATGA
This sequence comes from Deltaproteobacteria bacterium, assembly GCA_019313915.1. GTDB lineage: Bacteria > Myxococcota_A > Polyangia > Polyangiales > Houyiibacteriaceae > SG8-38. The sequence goes on from JAFDAJ010000017.1 coordinate 44,405, forward strand.
CTGATCGCGTCGGGCTTGAAGTGCACCACAAGCTCTCGCAGCACATCTTTGTCTCGAATGTCGATCGGATGAAAATCCGCGTTGGTAGGCAGGTTCTCCGTTCGACCGTTGCTCAGATCGTCCACGACGAGGACCTGATGGCCAGCCTCGATGGCTGCCTCCGCGACGTGGCTCCCGATGAAGCCGGCTCCTCCAGTAACTAGAATCTTCACGCTCTCTCCATAGGTTTGGACTCCCGAAACGAGCGGTCGGGCCGCGACGGGGGTTCACTTTCCACGCTGTCGTCTCGATACTCGGGAACGAGCTGCGTCAAGGCTTTGCGTATCGCCGAAGGGTTGGCGGGCTTACAGAGCGCGGCGAGCGTCTCTAGTTGAGCGCGAAGACCCGGCAGGTGCGGTGAATCGTAGGTCCCCGTGAAAATCTTCGGATGAGTCGTTCGCTCGATGCCTTCGCTCGTCGTTGAAAGCTCTTCGAACAGCTTCTCTCCAGGCCGGACACCCGTAAAACGAATCTCTATGTCCTTGTCGGGCTCGAGCCCGCTCAGCCGGATCAGATCATGGGCGAGGTCCATGATGCGGACCGGTTGCCCCATGTCCAAAATGAACGTCTCGCCGCCCTGGCTCAACGCGCCGGCCTGGATGACCAAATGCACCGCTTCCGGAATCGTCATGAAATAACGCGTCATGTCGGGATGCGTCACGGTGATGGGGCCACCGTCTCGAATCTGGCGACGGAAGATCGGAATCACGCTCCCGGCGGAGCCGAGTACGTTGCCGAAGCGCACGGTGGCAAAATGCGTCGCACTTTGAACCGAGAGCGCCTGGACGTAGAGTTCCGCTGCCCGCTTGCTTGCGCCCATCACCGAGGTGGGGTTCACGGCCTTGTCGGTCGAAATCATCACGAACCGCTCGACCCCGAGGCGGTCGGCCAAGTCCGCGACCACCTGGGTCCCGAGGATGTTGTTCTTCACAGCTTCCGCTGGATTCCATTCCATCATGGGCACGTGCTTGTGGGCAGCCGCGTGAAACACGACCATCGGCCGGTGCTCGCGGAACACGGTCGTGATGCGCGGCACATCGGTGACATCCGCCACGCAGGGAAGCACCTCGAGATCTGAAAAGCGCCGCCGGAGCTCGGAGTGAATTTCGAACAGACTGTTTTCAGCGCGCTCGACGAGAATGAGCCGGGAAGGGCGATACCCTGCGACTTGCCTGCAGAGCTCGGAGCCGATGCTCCCGCCTGCGCCCGTCACCATGACGGCCTGCCCGCGAACGACGCCGGCGACCGAGTCGGTATCCAGCTTCACCTGCTCGCGCCGCAGGAGGTCTTCGATGGCCACATCCCGAATGCGTGAAAGGTTCACGCGCCCCCCTAC
>JAFDAJ010000288.1:0-526 GCA_019313915.1 Deltaproteobacteria bacterium
ATAGAATCTGGCTGCCGAACAGCCTCGGGTCCTGGTCGATGATTTCCTCGTGCCAAAGGTAGGTGTCGTTGCTGTATGACCGGAGGAAGTTGTTCTCGTCCCTGGTCGTACCCTGGAGATCAGTGTACGGTTGATTCGTCGCCGGATTGATGCCGCTCCGAGGTGCCTCACATAGCGCTTGAAACTGGGCAGCAGGCTCGAATACGTCACGCTGCCAGTCGGAACCACCTGTTCCGCCGCTACCACTCGGGAAGGATGTAGGGTCGTCACCACAGGCGACCATCAAGACCGTCAGGATAGCGACCGGTACGTTGCGGGCTGGTGTGATCATCGCCGCCTCGTGTCCCCGATCTGGCGTGGCTCGCCTTCCCCGATTCTGTTAACTACGCACATCCGGGCGTGATGTCGACTTTCGCCCAGCATCTGCGCAGCGGGGAGCCTCATCGGGGACGGTTCTCGGCACAGGTCAATCCGGGTGGGATCGTTTCCTCAACAGCGTGTGAAGTCACTCCGCGAGGGCCGTCTC
>JAFDAJ010000288.1:557-3534 GCA_019313915.1 Deltaproteobacteria bacterium
CTCGATAACCTGACCACCGGTGATCGCCTCGTCGAGCCGCCGAATCGGTCCTATCGGGACACCGATTGGGACACCAGAGGGTAGGGCGACTCGGCGAGCTGTCTAGTGGTGTAGCGCAAGTGCGCGGAATCAAGGGGTGCGGAAGAGAGGACTCGAACCTCCACGAGTATTACCTCACTAGATCCTTAGGCGACACCGAGCCCTCGCAATCGTTGTATTTATTGGCGAAAGCTGGGTCAATAGGCGTCGCAAAACGCCACCAAATGACCCTTTCGGGACACGGTGTCCCGGCCGAGCGGCCGTCTGTGACCGGGATGAGCGAGCTGCGAGAGGCGGCGAGAGCGCTCGCATTGCACGTGGCTGACGGCGACGAGATTCCGATTGAGGCGCTCCATGACTTCGCGACGCGGACCATGCGCTGCGAGCTTCAGCTCCTGGCGCTGCGACTTCTCGATGCGCCTCCCGAGTTTGCCGTCCGTCGTGCGATGGATCTTGCAAGCTTGGTGCTGACCCTGGTGCCTGGAACTCGAGCCGCGGGAGCGGATACGAGTGAGGAGTCGTCGACGCCGAGCTGCGATGCGGGCGCAGGGAAGGGCGGGACGGAGTGACTCTCACGCTGAGACGCAAGCCCAAGTCGCGAATGATTTCGTTTCGCATCGACGGGGACGAATTGCTCCACCTCGACGCGCTCGCTCGACAAACGAGTTGCTCCCGCGCTGAGGTTCTCCGACGATGCCTTCGAGGCGCGCGCCTGAAGAGCACTGTCGACGCCCAAGCGCTTAGCGAGGTGGCGCGGGTTCATGCAGATCTGAACCGGGTGGGCGGCCTGCTGAAGCTCGCGATTCGAGAAGGTGTCGGCGAGCGGGCCGACCACTACCGGCTGAACCTCGAGCTTCGCGAAACCGTCCGCACGGTGAGTCGAGCAGTGGAGCGATTGGCTGGGGTCGGATGATTGTCCGGCATCAGCGCCCGTCCAAGTCGGGCAGGGGCTTTCGCAAGCTCGCGCGCTACATTCGTGGCCAGAGCGACGACCCTCGAGCAACATGGTTCCTCGCCGCCAACCTCCCCGGCGTAGCCACCGCCCACGACGTCGAGCTCGCCTGCCGCCTGGTCGAGGCCGTCCAAGCGCAGAATACCCGCGCAGGCAAGGACCGCACCTACCATCTTGTCATCTCGCTTCACCCAGAAGATCGAAGCCTTCAGAGCAAGGAACTCAGCCATGTTGTGGAAAGCCTCGTGGACACCCTGGGGTTTTCTGAGCACCAGTACATTGCCGCCCGCCACAACGACAAGGACCACGAACACCTTCACGTGGCCATCAACAAGATCCATCCGGAGAGCTTTCGGCTCCACTCGCCGTCCTGGGATCACCAGAAGCTCTTCAGCGCGGGCCGGGCCCTCGAAGCCGAGCTGCGTCTGACGCCCCTACGGACAAGGACACAAGCGCGAGATGACCTGCCTCAGCAAGCAGCCGACTATGAGGCGCAACAAGGGGTCGAAAGCTTCGCTCGCTGGGCAGGAAAAACCCTTGCGCCCGCACTTCTAGCAACCGAGCTACGTAGCTGGGACGATGTACATCGAACCTGCGGCCGCTTCGGCGTGGTGCTCCGGGCGCACGGCAACGGCCTGGTCTTCGAGGACGCGGAGCGGGGCGTTCGAGTGAAGGCTTCGTCTATCGGTCGCGACTTCAGCAAGCCTCGGCTCTCTACACGGTTCGGGGACTTCCAACCGGCGTCCGCGCGTCATCTGGAGGCCAGCGGTCGTGCGCCTCGCCGGTATTCGCCCATGCCGCGCACGGTGCCTCGGAAGCTTTGGATGGAGTACACGCAGTCCCTCGATCGAGTGCGTCTTCAGCGCACAGAGGCTTGGGATGGCTACCGGAAGAGCACTTCTCGTGAGCGTCAACGGCTGAGAGAGCGATATGAGCATCAACGCAGGTTGCTCGCCGCCTTACCCGTTTCGGGTCAGGACCGAAAACGCCTTTTGAAACAGCTCGCGCAGCGGCGATCGATCGAGTCCCGGGTCCTGAGGCGGAAGCTTGCACACCAACGCAAGCTCATTCAGAAGACCCCACACCCTGGCTCATGGCGTCACTTCATCGCCAGCCGTGCCGCGGGAGGGGATGCCCGCGCGACTCGACTTGTGCAGCAACGAGAGCGGGAACGAAGCGGTTGGGATCTAGACCGAGGCGAGTGATGAGGGGACTCGCGATTCGTCGGACATAACGATTAGTTCTGCGCAATTGGGCTCTCAAAGTGCTCCCCAAGGGCTAAGAGAGCTGCCCTCGGAGACGATTCGCGTCAGCAGGTCCTCAGCTTGAGTTTCCGCTTCGCCGCCCAGGAAGTGCATTTCAATCACCCCGGGATTGCCGAAGGCTCTGGGGCGATTCATTCCTCCGTGGCGGAAGAACAGAAGTCTGACATGGTCTCAGCCCACGGTTTCACTTCCTGGATCGGTACGCGAACATGACCATACGCTGGGGCATCATCGGGTGCGGGGACGTGACGGAGGTCAAGAGCGGTCCGGCGTTTCGGGGTGCGGACGGCAGCGAACTGGTCGCCGTGATGCGCCGCAGCGCCGATGCCGCGCGCGACTACGCCGCGCGCCACGCTGTGCCGCGCTGGTACGACGATGCCGATGCGCTGATCCACGATGAAGAAGTGGATGCTGTGTACATCGCCACACCCCCCGGCGCGCACCTGGCTCATGCCCTGCGCGTCGCTGCGGCGGGCAAGCCGTGTTACGTCGAAAAGCCCATGGCGCGAAACCACCCGGAGTGCCGGAAGATGGTCGAGGCCTTCGCTTCGTGCGGGGTGCCGCTCTTCGTGGCGCACTATCGCCGCGCCCTGCCGCGCTTCTTGAAGGCGAAGGAGCTGATCGACGAGAGTCGCATCGGGCGCGTGACTGGTGTGACCTATCACTACGCCTCGCCGTCCCACGAGGGGCTGGATGCGGCCGACCTGCCGTGGCGGCTGAT
>JAFDAJ010000018.1 GCA_019313915.1 Deltaproteobacteria bacterium
TGTCGATGCTCAAGAGGAGAACGAGCCGCGGCACATCTGGCGTCGGCGCGGTCTCTTGGGAGCACGGCCACGCAAAATAGGCGAGCATCCCGAGCGCCAGCGTTGCGAGCAGTGTGGCAAGAAGACCACGAGCGTTCGCAAACGGTGTCGCCATTCGCCGCGAGTCTAGTCTTCCGAGCTAATTCGAGGAAGTTTCGGGGCCTTCAGGCCGATTCGCCATGTCTTCCCTTTTGAAACGGCCGAGGCCGCGAGAGCTGTTGCCGTAGGTGCCGCGCAACCGATGCGCAGTCGGGTCGCGAGCGCAAGAGATGCGCGCCGCACCTCCCGACTGGCCGAGGAAAGCCTCGTTTCTGCGCGGCATGGTTCATGCATGGGTATCGAACGACTCCGGTAGTTTGCCATCGAGTCTTGGAATTGGAGGTGTGTGATGACGGTTACCTCTTTAGGTTTGAGTCTAGGATTGAGCATCCCCTTGATGCTTGCGCTTGGATGTGGAGGTGGTGGATCGAATGGCACGGGCGGGACCGCTGGGATGGGCGGCACGGGCGGGACCGCTGGGATGGGCGGCACGGGCGGTAGCGGCGTAGTGTGCGAAGAAGGCGTGCCACAGCAGAAGACGGTTGGGGTAGGTTGCCGCAACAACATCACGTCGGCGCAGTCGCCCTTCATGTTTGGCCTCAGCGTGGAGGCCACTTCTCCGATAGTTGGTGGAGGCGAGTTTTCGGTTGTCCTCGATGGCTTCGGCGTATTCCCGGAGTTCTTCTTGGACGCGTCGCAACTCGTCATCTCTTGTGGAGTTCGCGTCGTCGAGCTGATGGACTTCGTGTCGACCGTGCAAGTGCGTTCCGGTGCGAGCGGGCCGGATGTGCGGCTGTCGTTCGATGAGGCCTTGCTCAGCCCAGGCGCGACGCGGTTGTGCAATTTCCCGGCGGACCAAACCTGCACCGTCGATAGCGAGTGCGCGGGCCAAACCTGCAACCCGCCAGTTCTGCTGCAGCAGCTTCCGGTCATCGATGGGGTTCCGAACAGCCCAGGGGGCTGCGACGCAAGCGGCTGCTCTTCGAGTGGTCAGCCACCGCCGGACTGCGATTGCTCGCCATGTTTCGCGCTCAGTGATGCAAAGGGCGCGCAATGCACCAAGAACGGTTTTTGCGTGAACGGCGATCTAGTCGTCGAGTTCGAGTCCGCGGAAGGCACCTACACCGCTAGTGCTTCGGGTGGCCAGGTCCTTTTTGGTTGGTCCGATCAGGACGTTGATGGGCTCACCCTGTGTCCGGCGCCCCCGCCGCTCTGCCCGTTCTCTTACCATGTCGACGGTTGCTACCAATTGCCGGCTGCGTCGGTGGGTATACCGCCGGAGCCAATCGGGATTCGCCTCAGCGCTGGCGGTCTCGCGGTTCAAATCCAGTGTGCGATGGCCGAAGACGGGGGCCAATGCACCGAAGGTGGCGGCACTGAGACCGGCGTCGGTTGCATCTGCAACGACCCTGCGGATGTCGATGGGGACTGCGCGAGTGCGACTTGTGGAGCCGGCGAGACCTGTGTGGGCGTGGGCCAAGACAACGACATCGTTTGCCCGACCCGGAACAGCGCCCTCATCTCGTGCTTGATCAACTGAAAACAGGATATCGTTGGTGCGGGGCACCTCCCACACCGAGCCGCTTGACCAGCAAGTAGTCGCCAACATGTTCGGGCGTCGAGCGCACCACGAAGGGGTCGGGCTAACACAGCCCGAAAGCCGCAGGCCGGCGTCAACCGATCGCGTCTTCGAGTGCGCCGAGGCACAGCTCGACGTGGCGCGACGTGGCCGAGGCGCCCATCAGGCCGATTCGCCATGCCTTTCCCTTGAAATCGCCGAGGCCTCCGCCGATTTCGAGGCCGTGATCGGTCAGCAGACCAGCGCGCACCGCTTGGTCGTCGATGCCTTCGGGGATTCGGACGAGGGTGAGGGGAGGGAGGCGGACTGACTCGTCGACCGGGAGCTCGAGGCCGAGGGCTTCGAGTCCCTCGCGGAGCGCATCGGCTTGTTCGCGGTGACGCGCGTACCGGGCTGCGAGACCTTCTTCGAGCACGAGGCGGAGCGCTTCGTGGAGCGCGAAGATCATGTTGACCGGTGCGGTGTGGTGATAAACGCGGTCGCCGCCAAAGTACTGGCCAAGTAGATTCAAATCGAAGTACCAGCTCTGCACCGGCGTCTTGCGCGTCGGCAAGACGTCGCGCGCGCGCTCGGAGAACGAAATCGGGGAGAGCCCGGGCGGGCACGAGAGACACTTCTGCGTGCCGGAGTAGATCGCGTCGATGCCCATGCGGTCGACGTCGACTGGGACGCCTCCAAGCGAGGTGACCGCGTCGACGAGAAGCAGCGCGCCGCACGAGTCTGCGATGGCGCGAAACGGAGTAAGGTCTTGCAACACACCGGTCGACGTTTCCGCGTGTACGATGGCGAGTACTTTGAAAGCGCGTTCCTTCGCCGCCTTCGCCACGTCGTCGGGATCGATGGCTCGACCCCACGGCGCATCGACCAGCGTCACCTCCGCCCCACAGCGTCGCGCGACTTCGGCCATCCGTCCGCCGAAGACGCCGTGCCTACAAATCAGTGCGTGGTCACCGGGCTCCAGCAAGTTCACGAAGCACGTTTCCATGCCCGCCGACCCGGTCGCCGACATTGGAAGCGTCAGCGCATTCTCGGTCCCAAACACCTGCCGCAGCATCGCCTGCGTCTCGTCCAGCAGCTGAAGAAACACCGGATCGAGATGCCCAATCGTCGGCCGGGACAGCGCCTCCAACACACGCGCCGGCACGTCCGACGGCCCAGGCCCCATCAACACCCGTTCGGTCAACGTCATCCGGTCACCATACAAGACAAAACCCCCCGAAAAACACATTTCCGAGGGGCTCATCACAGGAGAAAGGGGACAGTCCCCTTTTTCGAAGGGTTGAGGGAGCTCTGCTAGTTCAGGCGGCGGTAGACGCCGACCACGACGCCGAGGACCTGGGTGGTGCGCCAGTCGTTCTTTGGAATGAGAATCGGCGCCATGTCCTTGTTGGCGGGTTGAAGCCGAACGTGCTCGCGCTCGGGGAAGGATGATCTCACCACGGTTGGCGGTCAGCTGCTTGCGAACGAACACGAAGTCGCCGTCGAGAATCCCTGCTTCGATCATCGATTCGCCCGTCACGCGAAGCCCGAAGACGTCGCGCTGGCCACCGATGAGCATGCGGTCGATCTGCACCGTGTCCTCGGGGTGCTCGAGGGCCTCGCTGAGAGCGCCTGCCGCAACCCGGCCGACGATGGGAATCTCGACGAGGTTGTCATTGGCGACAGGTGGGCGGCTGCTGGGCCTGCCGTCCGGGGTCTTCATCAGACGAAGGGTCCGGGACTTCATGTCCTCCCGGGTGAGGTAGCCCTTGCGCTCGAGCGCGCGCAGGTGGTCGTTGACCCCGTTGGTGCTTCGAATGCCGAGATGATTGCCGATTTCACGAAGCGTGGGTGGGTAACCCCGCGCCTGAATCGAGTCCGCTATGTACTCGAGCACCGCTGTTTGCCGCGCCGTTAGCTTATGTATGGTCTCCCCCGCTCGCATCTCTCACCGCCCTTGCTGAAGTTTGTAAGTGTTGAAATCCCTGAATCCTGCACAAATGTCCCCTGCAATGTTGAGCAGGTGGGACAAAGGTACATATCGTCGCCAATTTTGTCAAAGAACCGACGATCTGTGCAGCGGTGCTCAGTTGAGCCGGTCCGGGCGCGAGCCGTTCGTCGGCGAAGGAGGCTCGTCCTGCGGGGGTTCGGCGGTGGAATTCTCGCCCTTGGCGGGTGGCGGGCGCTCACTAAACGCCTTCTGCACGGCGCCCGAGATCGCCTGAGTCGGAGAGAAGCCCAGCAACCCCTCCACGCCCTTGCCGTCGGTGAGGCCCCGCCAGAAGCCCTGAGCGATGGTGATGATTTCCTCAGCGTCCATCTCGTCGAGAGCCTGAATCGCGTATTGGGCCGCGCCGCTCAGAACGTCGATGCCGAGCCCCGCGGCGGCGTACGCGGGCAGGGGATGGACGATGAGATCACGAGTGGCGAAGGCCATGGCCCACTCGCCGGCCTGCCTGCCGGTGAACAGCGTCTGGGAGGTCGCGCGCTCCATGAAGAGCCCGATATGGATGGGACCCAGCTCTCGCTCGATGGACCGGGTCAGCACGCGATGGTCGCGGTGCCACGCGCCCCCGAGCGGGCCGGCCCATTGCGACATCGCGCCTGGGCCCGCGAAGACGTCGAGGGTGCCGCCATTTCGCCGGAGCACCGCACCCGTCCAGAGCGCTCCGTCCTCGAAGACGCCGAGCACCACGTTGTGTCCGTCGGGCAGGAGCAGGTCGAGTGCCGGCTTGGCCGCAGGGGCCGCGGCAAGCAGAAGGTCGGGGAGGGGGTTGGGCCAGATCCGCAGCCAGTTGCCATTGCCTAGCTCGCGTAGGACATGGGCAAAGCGCATCACCCTCGTCGCGAAGTCTTGGCCGGGGTCGAGCGGCTCCGCGAGGTACTCCTCGATGTCGGCCATCGCGCGCTCACGCATCACGATGCAGGCGCCCGCGTCGGTCGCGTCGCAGAGGGCTGCCAGGTTCGCCAGGGAGGGAAGGGTCGCCGGGTCGAGTGACCCTGTCGCCGTATGAAAGCTTGCCACAGGCGTTCGCTCGGCGTCGACGACAACCACCAGAACACCGCGGCCCCCTTCTTCGTCGTTCTCGCCCAGGAACAACGAGACGAGCCGGTCCCACGACGTCTCGTCGAAGCCGAAAAAGGCGAAGTCCCCGCTGATCACGACACGGACTCTAGCACGCTCGTCTCTTGCGCCCTTGCAAACTTGTCGTCTACAACGCGAGCGTGAGCTTCGTGTGGGTCGCTATCGGAGGAGCAGCTGGGTCATGCCTTCGGTATTGGGTGTCACTGACGCTCGGTCCCATCACGGCCGCGCATGGTTTTCCGTGGGCGACCTTCACAGCGAATGCACTTGGCTCACTCGGACTCGGTCTGGTGTTCGTGCTTGCCGAGGACCGCTCCTGGTTCGGCGCCGACTTGCGCTTGTTGCTCGGCACGGGGGTCATGGGCGGCTTCACGACGTACTCGGCGTTCAACCTCGAAAGCATCGGACTCATGCAAAACGACGCCTGGGGGCGGGCCGCGCTGTACATGGGTGGTACCGTCGTAGTCTGTCTGGTTGCTGGCGCCCTAGGCGTGATCATCGGACGCGCGATCCGCGGCTAGGTCAGGTTTCCGGCTTTCCTAGTAGCCACACCCTTGCGGTGTGCAGGAGCGCGTAAAAGGCGCCAGCCCCAGCAGTCAAGCCACCCAGCCAGTAGCTTTCCTGTGAGAGCAAGATCGCGCCAGCGATGATCAGCGAGCCCACTACGAGCCCGCTAAAGGCGCGTCGCCCCAATCGATCCGCGGCGGACTCTAGCTGCGTCTGTTGCGTGCGGACAGTGAAGGCGCCGTTGCGCAGGTCGTCGAGAATCTCTTCGACCTGTAGCGGCATTCCGGATGCCGCACCGCCGAGCCGGCGCAAGCCCCGAAGTGCGTCTTGCGTCATGCGCTCGGGCGAATAGCGCTGCTGGAACAGCTCTATGAAGTAGGGCCGCACCTCTTCGAGAAGATCGAGCTCCGGGTAGATTTCCTTGCCGACGCCTTCGACCGTCATCAGGCTCTTGCCGAGCATCAGGAATTCAGTGGGCATCTCGATGCCAAACTTTCGCGAGCCCTTGACGAGGTCGCGGATCAGTGGACCGATTTCGATTTCCTTGAGCCGCTTACCGAGGTAGCGCTGCGCCAAAGTCGCGACCTCGGCATTGTAGGCGTCACGGCTCACCTTGTGTGTGGGCCGCCCGAGCGCGTAAAGCGCGTCGGCGATCCCGCCGTAGTCCTCCTGTACGGCTGCCAGCATCAAGTCGATGGTTCGGTCCCGCATCTTGGGAGTGAGCCGGCCGACCATGCCGACGTCGATCATGCCAATGACGGGGTCGTCGTCCGTGCCCATGATGATGATGTTTCCCGGATGCGGGTCGGCATGAAAGAACCCGTCTTCGAAGATCTGCTGGATGATGATCTCGACCGAACGCTTGGCCATGAGCTCACCGCTGACCCCGGCACGCTGCGCTGCGTAGACCTTGCGGCCCTCGAGATACTCGAGCGTCAGCACGCGCTTGGCGCTCGCGCGTCGATACACTTTCGGGAATTTCGCGTGGGGGTTGTGCTCGAAGTTCGCAGTGAACCGCTCGTGGTTGTCGGCCTCCAGCAAGAAGTCGAGCTCTGCGGCGACGGAGCGATCAAACTCTTCCACTAGGCTCACCGGCCGGTACAGGTGAGACTCGGGCATCGACCGCACAATCGCATGCGCGAGCCAATAGAGGAGATCGATGTCCCGCGCCATCAAGGCCTGCACTTGCGGACGTTGCACCTTCACGACCACGTCGGCGATCTCGTCTCCGTTCCGAAGGCGAGCCCGGTGCACTTGCGCGACGGACGCCGAGGCGAGTGGGGTCTCTTCGAATGAATCGTAGACATCCATGAGCCCACAGCCGAGCTCCCGCTCGACTTGCTTCTGAATCGCAGGGAAGGGCTCCGGCGGCACGTTGTCCTGCAACCTCTTGAGCTCGACGAGGATGTCCTCGGGAATGAGGTCAGGGCGCGTCGACATGAGCTGCCCGAGCTTCACGAACGAAGGACCCAGGTCTTCCAAGACCTTCCGAAGCCGAATGCCCGCGGGCATCCGCGCGTCGTCACCGCGCTTGCGGCCAGGAATCAACGTGCTCAGTCCCGTTCGATCGACGACCTCCCCGAATCCGTGTACCGCGAGGACGCCAGCGATCTGCCGAAGACGCTCTAGATCACGAACCGTGTTGAGAAGCGAAGGCATGGGCGTGGGAGCCTAGCACGGCGGCTAACCGTGCTAGCGTTCGGGTGGAGGTCCACATGCATCCGCTCGAACGAGTCATCAACAGCCCAGAGCCCCTGGTACTGATCGGCAACGCATCAGAGGATCGCTTTCCCGGGTATTCGTACGATGTGTACACACGCATCGGGAAGAAGTTCTACTGCCTGGACATGGGCGGCCTTCCGGTCTCGCGCGGGCCGACCAAAGGCGGCAAGGTCTATCACACGGTTGCCGAGCTTCCCGACGACCGGGGTGACCTGGCTGTGATTTGGGTGCACCCGAAAACCGCATCGGGCGCGGTGGACCTTGCGCATGAGGCGGGTTGCAAGCGGGTCTGGTTCTCGTTTGGAACAGGGCACCCCAAAGCCGTGGCACGGGCGCGGGAGCTTGGCATGGACGTGGTCGAAATTGGCCGCTGCCCGGTCCTCTATCTCGAGGACAAACCAGCCGCGGCGTGCAAGGTCCACACCCTCATGGTGAAGGCGTCGGGGCTCTACCGACGGCCGCCGCAGACCGACCCCGCCGCCAAGCGCCGCGAGCAGCTCTGAGCTCGGGGTCTCGAGTCGCCGATTCGAGCATACTTTGCGCCCCCACCCTCGTATTTACGGCCACGAAACAATTCGGAAACAATCGGGGGGTACACCCATTCGCATCGGCGGTTCTCGTTGGGCTGCTTGAAGTTCGGAGGTCCCATGAAGAAGGTCGAAGCCATTATTAAGCCTTTCAAGCTCGATGAGGTGAAGGATGCCCTCAACGAGGTTGGCATCAAAGGCATGACCGTGACGGAGGTCAAAGGGTTTGGCCGCACGGGTGGTAAGCGAGAGGTTTACCGGGGGTCCGCGTATGTGGTCGACTTCGTCCCCAAGGTGAAGGTCGAGATCGTCGTCCCTGATTCCTTGGTCGTTTCGGTGATCGAAGCGGTCGAGAATGCAGCCAAGACGGGCCGCATCGGTGACGGCAAGATCTTCGTCTCGCCCATCGAGGAGTCGGTGCGAATCCGTACGGGTGAGCGCGGCGAGGCGGCGGTCTAGCCCTGATTCCCTGATCGTGAATGCCCCGTTGGGATTGATCCCGGCGGGGCGTCCTAATCTCTCTGATCCCAAATTCTTCGGGATTTCGCAGACTTGTCAGGTCGCAGGGGTTTGACGCGGCGCCGCCGAGTCGGATACTCTTTGCGGGCAGCACCGGTTCATGGGGAAGAGTGCTTCACGACTAGCCGCGCAGACGGTTCGTGTTCTGCCGCGGAAGCGGTTGAGCAGGGCGCTTGGCAGCCTTGCGGCGTCGCGAGCACCTCAGCCTGTGGTCGATGCGGCGGTCGCTGCCTTCGTTCGCGCGTACGACGTGGATTTGAGCGAGGTGGCCATGCCGCCTGGCGGGTTTCGCACGTTTGACGACTTCTTCACCCGAAGGCTCCTCGATGGGACCAGGGTGGTCGATTCCGACCCCAAGGCGCTGGTATCCCCAGCAGACGGACGACTCGAGGACTGCGGCGCGATCACAGCAGGTGGCGAGCTCACGGTGAAGGGGCAGCCCTACACGGCAACGGCTCTGCTTGGTGATCCCGAGGCGGCGGCGGCCTACGAGGGTGGTCACTACTTCATCGTCTACCTTTCGCCGCGTGATTACCATCGCGTACACGCGCCGACCTGCGGAAGCGTACAGTGCATGCGGTACATACCGGGCACATTGTTCCCTGTGAACCGGATTGGGACCGACTTTATCCCTCAGCTTTTCGCAAGGAACGAACGCCTTGCTATTGTGCAAGAAGGCGTGGTTCACGGAGTTGTGACCACGATCATGGTGGGGGCGATCGGTGTGGGACGCATCGGGTTGAGCTTTGATGATGTGCAGACCAACCGGGGGGACACTCCGGGGCTGCGCAGCTATGCCGACTCTCCAATTCCGCGGGATCGCGGTGACGAGCTCGGGGTCTTTCACATGGGTTCGACCGCAATCGTAATGACGCCGCCCGAGTGCAAGCTCGACGTCGTTGCACAAGCAGGCGCATCGATTCGAATGGGTGAAGCGATGGCGACGGGGGGTGTCGATGAGCGGTGAGTCCGCCGACAAGCCCGAGGCTGTGCAGTCTCACGCTTCGCGGCGTCGGCGCGCGCTTCGCGTTCCGATCGCTGACATCCCGCGCGCCAGCATGCTCGACGATTCGGTCGAGTCCGAGGGCAACGGGAATGGTGCTGCTCACTCCGTTTCGAACGTCGTCGAGCTCGATCCGCCGAGCGGCGTGACGGCGGCGGTCGAACCTGACGAGGACCGCGACCCCACTGAGCCGTCGTTCATGACCGAGCCAGATCCGTTCGGTGGTGACGAGCCAGAGGTTGATCCGGCCGACCTCTCCGAGCCATCGATCGACGTGCACTTTAGTGATCCGCCGGCGATCCCGCCGTCGAGCAATCCGCCCGAGCTTCGTCAACCGTCGAGCAGGCCGCCGACTACGCCGAGGTACAGCGAACCTCCCGAAGAGCTTTTCCTCGAAGACGCAGACGTTCTTTCGCGCAGCGATATTGCCCCGCCGCCAGAAAAAGCAGCGGAGATGATGATTCCGATTCCGAAGCCACCTCCACCGCCCACCGAATCGACGGGCGCGGGGCCTCCCGAGGTCGAGGCGGACGAGGATGGGCCTTGGTATGAGCACTTCTTCGGCGAGGCCTACCTGCGAACCGTGCGAACGGCGCCGCCCAAGGAGGTTGCGGCCGAGTGCGACTTCATCGAGCGTGCGCTCAGCATGCCGGTTGGCTCGCGCGTGCTCGACGTGGGCTGCGGGCTGGGCGTGCAGACGGTCGAGCTCGCCTCCAGGGGTTATCACCTCGTCGGTCTCGACATCTCCGCAACGATGGTCTCGCGCGCTTATGACGAAGCCGAAGACCGGGGGCTACAAATCGACTTCGTGCGTGGCGACATGCGCGAAGTGACCTTCGAAGAACCGTTTGATGCGTTGCTCTGTTGGGGCACGACCTTCGGCTATTTCAGCGAAGAGGAAAACGAGCTCGCCATTCGGCAGTTCCATCAAGCGCTGGCGCCGAACGGAATGCTGTTGCTCGAGGTGATCAACCGCGACTTCATCATCGGCTCACAGCCAAACCAAGTTTGGTTCGAGGTCGATGGCGCGGTGTGCATGGAAGAGACGGACTTCGACTACGAGATGTCCCGGCTCCGCGTGAAGCGCCGAGTCGCGAGCCACAGCGGCCAACAAAACGACCGCCTCTACTCGATTCGACTGTACGCACTTCACGAAATCCGTTCGCTCCTCGAGCGCAACGGTTTCCGAGTTGACGAAATTAGTGGGCGCGAAGCGACACAAGGGATCTTCTTTGGCGTCCACTCTCCGAAGATGATCATCCGCGCAGAGCGACTGCCGGGGCCTTTCTCGGATGAGGATAGCGAGCCTCCGCCCCTGCCGTCGCCGCCGGTCCCCAAGGGGGCGCTGAGGCCCTCTGAGTTCCCGAACGACGAGGGCTGACCGCCGTCGCTGCTTCCGAAATCACTCGACGTTGATGGCGATGCCCTCACCGGAGAGGACGTATTCCACGCGGCAGGGGAGTGCGAGGAACGGACCACCGAGCGCGGCGACTGCGGGCGTGCAGTCTGAGCCGGTCAGGGGGATGATCTCGGTGATCTGCGACCCGGTAAGGGTGAGCAGCACCGGCTCAACGCCGGCGTCGGACTCTTCGTCGACGCCACCGTCCTCGACGCCCGCGTCCTCGACGCCCGCGTCCTCGACGCCCGCGTCCTTGACGCCCGCGTCCTCGACGCCACCATCCACGATGCCCGCATCACTGTCGGTTTCCACGTCGAGGGTTTCTACCACGAAGGTGAAGATGTCGCGCTGCGTCACCGAGCAGCCCACGAACCCACGGAAGCGATCCGGTTCGACCACCATCCAGCTCTGGCTGACCTGGAAGGTAAACTCTCCGTCTTTCTCTATGCCGGCGAACATTCCGCCGCCCAGTCGCTGCCAGTAGGCGCGACCGTTGGATTCGCTACGCAGCTCGAAGTCGAGCTGGAGTGGGTCGGGAGCGGGAACCGCTGCGCCACAGCTCTGCTCCACCATGAACCCAACCGCGTTGAAGGTGCCAATCGGCTCGCCGGGCGGCTCCTCACCCTGTCCCCAACAGCCCAACACCAGCAAAGGCAGGCCAAATAGCGTCCACCGCATGGCCCACAGGTACCGCTCCCCCAATCCCCCGGTCAAAGAAAGTGCCTCCCTCAACAATCGCCAATTAGCCCTTTCAAGAGGGGGACAGTCCCCTTTTTGGAAGGGCTAATATTTTATTTCAAAGCCGCAGCGGTAGGTTATGCGGGTGGTGACTGGCTTGCCGGTTTTGTCGATGGGGGGCTTCCATTGCTCGCCTTGCAGAGTCTTCATGCATGCTCGTCCGAGCTCGTAGCCGGTCGGGTCTTCCGAGATGATTCGAATGTTGGCGGGGAGGCCGTCGGCGGCGATTTGAAGTCGAAGGACCGCTTCGCCTTCGATCCCCTCCTGACGCGCTTTCTTCGGGTAGAGTTTTTCTAGCTTTCGCTTCAAAGACGGCGGAATCGGTTGCCTCGAGAGGTCGCCCACATCGACGACAACCCCGAGGCCGGTGCCTCCGACGATGCCCCCGACGATGCCATCGCGGCTCCTTCCGGTGACGACGGCGTCGGGCCGGCCGATCGGTTTGTCGCTGCTTTCGCCGGAGCCGGGGTCCACGGCCCAGGAGGAGGGCTCGTCGCCGTCGTTGGTCAGGACGATGTTGTCAAATGCAACCGGTGTTTCGGGCGCAGCGGCCGGGGGCTCTTCGGGTGCCTTGGGTGGCTCTTTGGGCGCTTTGAAGGTCTTGGGTTTGGGCGGGGGCTTTACGGGCTCGGGTTCGGCCGGCTCTTCTGGCTCCGTACTTTGCTCTTCCGGCTCGGGCGTGACCGGGTCCTCTTCGACGATCGCGATCGCCACCGTGTTGAGTGGGTCCTCGGCACCGAACCCCATCGGAGCGTCAGGCATCAGACCGAGAAACAAGGCGTGCGTCACTATCGCCAACACGACCCATCCTGTTTCGAGCACCCAGGGGGCGACATTCTCGAGCGGAGTGGACATCGGGTGGGCCGCAGCGCTCGTCAGCGTCCAATCTCCTCGGGACGTACGTTGATCGCGAACTTGGTGATGCGTTCTTGGCGCAGGATGTCGATCACCTGGACGACTTTCGCGTGTGCGATTCGGCCGTCGGCTGCGATGACGGCTCGGAGGTCCTCGTCGGTCTCACGCGCAGCACGGACGCGGGTTCGAAGCTCTTCCTGGGTGACCGGAATCGTGTCGAGGAACAGCTGGCCATGCTGATCGAGCGACACCGCTAGGGTGGCCGGGGTTTGCTCGCCCGTCGCGGCCTTGGGGAGCTCCATGGGAATCGTCTTCGAGACGATGGCAGTCGCTGTGACCATGAGGATGATCAAAAGCACGAGTACGACGTCGACCAAGGGCGTGACGTTGATGTCTGTGATCAGGTCGTCGTCGTCACCAGAACGTGAGCCGCCAGCCATGCCTACCGGCTCCCTTTGCGCTCGCTGCCCTTGAGATAGGCGAGCAGGTCGCGGCCGAGCGCATCGGCCCATGTGAGGCGATAACGGATCAGTCGCTGGAAGTAGTTGTAGAAGGCGACCGCCGGGAGGGCCACGAGGAGGCCAATCGCCGTAGCGACCAGCGCTTCACCGACCTCGGTCATCAATCCGCTCGTCACTTTGCCTGCAGCCTCGTCGAGCACATGGAACGCCTTGATGACGCCGATGACGGTTCCGAGAAGACCGACGAATGGGGCGTTGTTGCCGACGGTGCCGAGGAAGCCGAGGTTTCGCTCCATTTGGGTGCGTGCGACCGAGGTTGCGCCCTGGAGACGCTCTTCAACGGCTGCCGCTCCGTCGTCGACCACTTCGATGCCGGAATAGACGATCTTGGCCTGAAACGACTCAGACTGGGACAGACGCTCACGCGCGCCAGCTACGTCGTTTTTGGCGAGTAGAAGCCGCAAATCCTCCTGGAGCTTTCGGACGTCATCGCGCGATGCGAAGAAATAATAGGTCCGCTCGAATATGATGGCGACGCCGATGATGGAGAGGAGAACCAGAAGCCACATGACCCACGTTGCGCCGAGCATGGCGAAGGCTGTGAGTCTCTCTTGAATGTCGATCATACTTTTCCTCGGGTAGAAGCGCGCTTTTAGCCGGTCTGGGGGGGCTGTGCATCCCGCTTGAGAATCTCTCGCACCAGTATGGTGGCGTAGGAGCCGGCGGGTAGGGTGAATTCGAGGTCGACGGTATTGTCACTTACAGTAACGCCTATGTTTGGCACCGGAATGCGGACGAAGCGCCGGGTTCCGGGGGCTATCCGTTTCCACTTCCCAAGGTCATCGAGGGTTAGCCCCACCTCTTGCAGAAGCGCCTCCTCGCGGGCCAAGGCCTCTCCTTCGGGCCATCGCATCTTTGCGCCGAACATCGGACCTGTGGGGCTGATCTCCCAGGCGTCCGCCCGGGCCTGGGTGTCCTCGAGGTCGGTCGCGATGAACAAGCCGCCGGAATCGTGCTTCTTCATCACCTCTCCGGCGAAAACCTGCCCGAGTGTCGAGCTTTGCACGCGCTCGGCAACGAAGCGGTTGAAGAGGTCGGACTGCAGTGCGGACATCTGCATCTTTCGTTGGAACCCGCCGCGAGGCGCGCGTGCCTCGCCGAGCACCCAGCGAAGGGCGCGCCGTGCGTTGTCGCCTTCTCGGCCAAAGCGCTGCTCTCCGTAGTAGTTGGGCAGACCACGGGTTTCGATCTCCCCTAACACGCGGCGCACATCGTCTATTCTCGATCGGTCGAGTTGCCGGAGGCGGATGCGGAATCGATTCGCCTGGAGGTGACCGGTTCGAAGCTTGTGGGGATGAGGGGCCGCTGCGAGGACTCGGACGCCATCAAGTGCCGTCTGGCTCAACGCGTCCGGCGTCGTGCCCCAGATACTGATCCACTGCCGGGTGATAGCGTGCCGATCCTTGAGCCCCGCCCACCCCGCCGCTTTGGGGTCCGCGCCCACGCTCTCGCACAACGCACGGACGGCGTCCTTCGTCGTGAGCTCACGTTTCTCGATGAACGCGAAGATATGCTCGCCGGTTCCACTAGGTGCGTAGGCAGGCACCTCTTCGACTTCGAAGTCCTCGGGAGTCGATCGAAACTCGGCCTCGACGGGGGCGACCGAAGTCGTGAGATAGGGAAGGGTCATGGGTCGGCGCTTCCTGTAGACCATCGCCGGCCGATTGGGTAGACCCCACTCGTGACCGACGACGTGGCGACGCGCATTGAGCGCACTTTGCAGGAACAGCTCGGAGCGGGATGCGCCGCCGGAGTTTTCCCCGGCGCGAGCGCCTGTGTTGCGATGTGGCAAGGAGGCGCCTGGTCATACAGCGACGTCGCCGCAGGTGCCCTGGCGGAAGGATCCGAGCCGGTTGCGGCAAACACGATCTACGATTTGGCTTCGCTCACCAAGCCTTGGACAGCGATGGCGGCGCTGAGTTTACACCAGATGGGCATCTTCGATCTCGACGCACGGGTGGACGAGCTCATCCCCGAAGCGGCGGGGCTTCCGGTGGGCGCGCGCAATTGGGAGGACGTATTGAGCCACCGGTCCGGCCTCGAAGCCTGGGTGCCTTTCTATGAAAGCCTGCCCGGGGAGCCGGGCACCAATGCCGCGCGGACGTGGATCTTGACAGAGCTTCTTTCTCACTGGGACGCGAGCAAGGTTGGCACGTCGGTCTATAGCGATCTCGGGTACATCCTGGCGGGAGTCGCGATGAGCCGCGCGACCGGCCAATCGTTGAGCGCCGTCGTCGCGGAGCGGGTCGCCTCGCAGTTGGGGGTCAACGACACGGTGTTCTTCGGCGCGAGCCGGCCCGAGCAGGACTGGAAGGCAAGGTGCGCGCCAACCGGGTGGTCGCCTTGGCGCGCGCGCATCCTCGTAGGCGAGGTGCACGATGACAACTGCGCTGCCCTCGGTGGCGTGGCGGGCCATGCTGGCATGTTCGGTTCGGCCACCGGCGTGGCTACGTTTGGGGCTGCCTGCGTGGGCGCTTGGCACGGCAGGCGGGGGGCTTCGGACGAGGAGCTGATCCGGCACGCAACGGCTGTCAGACCCGGGGGCACCCACCGCCTTGGGTGGGACGGCAAGACCGAACGAGGAAGCGCTGCGGGCTCGTTGATCGACGCGGACGCGTTCGGCCACCTGGGGTTCACGGGTACTTCGCTTTGGTGCGACCCACGGCGGCAACTCGTCGTGGTGCTGCTGACCAATCGCGTCGCCATCTCGGACGATAACGCCGCCATCCGTGCGTTTCGTCCCGCTTTTCACGACGCCGTGATCAGCGCGTTCGACGGCCGCTAGCCTGCGAGCGACCGAAGGCGATCGAGCAGCTTCGAGTTGGTTTCGTAGGAAAGCGAGTTGCGCGAAGCGCTGGCCATGGCTCGTGGGTCGCCCAGCAGAACCACGAGCTTCTTCGCCCGAGTGAGTGCTGTGTAGAGAAGAGCGCGGTTGAGCAACATGAAGTGGGCGTTGTGCAATACGATCACCGCCGCGGAGAATTCGCTGCCCTGCACTTTGTGAACCGTGCACGCGTAAGCGAGTGAGATTGCATCGAGCTCATCGGCCTTGTACTGGACCTCCCGCCCGTCAAAGCGGACGAACGTCACGCCACCCTCGATCCGAATCACCTCGCCGAGGTCGCCGTTGTAGACTTCCTTCTCGTAGTCGTTTCGAAGCTGCATCACTTTGTCGCCTCGCCGAAACGAGGCCGGCGCGTCGCTCTGCTGTTGCGCGTTCGGATTGAACGCCTCTTGAAGAACCTCGTTGAGCTTGATGGTCCCGAGCGGGCCGCGGCGCATCGGTGTCATGACTTGCACGTCTGCGAGTGGGTCGAAGCCGTACGCGACCGACATGCGTCGAAGCGACTGTACCAACAGATCGGTGATGGTCTCCGGGTCGGTGGCCGCAATCACGAACAAATCCCCGTCGCCTTTGGTCCCACTAGGTGTTGGCTCGGGCACGCGGCCTTCGAGCACAGCGTGGGCGCCGCGGACAATGGCGCTCTGCTGGGCTTGCCGGAATACCTCGTGAAGGCGGATTGTGGTACAGATCCGAGACGCGATCAGGTCACGCAGCGGTTGGCCAGGTCCAACGGGCGGAAGCTGATCGATGTCGCCGACCAGTGCGAGCGTCGCGCTCGGAGGAATCGCCGCGAGGAGCTGCGAGGCGAGGCGGATGTCGAGCATCGAAGCCTCGTCGACGAGGATGAGGTCGGCTTCGAGCGGAAGGCGCTGATTGCGATTGAAGTGACCGGTCGCGGGGTTCCACTCGAGAAGCCGATGAATCGTCTTCGCCTCGATGCCCGCTGCCTCGGACAGCCGCTTGGCCGCGCGCCCGGTCGGCGCACACAACGCCACTCGTCGATCGAGCGCGGCGTGAGCCTGGACAATCGCGCGCACGGTCGTCGTCTTGCCGGTGCCTGGGCCACCGGTGAGGACCAAGAGATGGGTTCCAAGTGAGGCCTCCACGACGCTTCGCTGTGTGTCGCTGAGCGTGTGGTCGTGGGTTTTGACCGGCTGCTTCGCCTTGGGACGGTTCGCGAGCGTACTCAGTGCGTCTGCGACGAGGACCTCGGCGCGATACAAGGGCGGCGGGTAGACCGCGTCATCTTCGATGGTGACGAGCTCACGCGTCCGCAGTTGTTGTAGAGCTTCCTCGAGAGCGTCAGTCGGAACGTCGAGTTGCTCGAGGCCATCGTGGAGCTGGCGGCGCGTCGCAAAGACGTGGCCCTCGTCGACCGCCTTGCCGACGAGGTGCAGCACGCCGCCCTGTACACGCCGCAAGTCATCGCCCGCGATCCCGAGCGCCTCGGCGATACGGTCGGCGGTGCGAAAGCCGATGCCGCGGATCTGCTCGGCGACGATGTACGGGTCATCTCGCACAACACGCGGAGCATCGGCGCCGTACTTGCGGACAATCTCGCGCGCGGTCGCCGGGCCCATTCCGAGGGCGTGAAGAAAACTCATCGTCTCCGCTTCGACACGACGCTGGCGAACGGCCTTGGCGATCGATTCTGCACGCTGCTTACCGATGCCGGACACCTCGCGCAGTCGCGCCGACTGGGTCGCAATGACATCGAGGGTCTCCGGCCCGAAGCGCTCGACGAGCCGGGCGGCCAGGGCGGGGCCGATACCGGGGATGAGGCCCGAGCCCAAGTAGCGGATCATCCCCTGCTCGGTGGAGGGAATCGTGGGTGTGAACGACGTTACGCGGAAGCGAGCCCCGTAGACCGCATGCTGCGTCCAACGTCCCATGAGTCGGACATTTTCCCCTGGGGCGATCTGCCCGAGGTCGCCCACCGCGGTGTGGGACGGCGAGAGCTCATCATCTTTGTCGGTGGCGAGACGAATCACCGCAAACCTTCCGTCATCACTACGGAAAAGCACGTCCTCGACCACGCCTTCGAGCACCTCTTCTGATGGCTGGGACCCCACGATTCCGGGGGAATCTATCAGTCTTGTGTTCCACGCGCCCTGTCGTTCTGGTTTCTTCGGAAACATCCGTTAGTGTTAAAGGCAGCACGGATTTGGATCGGAGGGGGGATGACGACCCAGCCACGGATGAGCGCACCTATAGGAAGAGTACGGATTCGGACCTCAGAGGCCCGAAAGCGCCGGATTTCGGGAGCGGCGGGCTGGCAGCCGGCCGACCCACCGATGGAGGCGGAGGTCACCGAAGCCGATGAGGAGCCCGACGAGGGCGGCTGTCCTCGTTTCTACCCGTTCGCGCTGCTGGCCACCGACGACGGCAACGACTGAGGACGACTGCCGAGGGCGTTGCGTGGGAAACGGGCGATTGGTAAGAGCGCTCGATGCCCCCAACTACGATTGCGATCCTCGGGGCCAAAGGGGGCGTTGGAACTTCGCTCTTTAGCGGCAACCTCGCGATCTACCTGGCCACCATCGGAAAGCGCGTGCTCGCGGTCGATGCGGACCCGTCCGGAGCCGACCTTCACGCCATGCTCGGCATCGAGCCCCGCGTCGCACCCTACGTCGCGCCCGCGCCTGCGTTCGGCGCTGAGGGCAGCCTGGCAAGCCTAGCCGCCACGCTCGACCATGAGTTGATCAACACGCTTCCCTCGCGCGAGCCGGTCGACGGACCCATTCCGGGTCTCCAACTGGTGGACGGCGGCTTGAGCGAGCCTCATCGAGGGAGCGCCCGGCGTAGCTCGTTGCGAGAGCTGCGGAGCCGATTGGCAAAACACGACGCGGACTTTGCCGTCGTCGACCTCGGTTCCGCTGCGACCGATGCGGCGATTCGCTTTTGGTGTGACGCAACCCACAGGATCGCGTTGACGATGCCGGAGCCCAACGCGGTCAGCGGGCTATACCGACTAGTGCGCAAGGTGTTTGCTGCCATGGTCCTCGCACAGGTTTCGGATGAGCGACAGCAGAGTGCGCTTCACGCTGCATTCGCAAAAGCCGGTCAGACGCCCGCGCCCTCCGACATCGCCGCGCTCGTACAGCGAGAGTGGCCGGAGCTGGGACACACACTGGAAGACTGTATGGGCGCCGTGCAGTTTCCGTTCATCGTCAACCAAGCACGCCTTCGCGCCGATCTAGAGCTCGGCGACCAAGTCACCGTTGCGGTGCGCCGGCGCTACGGCGTTCCTCTGAAGTACCTCGGCTATGTCGAGCATGACGACGCGGTTCGGACGTCCTCCCGAAAGCGGAGGCCGCTGCTGCTCGAGAGCCCGGGGAGTCGAGCGAGCCGCAACATCGAAAAGATCGCAAGACGACTCTTTGCGTCGCAGGATGGCCGCAGGGATCGTGCGCCGTGGCGTGAGGTGCCTCCGAGCTCACATCACGACGTGCTCGAAGTCGAACGCGGTGCGACAGACGAGGAAATTCGACGCGCGTACAAACGCATGTGTGGAGTGTTCGACCCGGAGAACCTCGTCACCTTTGGCTTGTTCGACGAAGCGGGACTCGAAGCCGCGCGCACCCGAATCGATGAGGCCTATGATGTCCTGCTCGATCCAGCGCGCCGGCGTCCGTACGAGATCTCGGTGTTCCCCGAATCCCCGCAAACAAAGGCCGAAACCGTGCAGGAGCAGGTGCCACCTGGCGAGCTGCCGCCGGCGCCGAGCATTACGCCGGACACCGAGTTCAGCGGGGCGCTTCTTCGCGCAGTTCGCGAGTCACAAGGCACCAGTCTCCAACAGATCAGCGAGCGAACGAAGGTCGGCATCAACTACCTGCGATGCATCGAGGAGGACGAGTTTGAGACGCTGCCGGCGGCTGTTTACGTTAGGGGATTCGTGACGGAGGTTGCCAAATGCCTGCGGCTCGACCCCGAACAGGTAAGCCAGAGCTATCTTCGGCGCTACAGGGCGCAGATGGAAGAGCGCGGGGACAGCGCGTGAACGAAGCGCGTCGTCCGCTGATCTTGGCGTCCGCATCGCCGCGTCGCCGCGAGATCCTGTCGTCGCTCGGAGTCGCCACCGAGGTGCGACCAAGCGGCGCCGATGAAGAAGCGCTTCAAATCAAGGATGACGTGGAGTTCGTTCGAGCAGCCGCGCGGGCGAAGTTGGAGGACGTGTTGGGAGCCTGCCTGGATGCGGGTGCGTACGTTCTTGCGGCGGACACCATCGTGTGCGTCGACGAGCAGCGACTATGCAAGCCGCGGGATGATGCTGACGCCGTGCGCATGTTGGAGCTCTTGGCGGGGCGCGACCACGTGGTTAGAACTGCCGTGGCGCTTGGCCGGGTCGGGGACGGGGTGATCGAGTGCCGCGTCGTGGAAACCCGGGTGTGGTTCAGGCCGGCGTCCCGCGCGGAGCTCGAGCGCTACGTCGCGGCAGGCGAGAGCGGTGACAAAGCGGGCGCCTATGGCATACAGGGGCTCGCAAGCGGATTCGTCACGCGACTCGACGGATCGTACACCAACGTGGTGGGTCTGCCGGCGGCCGAAGTGGTGGGTTTGCTCGTAGAGCACGGTGCGCTGAAGCAATGGCCATGAATCGCGACATCGCGGGTGCGATCGAATGCGTCCGCGAACGTATCGCGCATGCGTGTGAGGGGGTGGGGCGCGATCCCGAGTCGGTGCAACTCATCGCGGTCTCGAAGGGGCACGCCGAGGAGGCGATTCGGGCTGCGTACCATGCGGGGATGCGGGTGTTCGGCGAGAACTACGCCCAAGAGCTCGCGGCCAAGGCTTCCGCGTTGAGCGATTTGCCCGACATCACTTGGCGCTTCATTGGCCACCTCCAGCGCAACAAGATCAAGCTCATCGAGGGAGCCCGGGCCACCGTCGACACCGTGGATTCGGTGAGATTGGCTCGAGCGATCTCCGCGCGAGCGGCAACGCGCGCGATCGATGTCGAGGCGTTGCTTCAGGTCAACGTCGGCGGCGAGGCGCAGAAGTCGGGTTGTGCGCCCGAAGAGGTGCCACGGCTGGTCGAGGCGGTGCGCCTGTTGCCGAATGTCGATCTACGCGGGCTGATGACCGTCGTCCCCCATCTCGAGGATGTCGACGCTACGCGGCCGTTCTTCAAAGCGCTCCGAGAGCTGGCCGCGGCGCACGGCTTGGCGGAGCTTTCCATGGGGATGACATACGATCTCGAACAAGCCGTCGAGGAAGGCGCGACGATGCTTCGGATCGGGACCGCGATTTTCGGGCCGCGTCCCCCTGTTGAGCGCTAGTCCAGTGCCCCTTCGGCCATCTTGCCGAGCTCGACGGATCGACGGGTCGCGGCGCGCACGGCGCCGATGATCGCGTCCGCGAAGCTCGCCGTTTCAAGTGCGTCCAGCCCTGCACGCGTGGTTCCACCGGGACTCGTCACTCGGTCCCGCAGCACCTCTGGCGCTTCTTTCTCATCGAGCAGCAGGCGGGCCGCGCCGAACACGGTTTGCGACGCGAGCTGAAGCGCGGTTTCTTCGGGAAGACCCTCGCGCACTCCCGCGTCACGAAGCGCCTCGATCATGGCGAATACGTACGCCGGCCCGGACCCACTCAGGCCAGTCACCGCATCGATCTGCGCCTCCGGAACGCGAACCGAGATGCCGACGCTCCGAAACAGAGTCTCCGCGAGCTCGAGGTCGTCGTCGGTTGCATGAGTGCCCGCTGCGATCGCGGTGGCGCCTGCACCGACGAGGGCGGGCGTGTTCGGCATGGTGCGAACGACACGCGAGCCATCGGGAAATGCTCGCTCGATCATGCCTGTCGAGATGCCTGCGGCGATTGAAACCAAAAGCGTGTCCAGGCTCACCGCGGCGGCGAGGCCGGGAAGCACTTGGGCGAACACCTGAGGCTTCGTCGCGAGCACGACGACGGTCGCATCTTTCACGGCTTCCGCGTTGTCGGTCGTGACGCCAATATCGAGCTCCGCTTCGAGCGAGCTCAGACGAGCTCGATCGGGATCGGCGGCAATGATCCTGTCGGCAGGTACGGTGGCCGTGCCTATCAGGCCGCGGATGAGCGCACCCGCCATGTTGCCGGCGCCAACGAAAGCAATCGTGTGTTCGACTGACATGCCGCGCGGCATACCACACAAGCCGCCCCAGCGATACGCGGCCGCACGCAGCGAGCGGACGCTAGGCGCAAGCCGCTTCGACGTCGTCTATCTCTTTCGGAATGTGGCTGGTGAGCACATCGTGCCCGCTCTTGGTGACGACCACGTCGTCCTCGATACGAACGCCGATGCCGCGCCAACGTTCATCAACACCCTCTGCGTCGGTCGCGATGTAGATGCCCGGCTCGACCGTCAGTACGAACCCGGGCTCGAGGGGCCGATGTTCGCCGTCGACGTAGTAGTGGCCCACGTCGTGGACATCCATGCCTAACCAGTGCGAGGTTCGATGCATGTAGAAGGGCTCGTATTTCTTCTCTTCGATGAGCGCGTCGACTTCGCCGTCGAGCAAACCGATCGAGAGCAAGCCTTCTGTGATCGAACGAACGGCGCCGTCGTGAAGAGCCTGAAGCGTGATCCCTGGTTTCACCGCCTCGATGCTCGTTTTTTGCGCATTGAGCACGACCTCGTAGACCGCCCGTTGCTCGTCGGAAAACTTGCCGTTCACGGGGAACGTCCTGGTGACGTCGCTCGCGTAGTAGTCGAGCTCGCAACCCGCGTCGACCAGCACTAACTCCCCGTCGCCGAAGACACGGTTGCCTGCCCGGTAGTGCAGGATCGTCGCATTGGGTCCGGACCCGACGATGCTTTCGTAGGCGGGGCGCTCGCTCCCGTGCTTGCGAAAGACGTGGAGCAGCTCCGCATCGATTTCGTACTCGTGCATCCCGGGGCGCGAGAGCTGCATGGCCCGCAGGTGGGCCTCTTTGGTGATCCCAGCGGCTCGCCTCATCGTCGCCAGCTCGCCATCGCTTTTGCGCAGGCGCATCTCGTGCAGGTGAGCCGAGGAATCGATGATCATTTCGGGTGCGGTCACCCCGCGCCGCTCGCCGCGTCGAAGTAAGTTCAGGCAGGCGAAAAGCTGCGCGTCGGCTGCGGCGTTCTGCCCGAGCCGGTAGTGAAGCCGCTCGACGTTTCCGAGATAGTCGGGAAGCCTCTTCGGGAGTTCCTCGATCGGAAAGGCGACATCGGCGCCGAACGCCTCAACCGCACCCTCGACGCCTGCTCGCGGCCCGTCCCAAATCTCCCGCTCACGCTTCTTCGGGCGAACGAAGAGGACCACACGATGCTCCTCGTGCTGATTGGTCAACACGAGCACACTCTCGGGCTCGTCCAGACCGGTCAGATAGTAGAGGTCGCTATCCTGACGGTAGGGGTGCTCGACGTCGCGGTTGCGCACCGCGAGCGGCGCCGACGGAAACACCGCGACGCCGTCTCCGATGGCTTCGAGAAGTTGCGTGCGGCGTGCGGCAAACTCCGACATGAACCCAGCCTAGCAGTTACCTTCTCGGTTGCATCTGGCCACTCGTGTAGCGGCCCCAATAGCTCTTGAGCGCTGCACTGACTTTGCCGCTCAACAAGAACGCGCCGAGGATGTTCGGGAAGGACATGCCGAGGATCATCAGGTCCGAGAAGTCGATCACGTTGCCGAGCTTCAGCACGGAACCAAACACGACGAAAACCAAGAAGAGCCCTTTGTAGACCATCGAAAACTGAGCGCCGAACAGGAACGTCCAGCATCGTTCTCCGTAGTAGCTCCACGAGATCATCGTCGAGAATGCGAACAAGAAGACCGCGAGACTGAGGACTTTGGGAAACCATGGAAGAACGGTCGCAAAGGCCTTCGACGTCATGAGCACGCCTTCTTCGCCGCCGCTCTCGTACGCGCCGGTGATCACCACGACCAATCCGGTCATCGTGCAGACGAGGATGGTATCGATGAACGGCTCGAGGAGGGCGACGATGCCTTCTCGAATGGGTTCGTCCGTGGCCGCCGCAGAGTGGGCGATCGATGCCGAGCCCACCCCCGCTTCGTTGGAGAACGCCGCACGGCGGAAGCCGGTAACCAGTACGCCGAGCATGCCACCAAAGCCCGCTTGCGGCGAGAATGCCTCGCCGATGATTTTACCGAACGCTGGGACGACCTGATCGACATTCGTGATGATGATGAAGAGACCGGCGAGCAAATATACGCCGCACATCAACGGAACGATGAAGCCCGCGACCTGTCCGATACGGCGAATGCCCCCAACGATCACGACGCCGACCAGGAACGAGAGAATGACGCCATACGCGAGTGAGCCCCAGCCACCGGAGAAGATCGGCAAGACCTCGGCGACCTGTGCATAGCTTTGATTGGCTTGGAACATGTTTCCGCCGCCAAAACTTCCGCCGATGCACATCAATGCGAACAGGATGGCGAGGAAGCGCCCCAGCCGTGGAAGGCCGAGCTGGGCGAGCCCACGATCGAGATACCGCATCGGCCCACCGAGGATGTGCCCGTCGTCGCCGACTTCGCGATACATTTGTCCGAGCGAGCATTCGATGAACTTCGACGACATGCCGAGGAAGCCCGCAACGATCATCCAGAAGATCGCCCCTGGTCCCCCGACGGCCACCGCGACCGCAACGCCCGCGATGTTTCCAAGCCCAACCGTCGCCGACAGCGCAGAGGAGAGCGCTTGGAAGTGCGTCACCTCGCCGGGGTCGTCCGGGTTGTCGTAGTGACCGGTGGTGACGACCAAGGCGTGCTTGAAGGCGCGGATGTTGATGAAGCCGAAACGGAGCGTGAAGAAGGTCGCGCCCGCGATTAGCCAGAACACGATGAAGGGGAGTTTCAGATCGCCCTCGGCGCCGTTGTCCCAGAAGATCAGGTCGAAGAAGAGGACCTGCGCGATGGGGCCGACCACGTTGGCGCCAAAGCCCTGATCGACCGCCTTGAGGACGCTTCCGATGCCCCCTTCCTGCGCCTCTGCGCTTTGGGCGACGGCAGTGCTCGGCCACGAACTCGCCCATAAGGCGGCAATTGTCTTCCAGCGGCTCCCCATCCCCGAGCGGAACCATGGCACAGGCGCGAGATTCTCTCCAGTTCGATCCAAACGATAACCCTCGCGCACTCATGCATTTCTGCGATCGCGATCAGCCACGCGGAGCTGGCGACCGTGATTCGATCCGTTGCTGTCGCGCATCGTAGCAACCGCCCAGCAACCATCATTGACACCCCCTGAGGGTGATACTAAGCAACCCTCGACCGGCGCAATCAGCCCCGTCGCGGAGTCCGCCCCTCTATGTTCTCGGCCTATTTACCGGTGTTCCTGATGCTCGGCGTCGCTGTGCTCGTCGCCGTCGGCGTCTTCGCCCTCACGACGGTTCTCGGGCCCAAGAATATGACGGCCGAGAAGGCCATTCCATACGAGTCGGGCTCGGAGACGACGGGCGCAGGCCACATCCGATTGAGCATCAAATTCTACCTGACCGCGATTCTGTTCGTCGTCTTCGATATCGAGGCCGTGTTCCTCTATCCCTGGGCGAGCTTGTTCCAGGAGCTCGGCTGGCTGGGCTTCATCGAGATGGTGATGTTCATCATCGTTCTCGGCGTGACGTTGGTCTACGCCTGGAGAAAGGGTGCCCTCGAATGGGACAGCTGAAGGTCATCGATGGCGGTGGCGAGGTCGCGGTCACCACGCGCCTGAGCGATTTGCTTCAGTGGGCGCGTAAATGGTCGCTGTTCCAGTACCCGTTCGTCACGGCTTGCTGTGGCATGGAATTCATGGCGACTGCCGCGCCCCGATACGACATCGCGCGATTTGGCGCCGAGGCGCCGCGCTTTAGTCCTAGGCAATCGGATGTGCTCTGGGTGGTCGGGACGATCAGTCAACGGCAGGGTCCGGCGGTTCGTCGCATCTGGGAGCAGATGGCGGATCCAAAGTGGGTCATCGCCTTTGGCACGTGCGCTTCATGTGGCGGCTTCTACGACAACTACACGACCATTCCCGGCGTCGACAAAGTCATTCCCGTCGATGTCTACATCCCGGGGTGCCCGCCGCGTCCCGAAGCCGTGCTCGACGCGCTGATGCTGCTCCAGGACAAGATTCAGGCCAACGACCGTAAGCCCATCATCGTGCCACCAAGGCTCGTTCCCGAACGCGCGCCCGGCCGGACGAGAGAGGGCAACTCATGAGCCAGGCGGTCGTCGAGCGGCTCACTGCTCACTTTGGCGAACGGGTGCTCGAAACGAGCGACGCGTTCGGCGATCACGAAGTGGTGGTGGCCATCAAAGACTGGGCCGAGGTTGCGCAGTTCATGAAAGACGACAGCGACCTGCAGATGGACCACTTCATCGATTTGACCGCGGTCGACTATCCGGAGCGTGAGTCATCGAGGTTCGACTTGCTGCTGATGACGCGTTCGTCGGTGACTGGGGCGCGCATTCGGCTTCGCACGTATGTTAAAGATGGCGAAGAGCCGGGCACGCTCAGCGGCATCTGGTCGGGAGCGAATTGGGCCGAGCGTGAGGTCTGGGACATGTTTGGGATCAAGTTCAACGGCCATCCCGACATGCGGCGCATCCTTCTCTACGACGAGTTCGTGGGGCATCCGCTTCGCAAGGACTATCCCATCGACAAGGCGCAGCCGTTGGTTCCATACCGTGAGGTGAGCGACATCGACAAGCTGCCGCCGTTCGGCATCGAAGAAGGCCAGCCGTTCGCTCGCATCGATTGGGAGGCGCGTCTTGCCGGTGGAGACAATCAGGTGTCGCCTGCAATTGGCGTGCAGCAGGGCCAGCGGCGTACGCTCAGCGATTCAGAGGCCGCGCAGCAGATTCAAGCGCGCATCAAGGCGCGGATGGCTCAGGAATCCGCGGAGGGCGAAGCGTCCGAGCACAGCGCCGAGGAAGGTTCGGGGCAGTAGATGGAACCCGCCGACGAACTCTCCAACGACCAGGCCTCGCTCGAGCTCTCCGCCGACCCGATGCGCCTGAACATGGGCCCGTCGCACCCCGCAATGCACGGTACCATTCGCATGGTGATCGACCTCGACGGGGAAACCCTCGTCAACTTGGATGTGCAGCCGGGCTACTTGCACCGCGGCTTCGAGAAGTCATGCGAGCGCGGCACCTGGGCGCAGGTGTTCCCCTACGTCGACCGCCTCAACTACGTCTCGCCGATGCTCAACAACGTCGGCTGGGCGCTTGCGGTCGAGAAGCTGCTCGGAATCGAAGTTCCTGAGCGCTGTCAGTACTACCGAGTCATCCTCGGCGAGCTGGCGCGTGTAGCAGACCATTTTACGTGCAACGGCGCCTCGGCGATGGAACTTGGCGCGTTCACGCCATTCCTGTGGTTGCTGAAAGTCCGTGACTGGGTGTGGGACATCCTCGAGCGCGAGACCGGCGCGCGAATGACACATAGCTTCGGGCGTATCGGCGGCATGGCCGCCCCCCCCACGGCAACCTTCAAAGACGATGTGCTGCGGCTGATTCCGGAAGTGCACAAGGTCGTGAAGGAAACGGAGATCATGCTGCTCCGGAACCGCATCTTCCTCGACCGCATGCAAGGCGTTGGTGTTCTGACCAAGGAGCAGGCGCTTTCCTATGGGGTCACGGGGCCGATGGCGCGCTCGACCGGCATTCCGTACGACGTCCGTAAGGACCACCCTTATCTCGTGTACGACCGCTTCGACTTCGACGTGCCGGTTGGCGAGGATGGCGACAACTGGGATCGCTTCATGGTGCGCCTCGAAGAGATTCGGCAGTCGGTCCGCATCATCGAGCAAGCCATCGAACAGATGCCCGACGACGGCCCAATCAACATCGACGACCCGCGTATCGTCTACCCCGCAAAGGATGACGTGTACACGACAATTGAGGCGACGATTGCCCACTTCAAGCTCGTCATGGAGGGCCTGCGTACGCCCAAGGGCGAGGTCTACAGCTTCACCGAAGGCGGCAACGGCGAACTGGGCTTCCACATCGTGTCGGACGGGAGTGGCACGCCGTATCGGGTGCGGGTTCGGCCGCCGTGCTGGTACGGCCTCGCAGCGTCTCGCGAGATGCTTCTAGGCGGCATGATCGCCGACATCATCCCCACTTTCGGCTCGGTCAACATGATTGGCGGGGAGTGCGACAGGTAAGCGATGCCTAAGTTCGTGTTGGATGGGAAAGAGATTTCGTTTGAGCTTGGCGAGACCGTCATGGAGGCGGCCTGGCGCGAGGGCATCGAGATCCCGCACTACTGTTGGCACCCTGGGCTGTCGATCGCTGCGAATTGCAGAATGTGTCTGGTGCACGTCGAAAGTGGTCGTCAGATGGCGATGCCTCAGCTGGCCTTCGACGAGGACAAGGGTGAGTACGTTCCTGCCAGCAAGCCGAAGCTTCAGCCTGCATGTCAGCTCGCGGCCGTCGATGAGATGGTCGTCTCGTCCACCAGCGACGAGGTAAAGGCCGCCCAGGCCTCGGTGCAGGAGTTCTTGCTCCTCAATCACCCGGTCGATTGCCCGATCTGCGACCAGGCAGGCGAGTGCAAGCTGCAGGACTACTACTACGAACACCAGGGCACGATGAAGCGCAAGCTCACCGAGCCGGTCCACAAGCCGAAGGGCGTTCGCTTTGGCCCAACCATCGTCTACGACGCCGAGCGATGCATCATGTGTACGCGCT
Source organism: Deltaproteobacteria bacterium (assembly GCA_019313915.1). Classification (GTDB taxonomy): domain Bacteria; phylum Myxococcota_A; class Polyangia; order Polyangiales; family Houyiibacteriaceae; genus SG8-38. The sequence continues at coordinate 27,999 of JAFDAJ010000018.1, forward strand.
GCATTCGCGTGTGCGACGAGGTGGCCAAGGACCACGTCCTCGATATGCGCGAGCGTGGCAACAAGAACGAGATCGTCCTCGCTCCCGGTCGAGAGCTCGACCACAAGTACACTTTGATGACCGAGCATGTCTGCCCGGTTGGCGCACTGACCAGCCAGGACTTTCGCTTCAAGGCGCGTGTTTGGTTTCTCAAGTCAGGGCAGGGAGTCTGCACGGGGTGTGCGACGGGCTGCAACACCCACGTCGACTACGACCCGCGCTACGGCAAGGTTTATCGGCTTCGTCCGCGCGACAACGCCGACGTCAACCAATTCTGGATGTGCGACGACGGCATGATGACGTATGCGCGCCAGGACACCGACCGGATTCTGATGCCGACGGCTGGCCGCGGTGACGAGCGCACTCCAGTTGGCGAAGGCGAAGCGCTCGATCTCGCCGCCGCAAAGCTGAAGGCCGTCGATGCCTCGAAGCTCGCGGTGGTGTTGAGCGCGCAGCACACTACCGAGGATAACCTCGCGCTTGCCAAGCTTGCAGCGTCCGTTGGCGCCGATCGGCTCTATCTCGCGGCCCTCGGCGGATGGGAAGGCGACGACATCTTGCGGAGCGACGACAACAACCCGAATCGCGCTGGCGCAACCCAAGCGGCGGGCGGCGCGACCTTGAAATCGGTCGGGGACCTTCTCGCTGATGTGCAGTCGGGCGCCGTGCAGGGCGTGCTTGCACTCGGATGGGCCACCGCAGAGAAGCTGGAAGAACTCGCGCCGCTGGTTGCGTTGGATGGCGTTGTTTCGCTGACCAGCCACGTTGGGGCACTGCCCGCCTCGGCCTCGGTTGTCATCCCGGTGGCGGACACCTTTGAAATCCACGGAAGCTTCGTCAACGGCAAAGGTCTGACACAGGCGTTCGGACCCACGCTCTCGCCGCCGGATGGCATCGAGCCGGCCTGGAAGACGATCGCGGAACTGGCTGGCAAGCTCGGCAAGGACCTCGGGATCAAGGACTTCCAGGAGTTGAGTCAGGGCCTCGCGGACGCGGTGGAGGCGGCCCAATGACCACGACCTTCCTCGTCGTCTCGTCCCTGGTGAAGGTTCTGGCCATTCTGTTGATCACGGTCGGCGGCTTCGCGCCGGTTCTCATTTGGGCGGAGCGCCGCCAGAGCGCGATGATTCAAGACCGGCTTGGACCGAGCCGCGCGGCCATCACGCTGCCCGCCTCTGCTGTGACGTTCATCGATCGGGCAAGGCTACCCATGTGGCGCTTGGCGGCGCTGACAGGCATCGTCGCCATCGTTGCGCTGGTCACGTTGACGTTCATTGCGGTCAAGGGGAGCAATCCTCTTCCGATTTCGACCTCGTCGCTGACGGCAAGCCTGGTCGCGTTTGGCGGCGCCTCGGTGGTGTTGCGAGCCGGGTACGGCGTGCACGGCATGATCGTCCGCAACGGCGGGAAGATCATGCTCATCGGCCTCCTTCACCCCGTGGCCGACGCTCTGAAGTTCATCTTCAAGGAAGACTTCGTGCCCCCGAAGGCCGACAAGCTTCTCTTCTCCGCCGGCCCGATCATCGCGCTCATTCCCGCGATCGCGGCCTTCGCGGTCATTCCCTTCGCGAGCTCGCTGCACTGGGACTACCTCAACCAGGTCCTTCCGCGGACCGGCGAAATCGCTGGCCCCGTGGTGCCGCTTCAGGTGGCGAGCATCAACGTCGGCATTCTCTTCATCTTCGCGATCGCCAGCACCGGCATCATCGGCGCCGCGATTTCCGGCTATGCCTCGGACAACAAGTACTCCCTGCTTGGCGGCATTCGCGCCGCCAGCCAGATGGTGAGCTACGAGGTTGTGCTCGGCCTCACGTTGGTTCCTGCATTCATGATCTACGCCTCGCTTCGGCTCGAGGACATGACGATGTGGCAACACGACCACATGTGGGGGATCTTCGTCCCACCGCTGACCCTAGCCGCCGTCAATTTCTTCGTCGCGGCCGTCGCCGAAACGAAACGCGTTCCGTTTGACCTCCCGGAGGGTGAGAGCGAGCTCGTGGGCGGCTACCTCACGGAGTACTCCGGCATGAAGTTCGGCATGTTCTTCATGGGTGAGTTCGTCGAGGTCGTATCGCTGGCGGCCATTGCGTCCGTCATCTTCCTCGGTGGCTGGGACGTGCCCTTCCTCTACCGCGACGGGTTCGAGTTCTCCTTGCCCTTCGTCGCCGCGAGTTACTCGGTGCCGCTGGTGCACTGGCTCGTCGTGGCGATTCAGTTCGTCGTCTTTCTGTTCAAGATCATCGCGCTCATTTGGTTCCAGCTGATGATTCGCTGGTCACTTCCGCGGTTCCGCTACGACCAGCTGATGTCCCTGTGCTGGAAGGGCTTGCTGCCCATCTCCCTCCTCAATATCTTGGTCGTCGGCGCGTTCATCCTCTCGGGGTGGCTCGACGGCTGGGTCGCGTTCTTCGAGAAGCTCTTCTGAGGTCGTCCATGGCAGTTGAAGTCAAAGTCATCAAGAAGCCCGGACGCACCATCGCCGAGCAGATTTACATTCCCGAAATCGCGAAAGGCCTCGGCTTCGCGATGGGCCGCTTCTTCCAGAACACCTTCGGGCCGCAGGCCAAGAAGGAGATCGACACGGTGAAGTACCCGGAAGAGAAGGTCGAGTACCCGGAGCGGTTCCGTGGCGTCCACCGTCTCACCCATCGTGTCGACGGCTCCCCGCGTTGTGTGGCGTGCCTCTGCTGCAGCACCGCATGCCCCGCGCAATGCATCCACATCGAGCCCGCCGAATACGAGCCCGATGACCCGCGCCACGGCTACGAGCGCTACCCGTCGGTGTTCGTAATCGACGAGCTTCGCTGCATCTTCTGTGGCTACTGCGTTGAGGCATGCCCCTGCGATGCGATTCGAATGGACACCGGCATACACATGCCCCCCTCGACGAACCGCGATCACTTTCTGTTCGATAAAGAAACCCTTCTTTCGATCCCAGGGCGGGACGGCTCGTACCTCACCGCCAACCCGCGCCACGAGCCGGGCGACGCGACGCATCCCGGTATCGATCGCGAGCGCGGGCACTAGGCGTGACCGAGGCGCGCGCGGCCAGCCGGACGGCTATCATGGTCGCCGCCCACCGCGGCCGCGCGTCGGCTGGCCCGAACGCGATCTGTCACGACCCCTGGGCGCTCGGACTCGCGGGTCTCGAAGGCGAAGCCTTGTCTCTGCGTTGGGACGAGCACTTTCCGTCGATGGTGCTGTGGATGGCCCTCCGAACGCGGTACATCGACGACTGCGTGACACGTGCGCTCGATCGAGGCGTTCGGCAGGTTGTGGTCCTCGGCGCTGGGCTCGACACCCGGGCGGCCCGGCTTGCGCGGGAAG
>JAFDAJ010000107.1 GCA_019313915.1 Deltaproteobacteria bacterium
GGTGACCCACAAGGGAAAGAGCCGGACGAACGCAGCCACGGGGTCGCGATCTAGCACAGCGGAGCCTGCTGGGGGCCATCCGAGACGCGGCTGCGCTTCCATGCGAGAAATCCCGCTCTCATGTTCCGCCCACCTACCGACGACGTCCGGATCGAAGGCCTTCGCCCGCTCATCCCGCCTGCCATCCTGATGGAGGAAATCCATCCTGGAGAGGACGCGGTCGGGCGTATTGCGGAGGCACGCCAGCACATCAGCCACATCGTGCACGGCAAGGACGACCGGCTCCTGGTGGTTGTGGGTCCTTGCTCGATCCACGACCCGCAGGCCGCGCTCGACTACGCCAAACGCCTGAAGGCGCTACGCGACCAGCACGCCGACGACCTCTTCATCGTGATGCGCACGTACTTCCACGTACTTCGAGAAGCCGCGCACGACCGTTGGCTGGAAGGGATTGATCAACGACCCCAACCTCGATGGGAGCTTCGACATCAATCATGGGCTCCGCGTCGCGCGCGGCTTGCTCAGCGAGCTGGCGGAGCTCGATCTGCCAGCCGGCACTGAATTCCTCGATCCAATTTCACCCCAGTTCGTGGCGGACCTCGTTTCTTGGGGAGCGATTGGCGCGCGAACGACCGAGAGCCAGGTCCATCGCGAGCTCGCAAGCGGCCTGTCGATGCCGGTCGGCTTCAAAAACGGTACCCGCGGCACGGTCAAAATCGCCGTGGAAGCCGTCAAAGCGGCTCGCAACCCTCACCACTTCCTCTCGGTAACCAAGCAAGGCATCACCGCCATCGTGGCAACCAAGGGCAACCTCGACTGCCACGTCATCCTCCGCGGCGGAGCCGGCAAACCGAACTATCAGCCCGAGGATGTCGCGGAGACAGTGGAGATGCTCGAAGGCGCGGGTCTCGAAGGGCGCATCATGGTCGACTGCAGTCACGCGAACAGCGGTAAGGACCACGAGAAACAGGCGGGTGTCGCGATCGCAATCGGACAACAGGTCGCACAAGGCAGCACGGGCGTGTTCGGTGTGATGCTGGAGAGCTTCCTCGTGGGCGGCCGGCAGAGCGGCGACCCGGGAACCGACCTCACCTATGGGCAGAGCATCACCGACGCATGCATGAGCTGGGACGTCACCGTGCCGGTGGTCGAAGGCCTCGCCGATTCGGTACGACAGCGCCGAAACGCGGGCGGCTGAGCGAAGCAGGAGCTCCTAGAACAGTCCCGGCGCGGGCACTGGGATCTGAACCGTGCTTGGGAGCGCATCGAAGCGCTCAGCCTTGATCATCTTTCCTGGCGTATCGCAGACAGCGGCGCGCGTCTTGCCAGACAGCCACTCACTCGGACAACAGCGATCGACCTCGACGGGCTCTGCGGCCGCACAAGGCTCGAGCTCGGGTCGGGAAGACTCGGCCAAGCCCGCAATCTGGCCGGCAACCCCGTTGAAGGTCACGCCCAAGCTGAAGGCGTCGCACTCCGCACCGATTCCGTCGCTGTCGGGGGATTGCTGGATGTCGGCGAACTGACCGAAAAGCGACTCGATGACCGCGGCATTGATGTCGCACATGCCGATCTTCGGCGTGGCCTCGCCGAGCTTGTCGATGCTGAACCGTCCTGCGAAAAGGCCGTGTTCCAGCCGGGTACGGTCTGCACTGATGTCCCCCATGATGGAGCCGCCGTTGACTACGACCGTCATGGCGCCATCACTCGGCACCGTGCCATCACCGGCAATCAGCTTGAACCCCGTGCCTGGGAGAAGCGGCGCGACCAAGCGGCCAAGGGCCACGTATGCCTCGACTTGCTGAACCTTCGGTAGGTCCAAGCTCGCCTGGCCAGATTCGTCCAGATCGAAGTCGGCCGGGTCGAGGAACCATGAGTCCTCACTGTCCCATCTGGGACCTGGGGCTTCGGCGCCCTGGCCACCCTGCAGGTACACGAGATTGACGGGGTCGCTACCGCGAAAGCCGACCAGCGACGGATCCTCGTTCGTCCCATCGACTGCGGTCGTAAGCATCGCCGTCACACTGGCGTCGTCGGGCTCTCCGTTCCAGTGTTGAACCCACAGAAGGACGGTCCCGGTTCCGCGTCCCTGCGCGAGCGCGATGTTGTCCTCGAGGCAAGGAAGCGCGCTGCCAACGCTCGGCAGGAGGCTCGCTCCGAGCGAATTGTCGATTCCTTTTTCGCCGTCGACCACTGCTTGGCCGACCACCGCGCCGTCCACCACCCGGGGCTCGCAGGTCCCATCGTCACGGCCGGTCGTCACCGTCGAGTCCAGGTCGATGCCGATGCCGGCCGCCATCTGTGCGGACTGTCTGATGAAGATGTCCTTGAGCGCGAAGGCTAAGGACCCGCTGTCGTCAGGGGAGCTCGTGTTCTCGGGCGGCCGATCCGGTACGCCCGCAGTGCTGTTGTCGATCAAGCTCGGATCGTAGACGCTGCACCCGAGTCCAACGAGCAGCGTGCACAAACCCGCCCCCCGGCCGAACCTGCCCTCTGCGTCGTAGCGTCCCCTCCACACGCCGTCAGGATAGCAAGAGGCGGGCGCAGGCCAAAGAACCCTAGGCCGAAGGCGCCATCGTCCGAATGAACATCTCGGTCATCTCCCAGGGCAGATTCGTCGGGAGATTCAAGATCGGAAGGTCGATCCCGTACTCGCGACGGCGCTTCAGCTCGGAAATGCAGTACTTCGGGTCACCGGCAATGGTGAGCGCCTCGATCATTTCGTCTGACACGGCCTCGGCCGCCTGCGACCGGGTCTTCTTGTCGCGGTAGAGATCGTCGACCCGCTTACACTCGTCCGCGTAGCCGAAACCGCTGAGCAGCTCCTTGTAGTAATCGCCCATGCCGCCGATGTAGAACGAGATGAGCTGCCGGGCCTGTTGGATACCCGCGTCGCCCAACGGGATGACCGACGTGAAGGGCGCAGTCACGATCTCGCTTGGTTCGCGTCCCGCTTTGGCTGCGCCTTCGGCGATCCAGGCATGCCCTTGCTCGAGCTTGGCGTAAGGCCAGAACGTGGGAATCCATCCGTCAGCAAGCTCGCCGATCGACGTGATTGACTTCTGCTTGAGCGCGGCGACGTAAATCGGCACGTCGGCGCGTAACGGCTTCATCGCAAGCTCGAATGGACGGTAGTCGTGAAGCTTTGCGCCGCTCTCATGGAGACGCTTGCCGCTGAGGAGCGTCTTCGTCACCCGAATGACGTCGCGCAGTTGGGTGAGCGGCTTGTTGAACTCGCGGGCGTGGAACCCTTCGATGACACGCTTGCCGCTGGTGCCGAGTCCGAGGATGAGACGCCCCTCGCTAATCTCGTCGACCGTTGCGGCGTTCATCGCCAAGAGACCTGGCGAGCGGCTGAAGCAGTTGACGATGCCGGTGCCGATCTTGATCTGCTTCGTGTGAACCGCGACCTCGGTGAGCAGCGAGAAGATCTCGTAGCCCCATGCCTCCGGAATCCAGAACGAATCGTAGCCAAGCTCATCGGCGAGAATCGCCGCTTTGAGGTAGAGCTTGCGGTCGTAGTTTTTCCAGAATGGGAGAAGCCCGGTTCGTGCGGTCATCGAAACCTCCGGATGCGGGAGTAGAACGTTTAGGGCTTGCTTTCAAGGGTATGCGGCGCTTGACAGCGTCCCGCGATTCATGCCACGAGCCTGTCCTCACGGGAGCCCAAACAGATGAAGATCGACGCCGGATTGCTGGTCACCGACATGAAGCAGATCCCCGTGCGAGTGCGCGAGCTCGAGGAGGCAGGCTTCGACGGATGCTTCACCTTTGAGGGGCCGCATGAGCCCTTCATGCCGCTCGCCCTGGCCGCCGAACACTCCAAGCTGGAAATCGGCACCGGGGTCGCGATCGCCTTCGCCCGAACCCCGATGACAGTCGCCAACCTGGCCCACGACCTTCAGCAATTTTCGGACGGCCGGTTCTGGCTCGGTCTCGGTTCGCAGATCCGACCGCACATCGAGTCGCGCTTCGGTATGCCTTGGGGCAAGCCTGTCTCCCGCATGAAGGAGTTCGTGCGCGCTCTCCGCTCGATCTTCGCGAGCTGGAACTCCAACGAGAAGCTCGACTTCCGTGGCGAGTTCTACAAGCACACCTTGATGCCGCCGTTCTTCAACCCCGGGCCCGCAAAGGGCGGGCCTCCTCCGATCATTCTCGGAGGCGTGGGCCCCAAGATGACCGAGGCAGCGGGCGAGGTGGCCGACGGCATGCTCTTGCATCCGTTCCACACCGAGCGCTCGCTCGAGGAAGTGATGCGGCCGAACCTGGAACGAGGTCTTGCAAACTCGGGCCGAGAGCTTTCGGACTTCACGCTCTGCGCACAGGTGATGGTGGTGACCGGCGACGATGAAGCCGGATTTGAGAACGCCCGCGCGATGGCCCGAAATCAGATCGCGTTCTATGCATCGACCCCGGCGTACCGGAGCGTGCTCGAGGTCGAGGGCCGCGCAGAGTTGCAGCCGCAGCTTCGCCAGCTCACCAAAGAGGGCCGCTGGCACGAAATGGCAGCGTTGATCGACGACGAGCTTCTCAGCCGAATCGCTGCGGTTGGAACGCCCGGGGAAGTCGCGGAGATCCTGCACGCCCGTTACGGCTCGCTGGCCGAACGCGTTGCTTTTTCGTCGCCCTTCCCGGTCCCGCAGGGCTGCTCATCCGAAATCATCAGCCGTCTCAAAAGCCGCACGAAGCCGGAATGACCGAGCCCAAGTGCATTCCGCTCGAGTCGATCGTGGGAGAAGCGGTTGGCGGGAAGGCCGAAGGGTTGGTCCGTCTCCTCGGCTACGGCTTCGACGTGCCAGCAGGTTTTGTCATCACGGGAGCAACGTCGGGGAACCTCCCCATCGACCTCGACGAGCACTACGCCCGCATTGGGGCGAGGAAAGTCGCGGTTCGGTCTTCGGCGACCGGGGAGGATTCCGGTGACGCTTCCTTTGCCGGCCAGTACGACACGCTACTGAACGTCGAGGGAACAGAGGCGCTACGCACAGCGATCGAGGACTGTCTTGATTCGCTGGAGAACGCAAGGGCGGTTGCCTATCGCGATGAGCAGACCGGCCAGCGCGAAGTACAGATGAACGTCGTCGTGCAACAGATGGTCGATGCACGCGTGGCCGGTGTGCTGTTCACCGCGAACCCGATCAACGCACGGCGCGACCAAGTCGTCGTCGACGCGGTGTCCGGCCTCGGGGAGGCGCTCGTCAGCGGGCACGCGACGCCAGACCATTGGCTCCTCGCAAGAGATGGGTCGGTGTTCGAGAGCGACGTGCACGGCGACGACCCAGTGTTGAGCGACGCGGAGCTCACGCTGCTACTCGACGGTGCGCTGCGAGCCGAAGAGAGATACGGGGCGCCTCTCGACATGGAGTGGGCGATCGACCAGGACGGTGAGCTTCGATGGCTGCAGGCCCGTCCGATCACACAGCTTCCGGCCGACCCAAACGAGCTCGACACCGACCCTGATCCGGCCGACGTATACACCTGGTGCAACATCGGCGAGATGATGCCGGGTGCCGTCACCCCCCTGACCTATTCGATCACCGGGCGCGGCATCGATATCGGGATGCAGCGCACATACCGTCGGATGGGTGTCGGTATCCCTCCAGGCGAAGGGATTCGGTATGTCGGGATGTTCTACGGTCACCTGTTCATCAATCTCACGACGCTCTCCGAGTTGGCAGCCGCAGTGGCCGGGTCTACCAAAGCTCAGATGTGCATCGCGTTGTGCGGTCGCGATGTCGAGGAGGTCTTGGACCCGGAGCCCGCCCCTGCCCTCACACGCGCAATGAACGGGGCCCGCTACTTTGCCCTCCTCCTCGCTGCCGCAAAGCATCGTAGGGCGCTCGATGCCCTCCGAGCCGCCCTGGACCTCCCAAAGCTGGGATCGGCGCAAGAGCTGTACCGTGGGATCGACGAGCACCTTCCGCAGGTTTGGAACGCTTACGAGCTCCATCTGCTGTCGTCGGCGTCTTCCGGCGCACTCAGCCCCATCCTGCTCGGCATCCTCGCAAAGGGAGAGGAGCCCACTCAGGAGCATCATGCGGAAGTTGCAGAGATGCTCGCGGGCGCCAAGGACGTCGAGAGCGCCGACATCGCTGAGGGGGTCGAGCGCGTGATCGATCGGCTGTTGGACAACCCTGATGCTCGGGAAGCGTTTGCGTCCGCAGATTCGGAGGCAGCGCTCGCTTGGCTCTGCTCGAGCGACGCAGCGAGCGCCGGCGAGGAATTTCAACGCTACCTCCAACGACACGGACACCGCGCCGTCCGGGAGCTCGAGCTGCGCCAAAAAGGATGGGCCGTGGATCCTGCGCCGTTGATCGCGTCGCTGCAGTCGGGTCTTCGCGCCCGGCTGGAGCACGGAACGCCGCGTCGTACCGAGAGGGTAAAGCAGCCGTCTTCTGGGCGACACCCATTCATTCGCCGGCTGCTCCCACTCGCGCACGCCGCGATTCGCAGCCGTGAATACACCAAATCTGGATTGGTGGCGGTGACGACCGCCTTCAAGCACGCCTACCGCGCACTCGGTTCGCAGATGGTCGCGGAGGAGCTGCTGCCGGACCAAGACGCCCTCTTCTTCCTCACGCATCAGGAGCTCGGGGAGTTGGTCGGCGGCCGGCGGGAGCTTGCCGATCTCGCGCTATCGCGACGACGGGTCGTCGACTACCAGATGCCACTTCATTTTCCGCAGATCTTCAGCGACCGTCCCGAGCCCGTTCGCCTGGACCCGGCCGAGGGACGAGACGGTGCACTAGTGGGCAAGCCCGTAAGCCGCGGCGCAGTCACGGGCCGCGCGCGCGTCGTCGAGACGCTCGAAGAAGCTGCGGCTCTACAAGCCGGCGAGATCCTGATCGCACCGATCACCGACGTGGGATGGACGCCCTACTTCAGCTTGATCGCAGGGCTCGCCACCGACGTTGGCAGTGCCGTATCGCACGGCGCGGTCGTCGCGCGTGAATACGGCCTTCCGGCGGTCGTGAACCTCGGGGTTGCCACCTCACGCTTCCAAACAGGCGACTTGGTCACGCTCGACGGCGACCGCGGAACACTGGCGCCCGCCTAGGTTCGGGCAGCCTCTTGAAGCTCTTGACTTCCAGGAGCAATATGCGATCCGCAAGCCCCGAAGGAGCTATCATGGTCGCCACGATCGGACTTACGGGGTTGCGCCCGGACCCGGCCCGCGTGTCTCGAATCGCGTCTCCACCGTATGACGTGATCAAACCCGGAACGCCGCTCGAGAAGCTGCTCAAAGAGGAGCCCAACTCCTTGTTCCACATCATCTTGGGGGATGACCCCGGAGCCGCGAGGGATCGAATGGTCGCCGACGGGTCACTCGTCGAAGACAACGAACCTGCCTATTACGTGTACGAGCAGACCTGGCCGGAGGGCCGGCGTACCGGTGTGTTCGTGGCAGCAAAGGTGTCGCCCTACGACGCCAAGCAGATCATTCGGCACGAGAAGACGTTTGACGACAAGGTGAAGGGGCGCATCGCCATGCGCCGCGCGACTGGCCTTCACATCGGGCCAGTTTTCGTTTTGACCCGAGCCTCGATCGCATCGGCGTTGGAGAAGGCGAAGCAAGAGGCAGACCCGATCTACGATCTCACCAGCGAGTTTGGTGGCTTCAGCGAGCTCGAAGGCATTACGAACAAGGTCTGGCGTGTGCCGGAGCAGAGCGAGACTGGGCGCGCGATTCAAGCCGCGCTCGGGACCGAGCCGCTCTACATCGCCGACGGGCACCATCGTTACCACGCGAGCCTGCTCAACGAGCAGACCCACTTCCTTTGCTACGTGACCGAGGAAGCGGTCATCCAAGCGTACAATCGCGTCATCAACGGCGTTCGCCCCTTCTCGGAAATCGCAGCAGACCTGCCGCTAAAGCCGGTCGATTCGTTCCGCACGCCTTCAAAGCACAGCTTCTGCATCTACACAAAAGAGGGCTGTTTCGAGCTCGACGCGCAGCACGTGCCCGACGATGTCGTCGGACGCCTCGACTGCGCGATCCTGGAGCGCGAGCTCTATCCAAAGCTCGGGCTGACGCACGACATGGTCGTCGACCCCAACCACTTCGACTACTACTCGGAGTCGGCACTCGACGAAATGAAAGCAGCCGTGGACCGAGGCGACTATGACATCGCGATTGCGCTGCACCCGGTGGGCCTCGACGACCTCATGGCCGTCGCCGATGCAGGCCTCGAAGACCCGGAAATCGTGATGCCCGAAAAGAGCACCTTCTTTCAGCCCAAGATTCTCTCCGGCCTCTCTCTCTACCGGTACACGAAGAAATGAGCGCGCTGCCACAATACGGAAAGCACCTTCATCCGCGTGAAACGATGCGCGCCATCGTCATCGATCGGTATGGCGGCCCGGACGTCCTCCGTCTTGCGACAGTCCCACGCCCAGTCCCCACGCGCAGGCAAGTCCTCGTCCGAACCCGCTTCATTGGCGTGAACCCGAAAGACGTCGTCGTTCGCAAAGGCAAGTTCAAGATCGCCACCGGCAACAAGTTCCCGCTCATCGTCGGACACGACATCGCGGGCGAGGTCGTCGACGCCGGGCTCAGCTGCGATTTCGCGGAGGGCGACCTCGTCTATGGAATGATCAACGATCGCGCCGGCCGAGCGTATGCGGAGTACGCCGCCGTGGATTGCCGGCAAATCGCAAAGGCGCCGTCGTCGATCGAGTTGCGCGTGGCGGCCGCGGTGCCCCTCGCTTCCCAGACCGCGCTGCAGGCGCTCCGCGACAATGCGCAGGTGAAGCCAGGCCAGAACGTCTTGATCAACGGTGCATCGGGTGGCGTTGGAGTGTTTGCGGTGCAGATCGCAAAGATTCTGGGCGCCAATGTGACGGCGGTCTGCAGTCACCGAAACGTCGAACTCGTCAACGAGCTCGGTGCCGATCGAGTCATCGACTACACGAAAACCGACCTGGTCGATCTGGAGGAACGCTTCGACGCGATCTTCGATGTGTTCGGCAACTACTGCTTCGACCAGCTCAAGCACTTGCTCACCCCACGGGGCACCTACGTCCACACCATCCCCAGCTCACGGATCTTCAAAGACGTCGCCCGGACCGTCGTACGCAGGCGGCGCGCCAAGCTGGTCATCGTGAGATCCCGCAGCGCGCAGCTCGATTGGATTCGGCAACAGATCGACGCGGGCAGCCTGCGAGTCGTGGTCGACCGCTCTTTTTCGCTGAATGATGTCGCCGAGGCCCACCGATACATGGAAACCAAGCGCGCCAGGGGCAAGGTGGTGTTGGAAGTCGGCTGAGATCGGGTACCCTGCGGCCCCATGAAGCATCTTACCCTTGCTCTAACGATTGCCAGCCTCCTCGTTGCATGCAGCAGCAGCACCAGCACTGCTGGCGGTGGCGGCGGTGGTGGTGACGGTGGTAGTGGCGGTGACGACCTCGAGAGACGTATCGACGAGCTCATCCAACAGATGACGCTCGAAGAGAAGGTCGCGCAGATGGCCGGCGACGGGGGGATCTTCTTTCCTGAAGGGGAGACAGCGTGGAACGTGCCCGGCGTCGAACGGCTCGGCATACCGCCCTTTCGAATGGCGGACGGCCCTAGAGGGGTCACCACGGTCGAAGGCGCAACGACGTTTCCAGTCGGAGTGGCGCGGGGTGCTATGTGGGACCCGGAGGTCGAGCACCGAATCGGCGCTGCGATGGGCCGCGAGCTCAGGTCCTTCGGCGGGAATGTCCTGCTAGCGCCCACAATCAACATCCTTCGCCATCCAAGCTGGGGTCGTGCTCAAGAGAGCTACGGGGAGGACGTCCATCCTCTGTCGCGAATGGGTGTCGAGTTCGTGCGCGGCGTGCAGGAGTACGTGCTCGCGAATCCAAAACACTACGCAGCCAACAGCATCGAGAACACGCGGTTCAAGGTCGATGTCACGATCGACGAGCGGACACTACGAGAGATCTACCTTCCGCATTTCCGCGCCGCGGTCCTAGAAGGCGGCGCCGCGTCGGTGATGAGCGCCTACAATTCCGTCAACGGACAGTTCTGTGGCGAGAATGAACAACTTCTCAAGCAAATTCTGAAAACCGAATGGGGGTTCGACGGGTTCGTGCTCTCTGACTGG
>JAFDAJ010000289.1 GCA_019313915.1 Deltaproteobacteria bacterium
TGGAACCTTCGACTTTCAGCGGAACCCGGCCGAGTTCCTTCTCGACGCGCATGAGAAGTACGGCGACGTGTTCGTGACCCGGGTGTTGACCGGCCAGTCGTACTTCATTCGTGACCCGGAAGTCGTCAACGCGATCAACGTCACGCACGCCAAGCACATCTACAAGCCCAAGGTGGTGAAGCAGATGTGGAAGCCATTCCTCGGCAACGGGCTGGTGCCGAACGATGGTGAGTCGTGGAAGCGGCAGCACAAGCTGATCATGCCCGGTTTCCACAAGATGCGCATCGATGCCTACGGTCCGACGATGGCCGACTACACACGCGACATGGTGCGCAGCTGGAAGGACGGCGAGCAACGCGACTTCCGGAACGAGATGGTGGAGCTCACGCTACGCGTCGTCGCAAAGACGCTCTTCGATACCGACCTCGCGCACGATTCGAAGACCGTGCATCAAGCGATGGAAGACATTAGCGAGGCCTTGATCGACCATGCACAGACGCCGATTCCAGCGCCACGGTGGTGGCCGTCCGAGCGCAACAAGCGCATGGTCCGGGCGCTCGATGCAATGGATGGAGTCATCGGACGTCTCGTTGCCGCACGTCGCAAGCAGAAGAAAGACCGCGGCGATCTCATGTCGCACGTCGTGTTCGCCGCCGACGAGCAAGGCACCATGTCGGACAAGCAGCTGCGCGACGAATTGATGACGCTCATCTTTGCGGGGCACGAGACCACGGCGCACACGCTCACTTGGGCCTGGTACCTGCTTGCTACCAATCGAGACAGGCTGATCAAGGCGCAACGAGAGATCGACGCGACCCTCGGCGGCAGGCCCATCGGTGTCGATGACCTGCGCGATCTGCCGTACCTCGAGATGTGCCTCAAAGAGTCGCTTCGACGTCTTCCGGCCGTGTGGATTTTTGGGCGCGAGGCACAAACCGATCTGCGTTTGGGCGACTACTTCTTTCCGAAGGGGGCAATCCTCGTGATCAGCCCACTGGCCACAGGTCGCAACTCGAAGTACTTCGACAACCCACTGGAGTATCGGCCGGAGCGCTGGACGCGCGAGTTCGAACGTAGCCTTCCCAAGGGGGCGTATGTCCCGTTCGCGGCAGGGCCCCGAGTTTGCCTTGGCAAGCAGTTCGCCATGATGGAGATGCGCATCATTCTCGGGACGCTGATTCAGAACGTCGACATCAACGTCCTCGACGGTTTCGAGCCGGATTTCGTTCCTGAGCTTTCGTTGAATCCCGGGGAGCGCGGCATGCAGATGAACGTCCGCTTTCGCGATGGCGCGCCGGTTCTGACAAGCGATCGAGACCGAAGCCAAGAGCTTTCGAGCACGCACGCGGCCTGAACGCCCTGCGTTCACACAGTAGAATCATTGCACTTTTCGCTTTCGGTAACGCCACAGTCGGAAAATTCCAGTCTTAATCCTTGACGCGCTGCGTCGACGTGCCCAGAATGGAGCGCATAGGGAACGTGGGTGTCTGCTCCAGCAAGTCGCCCACGGGACCAGATTGGCGGTTTCCAATGGATACTCAACTTCTTCTCGTCATCATGACTATCGTCGCGCTTCACGTCGCCGCCCTCGTGGGTGGAGGCTTGGCTCTGGGCATCATGCGTCTGCTTGGGCACGAACCGGTCAGTGTCGACGGACCCGAGGGACGAGAGTCGATTCACTGAGCCGACTCGGCCCGCCGCGCGCGGCCTAGGTCAGCACCAGGAGGCTTGGTGCCCCGGCTGCTCTAGGAGCTCGCGTAGGTTTGCGGATACGACCCGATAGCCGACGTTGCCGTACAGCTTCTGCCTGCCTTCGTTGAGGTAGTAAGTCGGGCTGCCTTCGATCTTGCGTTCGTCGCGTAGTTCGATGTCGCGGCACATCTCGGCCATGGCCTCGCCGGACTTCAGCTTGGCCGCGATCGTGTCGGTGGGCACTCCGACCTGACCAAGCACATCGAATAGCACGTCGCGATCGGAGATATCACGCGCGTGCTCGAAGAACGCCGAGCGAACCTGCCACGTCGCCTCCTCGAAGATCGTGCGTCCACCAAGCGCGTCGTGGCGCGCCGGGTCGACCACCTCTTCGCTCACGAGCGTTCGCACCGCACACAGCATTTCGTGCGCGCTCGAGGAAGTCGTCGGTGCAACGTCGCTCCACACGCGTTCGTTGATCGAAACGTGGGGAAAACCCTCCGCGACCTTTCGCACATGATCTCCGAAGCCGGCATATCCGCCACGGTCTTTGCGGCCTTCGGCGATGCGATTGTGGGTTGCGCCGAAGATTGGGATGAACCGGTAGTCCAGCTCGACCGAAGCACCGAACTCCTTGCGCACCTCATCCAACCGAACCTCGGCTACGTAGGCCCAGATGCACAAGACGTCGGATACGTAGGAGATGTGCAGAGTCATTCGAACACCACGTAAACGATTCCCGCGATGAATAGGAGCGCAAACATGACCAGCCACTGGCGCCAGATGTCGCTTTGAAGCGCGGAGGCATCGGCGGGCTGGACGGCTTCGGTTCGGCTGCACTTCGGACAACGTGGGTCGTTGCCCGCTTCTTCGGGGACGAACTCATGGTCGCAATCGGCGCAGATGTAGCGTTCCGACATGGCGTTCACCACTGTCCGATGCCGCCCATATCGTGGACATTCGTGAAGCCACTTCTCTCGAGCATTCGCTTCGCCATCGCACTACGGCTGCCGCTCAGACAGTACACGACGACATCGTCGTTCTTGTCGCCGAGCTCGTCCGTTCGGCCCATGAGCTCTTGTATCGGGATGCTAATGGCGCCGTCGATGTGCTCTCCTTCAAACTCTTCCGGACTTCGGACATCGAGAAGCGTTGCACCGCTCGAAACGAGGTCGCGCGCCTCGCTGCCCGAGATTCGTACCGCCGAGAAACGCAGGTAGAGCACGGCCGCGACGATGA
>JAFDAJ010000108.1 GCA_019313915.1 Deltaproteobacteria bacterium
AAGGGGCTCACTGGCAGACATTCTTGGAGAAGTCGCAGCTGTAACCGTACGGGCAGTCTCGGCTTTCGACGCAAGGCAGCTGCTCACAGATGCCCCTGTCCTCATTGCAGAAAAAAGGAGGCGCGCAGGAGTGCAGGCGGCAGGCGACCTCGGACCGGGATGGACGGGAGGACCTCGGCTCGGTTTCTTCACTGCTTGACGTCGCGACAGTCGTACCCGCGCTATTGGCAGATTTGCTGCAGCCCGAGGCGCCGAACACGAGACAAAACCCAACTACAGCAATCACCCACCCGAGTCGTCGCATGCCGTCCATTTGGGAAAGATGATAGCTTTCGGCCATGGCCGCAAAGCACATTCTCGCATGCGTCGACTTCTCCGAGTACTCCACGCGCGCGCTCGTCGAAGTGGGAGAGTACGCAAGAGCTAACGGCAGCAAGGTGACTCTGATCCACGTCTCGGATCCACAGGCGTTCGTTCCGCCGCAAGCGATCCTCGAGTCCGCTGCTGCGCGCGATGAAACCTCACACGAAGACGCGCTCGCGAAGCTCCGCGACCAACACCTGGCCGACGTCGAAGTCGAGGTCGCGGTACTGGCGGACCATGCCCCCGCAAAAGCGATTTGTGACTATGCGGAGAAGCACGGCGTCGATTTGATCATAGTCGGCTCGCACGGACGAGGCGGTGTGGAGCGCTGGCTGATCGGCAGCGTGGCCGAGCGCGTCGTCCGGCACGCGACGGCTAATGTGTACGTCGTCCGGCTGTGACTTCAAAGGGGTTCCCTACCCTGCTAGACTCGGCTGATGGGGAAACGCCGGGCATGGTCGATCGTGGGGAATTCACAGCGGCTCGACGGCGGCGCGATGTTCGGCAACGCGCCTCGCGCGCTGTGGCGCAAGTGGATTGAGCCTGACGACCGCAATCGCATTCCGCTCGCCTGTCGCGCATTGCTAATCGAAGACGGCGACCGGCGCATCTTGTTTGAAACCGGAATCGGCGCATTCTTTCCACCGCAACTGCGCGACCGGTTCGGCGTTCAAGAAGAGCGGCATGTGCTGCTCGACAGTCTTCAGAAGGCCGGCTTCACCGACGAAGACATCGACTGTATTGTGTTGTCGCATCTTCACTTCGACCACGCCGGCGGCCTGCTGACGGCATACGATCCGGAAGAGCCGATGCGCCTCCTGTTCCCGAAAGCAACGTTCGTGGTGAGCTGGGACGCATGGCAGCGCGCAAAGCATCCCCACGCACGAGACCGAGCATCATTCGTCCCAGAGCTTCCCCCGTTGCTCGAAGAAAGCGGACGTCTCGAAGTCGTGAAAGGGCATCGCTCCGAGACACTCGGTGCGGACTATAGGCTCTGGCTCTCCGAGGGGCACACGCCCGGGCTGATGTTGACCGAGATCCCAGGAGACGACGGCCCGGTGGTGTTCGCGGCAGATCTCGTCCCCGGGCGCGCCTGGGTGCATCTTCCGATCACCATGGGATACGACCGATACCCCGAGCAGCTCATCGATGAAAAGGCCGACTTGCTGACACGGCTGGTCGAGCAACGGGGCCGGCTGTTTTTCACCCACGACCACGAGGTTGCCCTCGGGCGGATTGCTCGCAACGACAAGGGCCGTTTCGTCGCCGAGGAAACCTGGTCCGAGCTCACGGGCGCGCCCCTCTGAGCGGCATGGTAGAGTAACTCTCTTGCCCGCACGAATCGAAACCAGCAGTGACTACATCGACAGCCTCCGCGGCCGAAACCTGAAGGTGTTTTTGTTCGGCGAGGTCGTCGAGGAGCCGGTGGACCACCCGATGATCCGGCCGTCGATCAACGCTGTCGCTGCCACGTACGACCTTGCGATCCGCGAGCCGGATGTGGCAACGGTCGAGTCCTCGCTGACAGGAAGGCGCGTCAATCGATTCCTGCACGTTGCACAAAGCGCCGAGGACCTGGTGGCCCAGAACATGATGCAGCGAAAGCTCGGCCAAAACACGGGCACCTGCTTTCAACGTTGCGTCGGCATGGACGCCTTCAACTCGCTCTATTCGGTCACCTACGAAATCGACGAGAAGCACGGCACGCCGTACCACGAGCGCCTCAAAGCATTCCTCACGACGATGCAGGATCTCAACTACGTCGTTGGCGGCGCGATGACCGACGTCAAGGGCGACCGAAGCAAGGCGCCGCACGAGCAAGACGACCCCGATCTCTTCGTGCACATCACCAAGCGAAACGAAAAAGGCATTTGGCTCAAGGGCGCCAAGGCGCACCAAACCGGATGCATCAATTCGCATTGGATCATCGCCATGCCGACGATGCGCATGGGGCCGGCCGACAAAGACTACGCGGTCGTCGCCGCGTTTCCCGTCGATGCCCCAGGCATCACGTATATCTACGGACGCCAGTCCTGCGACACGCGCAGCATGGAAGGCGGCTCCATCGACGTCGGCAATGCGGAATTTTCGGGTCAAGAGGCGATGGTCGTGCTCGACGACGTGTTCGTGCCCTGGAGCCACATCTTCATGGACGGAGAGCACGAGTTCGCCTCCATGCTGGTCGAACGCTTCACCTGCTACCACCGCCGTAGCTACGTCTGCAAAACCGGCGTGGGAGACGTCCTGATCGGCGCGGCGGCGCAGGCGGCGGAGGACAACGGCGTCGACAAGGTCTCCCACATCAAAGACAAGCTCGTGGAGATGACGCATCTCAACGAGACGATGTACGCGGCCGGCATCGCTTCTTCTCATCAAGCGCAAGCCACGAAATCAGGCGTCTACTTGAATGACGACATGCTGGCAAATGTGTGCAAACACCACGTCACGAAGATGCCGTTCGAAATGGGGCGCCTCGCACAAGACTTGGCAGGCGGCCTCGTAAGCACGGCGCCCTCGGAAAAGGAGCTAAAGCACCCCGAGCTCGGCGCCTTACTCGACAAGTACCTCAGAGGGAGGGCCGATGTGCCGACCGAATCACGCATTCGCATTCTGCGATTGATCGAGAACATGACGCTGGGCCGCAACGCCGTCGGCTACCTCACCGAGTCTCTGCACGGCGCGGGCTCGCCACAGGCGCAGCGCATCCAAATCGGCCGCCAGATGAAGCTCGACTTCAAGAAGGGCCTCGCTCGACGCCTCGCCGGCATCGATGCGGGCGACGACAAGTAGCCGCCTCAGTCTCTGCGGAGCACGAAACGGTAGCGAACGTCGTTGCGGCGCAAGCGGTCGAGCGCGGCGTTCACTTCGCTCATGGGGAGGGTTTCGACCTGGGCGCCGATCGTGTGGCGTGCGGCGAAATCGAGCATCTCGCGCATAGTGGACCGTCCACCAATGGGGCTCGAGGTCACCGAGCGGCGTCGGGCCATCAGCATGCCGGTGTGTATGGTCACCGGCTCGGCGAGGGCGCCCACGAACGACAGGACGCCGTTGGGACGGAGCGCGCTGACGTAGCGGTTCCAGTTCAGCGGGCTGTTCACCGTCGAGATGACCAGGTCTAAGGATTCCCGCTGCCCTTTGAGGGCAGTGTCATCGATGCTGGAGACGAAGTGGTGTGCGCCGTGCGCCCGGGCTTCCTCTTCTTTCGCCGCGGTCGATGAGAATGCGGTCACTTCACATCCCATTGCGCGCGCGAAGCGAATTGCCAAGTGACCGAGCCCGCCGATGCCGATGACGCCCACGCGGCTCTGAGGCCGGGCGTGCTGCTGAAGCGGCGAATAGACCGTGATTCCTCCACAAAGCAACGGTGCCGCGAGTTCGGAGCTCAGCGCGTCCGGAATCGCAAATGCGAAACGCCCGTCGACTCGAATGCGATCGGCAAAGCCTCCGGGACGACCTACACAAGTCTCGGCGATACTGGCGCAGAGGTTCTCGTCGCCACGTTCGCACCATTCGCATTGCAAGCAGCTCCCACATTGCCAACCCACACCGACCCGCTCGCCGACGTCGACGTGAGTGATGAGGGCGCCCCTCTGCGCAATCGTCCCGACGATCTCATGGCCGGGTACGAGCGGGTACGCACTACTCTGCCAGTCGTTGTCGATCAGATGGAGGTCGCTGTGACAGATTCCGCAGTGCGTGATTTCGATTTCGACATCGTGGGGCCCAAGAACGTCGGGCTCGTAGTCGAAAGAGGTGAGCGATGCACCGGGCTCGTGGGCAGCATAGGCATCAACGCGGGAGGTATCCGGGCTCGTCATGATGATTGTCGTGTAAGCGGTAGCCGGCGGGGGTCAAATTGAATAGGTTACGGCTGATGCGAATGTGGGGTGGCATCTGGGCGGCAGGGGCTTGCACAATCGTGGCAATCGTCGGCTGCGACCGCGGAGCGACGGCAGAGGCCCCGATTCAGCAAGTAGACGCCGTCGAGGCGCACACGGGAGACGCCGAACGCGTAACGGCGTCCACTCAGCCACGAAAAGAAACCGACCAGGAGGGGTTGCTGATCGGCGAGTACCGGCTCGCGGACAAGCCCGTGGTCGATGGAGACACGGTTCGGGTGGAGGGCGTCGACGGCTCCATTCGATTGTTGTCGATCGACACCGAAGAGAAGCTGCGCAGTAAGGCTGACCGCGCGGCTGCGGCAAGGGATTTCGAACTGTACCTGAAAGGCAAGCGCGGCGACGCGGTGCGTCCTCGAAAGGCGGGGACGCCGATCGGGGAGGAAGCCTCCGAGTTTGCCAAGGCGTTCTTCGAGGGCGCAGACGTCGTGCGGCTAGAACGCGATGACCCGAGAAAAATCCGTGGGCACTACGGACGCCTGCTCGCGTATGCCTTCCTCAAGAAGAACGGTCGGTGGACGAGCTACAACGTGGAGTGCGTGCGCGCAGGGATGAGCCCGTACTTCACGAAGTACGGATACTCGCATCGCTTTCACAATCAGCTCAGCCACGCGGAGGCCGAGGCGCGCGCGGAGAAGCGCGGGATTTGGGACCCGAGCGCCCAAGGCTATGGCGACTACGACGAGCGCAAGGCATGGTGGAACGCGCGGGCCGACTTCATCCGGGCGTTCGAGCACGAGGCGAACCGTCGAGACGACTACATCCAACTGACGCACTGGGACGCGCTCGCCGAACTCGAGGAGAGGCTCGGCCAAGAGGTGACCATCCTTGCGACTGTCGATCAGATCCGGCACTTCAAGGGGCTGGTGCGAGTCTCGTTGGCAAGGCAGCGCGGGAGCGGTTTTCCGGTGATCTTCTTCGACAAGGACGCGTTTCGGGAGAGTGGGATCGACCGCTACAAGCGTGAGCCCGTATCGATCCGGGGCACAGTGGAACGCTATGAAAAGGGCAACTACCGCACACTCCAGATCGTAGTTAAAGAGCCTGCGCAGGTCATGCTTGCCAAGTTGCCATGGCCGAGTGACGCGAAACGCGCCGCCGAGTAACCAACCACTCAACACGAAACCGCGCAAGGCGCTGTCCGATAACCCGCGAAACCACGGCGACGGGAGGTCGAGATGGCGGGTGTTCGAAGGTGGGTGCACGGGTTCGCGTGCTGGGTGCTGTTGCTCGGCGGTTGCGGGCGTGAAGCGGTCGTGGCGGCAACGATTTGCGATGACCTCGAGGCTGGCGACCTGGTCGTTACCGAACTGCACGCCAATCCCAACGGGAGTGATGGTGAAGGAGAGTACATCGAGCTCTTCAACACAACGCGGTCATCGTTCGCGCTCGATGGTCTGATGCTCACTGCGAGCAGGGCCGACGGGGCTAGTCCGAAAGCTCATCGCTTCATCGGCGCTTCAATTGACGCTGGAGCGTACTTCGTCGTTGGGAACGCGCCGGTTGATTCGATGCCAGCGCACGTCGACTACAGCTATGGAAAGACGCTCGGTAACCTTCGTAACTCGGATGCGGTCGTTTCTGTTCGCTGCGGGGAACTGCTCATCGACCAGGTGAGCTATGAGCAGACGATCGACGGCCGGGCACTCCAGCTCGACGGGCGGCTCGCGCCGGATCACGAGCTGAACGACCAGGCGGTTCATTGGTGCGCCACCCCGGAAGGCGTCGACCAGATTTCGGACGGCAATTTCGGAACCCCGGGGGCTCCCAACAGTCCCTGCGAGGTCGTGCAGATAGAAGGCTTGTGCTTTGAAGGCGGGGCCGGACGCGCGATCCGCGTGCCTGCGCCCGGCGAGGTACAAATTACCGAGTGGATGGCCAACCCGGAAGGGGCGGACGGTGACTTCGAGTGGGTCGAGGTACGCTTCGACGCCGACACCGACCTCAACGCATTTCAACTCGGGCCTGCGCCTGACGCTTTGAAGGTGGTCATCAAGCAGGAAGACTGTTTTCGGGTCGACGCGGGCGTACGAGTCGTCTTCGGGGCGAGCCCGGCGGCGGCTCCCCGCGTCGACGCGGAGCTCGAGTTCAGCCTGGGTAACTCTGGAGAGCGCAGCATCCTAGCCGGGGTCGACGGGATCGTGCTCGACCGGGTGGACTACGACGGCACGGTCGAGGGAGCCGCTTGGCAGGTCGACCCACATGGCGAGCTCTGCTTGGCCCTGCCACAGGACGAATACTTGGCGGACAATTTCGGAACGCCCGGGGATACGAACCCTAGCTGTCCGCTGGTGCTCGCTCCCGGCATGTGTTTCGACGACGGTACCCCTCGCGACGTCGTGAGTCCGGGTACGGGCGACGCAGCCATCACGGAATGGATGGCTAACCCAGCAGCGGTCGGGAACCGCGAAGGCGAATGGGTGGAGGTTCGGCTCGAGGCGGCCGTCGACTTGAACGGATTGGTGTTGTCGGATCTCACTTCGAGCACGACGACGGTAGAGAGCGAAGATTGTCTGAGGGTGCCGGCAGGCGCGCACGTCGTCTTCGCACGGAACACGAATCCGTCGGAAAACGGAGGGGTCGAACAGGTCGATGCCGAGCTGTCCCTTTCGCTGAACAACAGCAACGAAACGATCACGCTGAGCATCGATGGCCAGACACTCGACTCGGTGACGTACGAGCGCTCTACGGCCGGTGTGGCGACGCAGATCGACGAGATTGGCAACGTCTGCGCCGCGGTCCACGCCTACGGCGAAGGTGACTTGGGGACGCCCGGCTTAGCGAACCCCTGGTGCTTCTGAAGCGCGCGTTTGTCTTCGCCTGCCTTCTCGCCTTGGCGCCGCGCACGGCATCTGCAGTCCAGTACGAGATCTTCATCGACATCGAAGCCGAGGAGGACCTCTACGATCTCTTGGTGACAGAGCAGATCTCGGAATCGTCGTTCGACGCGTTGTTGCTGCTGTACCAAACGCGCGTGGAGCTGAACCGTGCCAATCGAAGTCGCTTGTATCTGCTTCCGAACCTCGACTACAAGCACGTCGATCGGATCCTCGCGTACCGCAAAGAGACCGGGGTAATTCACAGCCTAGGGGATCTGATTGCGGGCGGCGTGCTCGAAGCCGAAGTGGCGGGCTCCCTGCGCCCGTTCGTGATCGTCCGGGTTCCCGACGCGCCCAAGTTGCAAACCAGCGGTTTCGTGCGGGTGCAGGGCCGATGGAGTGGCCGATACGACCGGCTTCCGCCTGCTTCGGCGGTGCAAGCGCGCATCAAGACGCTCCGGCACTTGGACATGGGGCTTGCGGGTGCTCTCACAAGAAACAGGTTGCGTCGCGTTCGATGGGACCAGAGTCGTAGCGGACTCGTAGCGGAGGCCGAGCACGTTCGTTTTGAGGTGCCGAAGCTCTATGTCGAGTGGGAGGACGACAAGTGGGAAATCATCGGCGGGACGTATCGTATCGGCTTTGGGCAACGGCTGACGTTCGACGTAACGGACCAAGTTACCCCCAACGGCTTCTTCGGGGACTACGAGCTTCGTCGCAACAACGAGCTCGGGCTTCGGTGCAGGCGCGCCGCGGGAGAACTGGCTGCGTCACCATGTCCGAGCGATCGCGTCACACGCGTCACACCAGACTACGCGTGGACGAATCGATTGGCGGGCGTTGCGATGGGGTTGAAGGACCTCTCGGTGGGGCAAGGATGGCTGCAGTTGTACGCATGGGGGTCGTATCAGGTGCATCGAATCCCGCAGATCGAGGTCGTCGACGCGCGCACATGTAGCGACCCTCGGCGAGACGACGACCCGGCATGCAGAGCGCCCCCGGTGTACATACCGACCGGCGGTCCCAGCGCGCCCGCGAGCACGGCTACGTTCGCGACCTTGCCTGCGATGTACGCAGAGGGTCTAGCCGGCGCCAATGTGAGCTACTTCTGGCATGACCGTGCGCACATCGGGCTCACCGGGTACCGCTCGGTGCCCCGATGGCTGATACCGGGAGCCGAGCTCGGCTTCCAAGAGTTCTCACGCAAGCCATTCGGAGGAGCGTTCGGAGCAGTCGGCGCGGATGCCGCGTTCGGGTTCGGCGTGCAGGACTTTTTCGCCGAAGTTGCGCGAAGCCTCGATGCGGAGGTCGGCGGTGGAGGCGGCTACGGCGTGATCGTACGCAGCGTGACGACGCTTCCAGCGACCGAAGTCGACGTGTCCGCGCGCTACTACGGCTCGCGGTATGTCAACCCGTACGCGCGACCGGTCTCAGCGCCGGACGAGCTCGATGGACTACGAGCGAGAGACGAGGCCGGGTTTCGCCTTCGCACGACGACACGGCTCGGACCCCGGGTCGGACTGCGCACGATAGCGGACGGATGGCATCAACTGTCGTCCGGCTCGTTCAACGGTCTCCTTTTCGCCCGCGCGGACCTGCAGATCGCCGCATCATGGGTTTGGTCGGTGTGGACCGAGTACCGCAACAGTGCTGCGCAGCGGGTTCTCTTGGCCACGCGGCTCGCCTACGAACCGGTTCACCGGCTCACGCTTTCGGGCCAGTTTCAGCATCGCTCGGTGGGAGCAAGGGTCGGGGGGGTGCGCCTCCAACAAGACGTCGCCGCGATTCTGACTGTGACGACTCGGCCCGTCGACGTTCTCCGCATTCGGCTCCGCGTCCGCTACGACTTCGAAGACATCTCAGACAACCACCGTCTCCCTCAAGCGCTGTGGGCGTACTTGGATGCCGCACTGACGCTGCGCCAGCGCGACATGCTGCGCCTTACTTGGATGCCGCACTGACGCTGCGCCAGCGCGACATGCTGCGCCTGAGGTATGACTTCCGCATATTCCTGGACCGGCGCGAGTCGACGCTTGCGCGAGTGCCGAACCCCGAGCATTGGCTCTGGGTCGAGTACGTCTTTCGTTACTGAACGCAACGAGCTAGGCTCTCTTCGTGGGAAATCTTGCTGAGAAGCTGGAAGTGGCGCGGGTGCTGTATCGAGCGGGTATTCTCAAACCGATTCGGCCGGACAAGACGATACGGATCATCAAGGCCGCGAAGGGTTGGGGACGATCGCCGGCGATGGGCTTCATCGCGTTGGCGATTCGTCAGCCGGATGCCACGGCCGTCATCGACGACGATGGCTCGGCCACCTTCGACGAGGTGAATAGGCGCTCGAATGCGCTGGCGCGCGGGCTTCGGGAGGCGGGGATATCGCCCGGTGACATGGTCGGGGTGATATGCCGAAACCATCGACGATTCGTTGAAACCATCCTCGCTTGCTGCAAGGTGGGCGCTAACACCGTCCTGCTGAACACGATGTTTGCCGCGCCGCAGCTCACCGAGGTGGGTCAACGCGAGAAGATCGGCGCTCTGCTCTACGACGAGGAATTCACGAATCTGCTCGAAGGCCTTCGCGGGATGCCGCGGTTCGTCGTCTACGGTTCCGGCGACGATCCGAACGTCGAGGATCTGATCGCCGACCACACCGATGACAACGTCGAGCCCCCGAGCATCGAGTCGCGTTTCACGATGCTAACGTCGGGCACCACGGGTACGCCGAAAGGCGCCAGGCGTGGTTCTCCAAAAGGAATGCTGCCGATCGCATCGATGTTGTCCGCAATCCCATTGCGAACCGGTGAGCGCACGATGATCGCGGCGCCGCTCTTCCACTCGTGGGGCCTCGGACAGTTCCAGTTGGGTCTCATCCTCGGCACGACCTACGTGATGACCCGGCGCTTCGATCCCGAAGCAACACTGCGCACTATCGCCGAGCACCAATGCACCTCGCTCGCGGTCGTCCCGATCATGATGCAACGCATGCTCGCACTTCCCGACGATGTGAAACGCAAGTACGATCTCAGCTCGCTTCGCATCACCGCGGCGAGCGGCTCGGCCCTACCCGGTCACCTTGCGACCGAGTGGATGGATACGTTCGGGGACAATCTCTATAATTTCTATGGCTCCACCGAAGTCGCCATGGCGTCCGTCGCCAGCCCGGAGGACATGCGGGCTGCACCCGGAACCGCGGGCAAACCCCCGCTGGGGACGAGCGTGAAGATTCTCGACAACCAAGGTGAACCGCTTCCCACCGGGCAGACGGGCCGAATCTTCGTCGCCAACGCGATCTCGTTCGAGGGCTACACCAACGGTGACGACAAGGAGCGGCTCGGATCGATGGTCAGCAGCGGCGACGTCGGGCACTTCGACGAGAACGGGCGCCTCTTCGTCGACGGCCGCGACGACGACATGATCATCTCGGGGGGCGAGAACGTGTTCCCACGCGAAGTCGAGGACCTGATCGCCGCTCACGACGACGTCGCAGAGGCGGCGGTGCTCGGTGTGAGCGACCGGGA
Organism: Deltaproteobacteria bacterium; assembly: GCA_019313915.1. Lineage (GTDB taxonomy): Bacteria > Myxococcota_A > Polyangia > Polyangiales > Houyiibacteriaceae > SG8-38. The sequence continues at coordinate 10,600 of JAFDAJ010000108.1, forward strand.
TTGGGGCCAGAGGCTCACGGCATTCGTCGTCCTCAAACCCGGCGCCAGCCTCACTGAAGACGGAGTGAAGGCGCACGTGAAGCACAACCTCGCCAGCCACAAAGTCCCCCGCGAGGTCGCGTTCCTCGACGAGCTACCACGCAACGCCACGGGCAAAGTGTTGAAGCGTGAGCTCGCCTAGCGAAAGCCCAGAAAAGCTCCGCGCCATGCCTCGTACATCTACGAGGGCACGGCGGTTTGCATCTGACGGCATACGAGCGTCAGATGCAGAGTTCGACGGCGCGTTGCACGCAGCCGCTGATCGCGTCGGGGTTGGTTTGGCAGTTGCCGCAGTCCACCTGACGTCCGCCGACGGTGTAGTAGCAACTGCCGCTATTCACATCGATGCAGAAGTCCAAGGTGCTCCCGTTCGGGCAGTCGAACGCTGAACCCACGCTGGAGTCGCTCGACGCGCAGATGACGTCCCCGCCTCCGCCCGGCACGCCCGGGAAAGTCACGTCCACGCCGGTCCTGATTGGATTCGATACGGCACCATTCTCCCCTGCAATACAGGTGTAGAAGTCGAATGCACCCGAGGCGACATTCGACGGAATTTCGACTGGAATACGGATCGTACCGGTCGTCGCGCTACTGGGGACGCTCACGAGAAAGTAGTCGTCGGCCCCTATCACCTGAACGTAACAGTCGACGTATCCGGTCGGGGAATCATAGCCCACTTCGATCACGGTCTGTTCACCACTGATCGTCTCTAGGTCCGCGCCTCCCGTAATGACGGGAGCGTCAGGGTCACCTGAGCTCTGAGGTGGCTGACCGTCCACTCGTTGGGCGCCCGGGATCACCAGCACTTGCGAAAGCGCATTCGGATTCGTTGGATCCACGAGCCCAGGGTCAGAATCGCTCCCGCCACAGGCACCGAGGAGCAGGAACGCGAACGTAACACTAACTAGGCAAACAACAGTCTTGGTCATCCGCCAAGTATCCAAGGTGCAACCCTGAGATGTCCAAATTTCGGGTGGAATCCCAGGCGTCCGCCAACCGAGCCTAGCCTACTTCTTCTTCCCGTCCTTGCGCTCAGCAACCTCGGCCTGAACCTTCTCGAGGATATTCCGGGGGACCGGCGCGTAGTTGCTGAACTCCATCGAGAACTGGCCGCGGCCCGAAGTGGCGGAGCGAAGGTCGCCGATGTAGCCGAACATCTCGCTGAGGGGAACGTCTGCCTTGATGCGGACGTTGGTGTGACCCTTCTCCTGCGAGTTCACCATGCCACGGCGACGGTTGAGGTCGCCGATGACATCGCCCACGTTGGCGTCCGGCACGAAGACATCGACCTTCATGATTGGTTCGAGGAGCTGCGGGCCAGCCTTGGGCATGCTCTGGCGGAAGGCCGCTCTTGCCGCCGTCTCGAACGCCATCTGCGACGAATCCACCGCGTGGAACCCGCCGTCATTGAGTGTGACTTTGAAGTCGAGCAGGGGGAATCCACACAACGGACCCTCCTCCTTCATGACCTTGAAGCCCTTCTCGACAGCGGGGATGAACTCCTTGGGAATCTTGCCGCCGACGATCTTGGATTCGAAGACGAACCCTTCGCCGGGCTCGGTAGGCTCGATGGTGTATTCGATCTTGGCGAACTGGCCAGAACCACCGGTCTGCTTCTTGTGTGTGTAGGTGTCCTCGATCGCCTGCGTCACGGTCTCGCGGTAGGCAACCTGCGGCGCACCGACGTCAACTGCAACTCCATGGCTACGGCGAAGAATGTCGACCTTGATGTCGAGATGAAGCTCGCCCATGCCCCTGAGAATGGTCTCGCCGGACTCCTGGTCGACCTCGACGTGAAAGGACGGATCCTCCGCAACCATCTTGCCGAGCGCCGTGCCGAGCTTCTCGCTCATGGCCTTGTCCTTCGTACTGATCGCGATCGAAATGACGGGGTCGGGAAACACCATCGGCTCCAGCGTCGCCGGCGCCTTTTGATCGGCCAGAGTGTGACCGGTGCGCACGTCCTTGAGGCCGACCATGGCCACGATGTCCCCCGCTTGCGCCGAGTCCACAATCGTTCGGTCGTCGGCGTGCATCTCCACCATGCGACCGATTCGCTCATTCTTGCCGGTGAAGGTGTTGACCAGGGTGTCACCCTTGTTGATCGTGCCCGAGTAGATACGGGTGAAGGTCAACGCGCCAAAGCGGTCCTCCATGATCTTGAAGGCGAGTGCGCGCACCGGCTTGCTCGGGTCGACGATAGCAAACTCTCCGGTCTCGTTGCCTTCGAGGTCGACCTCGGGCTGAGGCGGAACCTGGGTCGGATCGGGCAAGTAATCAACGACAGCGTTGAGCACCTGCTGGATGCCCTTGTTCTTGAACGCCGACCCGCAGTAGGTCGGGAAGAACTCCAGGTCGCGCGTGCCCTTGCGGATACATTTCTTGAGCGTCTCGAGATCGGGCTCAGTGCCCTCGAGGTACTGCTCCATTGCGTCGTCGTCTTGCTCGACGGCGGTTTCGATGAGCTCGAAACGGTACTTTTCGACGAGTTCCTTCATGTCCTCCGGGACGTCCTGGACCTCGAAATTCTCCGGGTCGCCGGAGTCATCCCACACGAATGCTTTGCGCGTGAGCAGATCGACGACACCAATGAACTCAGCCTCGGTTCCAATGGGAAGGACCATGACGAGCGGCTTGGCGCCAAGGATGTTCTTGATCTGGTCGACGACGCGGTAGAAGTCCGCACCCAGGCGGTCGAGCTTGTTCACGAAAATCAGACGCGCGACCTTGGAGTCATTTGCGTAACGCCAGTTGGTCTCGGACTGCGGCTCGACACCGCCCGAACCACAGAACACGCCCACACCGCCGTCGAGCACCTTGAGCGACCGATAGACCTCGATCGTGAAGTCGACGTGTCCGGGGGTGTCGATGATGTTCAGCTGGTGATCGTCCCAGAAGCAGGTCGTCGCGGCGGACTGAATCGTGATGCCACGCTCTTGCTCCTGCTCCATGAAATCGGTGGTGGCGGCACCGTCGTGCACCTCGCCGATTTTGTGGATCTTACCGGTGAGCTTGAGGATGCGCTCCGTGGTCGTGGTCTTGCCAGCGTCCACGTGAGCGAAGATGCCGATGTTTCGGTATTTACTAAGGTCTTTCATTCTTTTGCTCGTCGGATGGGTCGATTTGCCACGCGCCCGATACCGCGAAAGCGGGGTTGTGCAAGCCCACGCCCACGGGAGGCCGAAATTCGCGGGGAAAGCAGGCATCGAGACGGCCATGAGCGCGGCTGAGGAGCGACCACCCTGGCTGCTATAAGGCTGGCGTGAGCTTCGACCGCCCGAGAGCACCCATCGTCATCGACCGCGTGCTCCCCGACCCGACCGTCGTTCGTGAGCTGCTCATTCGAGGTACCCCCTATTGGACCGTGCAGCGCTACGTGAAGAACCTCTCGGAAATGGCTGCGCTCAGCGATGCTGCAAAGCGAGGGCGGCAAGGTCGGCCGATGTTCATCGCGCCCTGGTTTCGGGGAAATTGGGCGTACGGGGATGTGCTCATCGATGGAGCCGAGGTCTTTCTCGAACACGAGGCGTTCCGCGACGAGGCGCAAGAGATGTTCGAGGGCGGGGTCGTCGTTCCGCAAATCGTGTACGTCAATCTCAACCCGCCGATCGCGAGGGTCGATCCCGGGCATGTCGACATTCCCGCGTTTCGGGGGATCGATCGAACCGGCTACCCTGTTTGGCTGCTAGCAACAATGTTGAAATCCGGACTGTTCGACCGTTGGTACGTGCCGAGTGTGACAGCCGTGGCCTGGTACTACGAGGGTGAAGGCGGCGGCTTCACCTATTGGCCGGACGGACCGGACCGGTCCCCAATCAGCCGCCCATGCATCGGCAACTCTGCGGTAGTGGGCGACAACGACTACATGTTCCACCGGGTCGAAGCGGTGGGTCCCGACGATCGAACGATGCCCAAAGGCCTGACATTGGAAAGCCAGCTCTCCTGGTCCGGTGACGCCTGGGAAGTCATCGAGCAGGGCAATGTGCTCGCGCGGTACGAATTCGAAGACGTGCGCGTGAGCGTGTCGTGGAAGGCGCAGGTGTTTGCGGATGCCGAGCAGCAAGCGCTCTACCAAAGCCATGCAGACGATCTGACGCTCGATCAGGTTGTGGAGACAGTGCTCTCAGATCTGAGCGCGAGGGGAACACCGATCGAACGACCCGCCGATCCCCTTCACGACCGCAACTTCATCGAGTCACTAAACGCAGCGTATCGACGTGCCCCCACGGTCTGGGACTGACACCGACGCTGGCACTGGCGCTGGCGCTGCCCGGCCTACTCGTAGAGCTTCACCACCCGAACCCCCTCGGGGGTGGCTTGGGTGCAGAGGTCGCAAAGGGTGCACTCGTCTACGTTTTCTTCGACGACTTCGACCGCGTTGGGTTGGGAGGCGAGTTTGAAGATTTTGACGGGGCAGACTTCGACCAGCTTGTCGGCGAGGCTGGCTGTCTTTTCGATGACGGTGTTGTCGACGTCTACGCGTATGAACATTGCCATGATGGTTCCTCTGCCGCTCAGTTTCCGATGGCCTGCCGGACGAGGTCGGGAATGTCGCCGATCTCTTCCGCGACGGAAATCCCGGCCTCTCGCATTCGGCGCATCTTGTCGGCCGGCGAGTCGACCTTTTTGTTCACGACCGTCCCCGCATGGCCAAAGCTCATGCCAGGCATTTCGTCCATGAACTGACCCGCAACGAATGCCACGATGGGAAGACGGCTGTCGTTTTCCTGGGTCCAGCGTGCGAGATCCGCTTCGGCGGTTCCGCCAGGCTCCGAGTAGACGACCACGGCCTTGGTGTCTTCATCTGCCTCGAACAACGGAATCAGGTCGACGTACGTGGACCCGATTACAGGGTCACCGCCGATCGAAATCGCCGTGCTCACGCCGAGCCCGGAGAGGGTCAGCGCATTGCAGATCTCGGTGGTCATCCCGCCGGAACGCGACATCACGCCGACGACGCCTGGTTTGAAGGCTTTGCGGCAGTCGACCGCCGGTCCACCAAGACTTCCAAAGCGGCACACATCAGGCACGATGACACCGAGGCAGTTTGGACCGATGAGCCGAGCGCCGTTAAGCTCTGCGTACTCGACGATGGCGGAAGCGTCTTTGCGGGGAATGCCCTCGGTGATGATGATCACCTCTTTGATGCCGGCGTCGATTGCTTCGTATGCAGCATCCGGCGCAAAGGCGAGTGGCACCGTGATGATGGTTCCATCGACCCTTTGGGTTTCGGTGATCTCGCGGACCGTGTCGTAGACCGGAACGCCGTAAACCTCGCGGCCACCCTTGCCGGGCGTGACACCACCGATGATCTTCGATCCGTACTGCAAGCACTCGCGAGTGAAGTTGAGTGCCTCACGCCCGGTGATGCCTTGGACGATGAACTGGAAATCTTCGTGAACGATAACAGCCATTGCTAAGCCCTCTAACCAGCCTTCGCAACGGCACGTCTCGCTGCTTCGCTGATCGAAACCGTGCGATCACAGTACTCGATGCCGTACTTTTGGAGGATCTTGGCCGCGTCGGCTTCCCAAGCCCCCGGCACGCGAAAGATCAAAATCTTGTCGGCGGGTTCAAAGCCCAACTCGATGATGCCCTTGATGACGCCGCGTGCGACGAGGTCAGCGCGAGTGTTGGAGACGACGTTGGACATCACGGCGATTTTCTCGACACCCGGCTTGCTCAGCACCAACTTGGTAAGCCTGCGAGCTTTGTCCACGCTTGGGTTACCCCCGATCGCCGCGTAGTTGGCCGGTCGGCCACCGTGCTTTCGCACCGCGTCGGTCAACGTGAGCGAGCCGCCACCGGCGCCGATGACCAACCCGATGTTCCCATCGAATTCAGCGATCGGGCTGATGATGCCGCGAATATCTTCCTCGTCGATTCGCGCGCCCGCGAGCTCGAATTCCGTGGGTTCACGCACCTGCCGAAGGTCATCCTTCGAGAAACCGAGCTCGTTGAGCATCGGCCTCTGCCGATGGCGGGCTTCGATCTCTAGGTCGGCCTGGACGTCGAGCACGACGAAGTTGCCGTCCCCGAGCTTGACCAATGACGTGATGTCGAGGTCCGCAAAATCGTAATCGAGGAAGAGTCGCGCGAGCCCGGACACGATGCGGGTCATGCGCTTGAGGTCGTTGCCCCCAAGCCCGAGTGACTTGGCTAGCTCCTTCGCGATGTAGTCGGAGAATGGATACAGCGCCGAGAAGTGACGGCGAACGATGCGGTCAGGGTGAGTGTCCCCGAGGTCGTCGATCTTGCCGGCCATGTCACTTGCTGCAACGACCGGGCGCTTGGTAGTCCCATCGTACGTGAAGCTCAGGCTGTATACGGCTTCACCGGTTGGTCTTGCCTCGACCAGAATGCCGTTGGGCTTGCGACCGCCGTCATCGAGCCCGAGCAGCTCGGCAGCGACGGCCTTCGCGCCGGCAGGGTCGGCCACCTCTTTCGCCGACGCCGTGGCGACGCCGGGCGCGATCGCCTGAGGCTTCAGAATGACGGGCCCGCCGATATCCGAGGCGATCTTCGCCGCCTCATCGGCTGTCTTGGCAAGCTCGCTCTGAACCAGCGGAATCCGGTGTTTTTTGAGGAGTTGCTTCGCTTCGAATTCGTAAAAGCGCATAGTGGAACGCGGAGCCTAGCCCCTCTTCTGCTTTGAGTCTACGGCGCAATCGCCTTGGCGAGCGCGACGACACGCTTGGCATGGTCGACGTGCAGCTTCTCGATCAGTTTGCCGTCCACCAAGACCACTCCCTTGCCCTCGGCTTCGGCCTCGGCGTACGCCTGGATGATGCGCCGGGAAAGCCTGAGCTCTTCGTCGGAGGGTGCGAAGACCTCGTTCGCTGCCGCCAGCTGCTTGGGATGGATCAGGGTCTTTCCGTCGAAGCCCAGCTCAGCTCCCTGGCGACAGGAATCGACGAACCCCTCGTGGTCGTTCAGATCGAGAAAGACCCCGTCCAGAATCGAAATCCGGGCCGCGCGCGCGGCAAGCATGCACAAACCCAGGGCCGTAATGAGGGGCAGCCGCATCGCGGTGTGCTGCGCCTGAAGATCCTTGGCGAGATCCGACGTGCCCATCACCAAGCCCCCGAGACGCGGGCTGGCATCTACGATTTCCTCCGCATGAAGCATTCCGCGTGGGGTTTCCATCATGCACCAAATCGTCAAATCAGACGGCGCACCATGCGATAGCAAGACCGACTCGGCTTGCCGCACCACTTCCGCGCTTTCGACTTTCGGAAGCAGGATCGCGTTCGCACCAGCCTTCGCGGCGGCGACCAAATCGTCGTAGCCCCAAGGTGTATTCAAGCCGTTGGTGCGAATCATGATTTCGCGTTTCCCGTAGCCCCCGGCCTCGACCGCTTGGATGACCTGCGTACGAGCGGTCACCTTCGCGTCGGGCGCGACCGCATCCTCGAGATCGAAAATCAACGCGTCTGCCGGAAGCGTACGGCTCTTCTCCATGGCCCGGGCGTTGGCGCCGGGCATGTACAATACACTTCGTCGCGGACGATCCTGCGTGCTCATCGTGACACCTCTTAGAACTGGTAGGCCGCCTTCAAGTCGGCGTCCTTTTCGGCGAGCATGCGGGCAAGTCCTACCATCACCTTACATTGCTTGTACGTTGCGTCGTCCTGCATTTTGCCGTCGATCATGACGGCGCCGGATCCGTCGCCCATCTCTTCGATGACCTTCTTGGCCCAGAGCACTTCGTCGACAGGCGGGCTGAAGACCTTCTTCGCGATGTCGATTTGCACCGGGTGAAGCGACCAAGCGCCGACGCAACCGAGCAGGAATGCGTTCCGGAATTGATCCTCACACGCGAGCGTATCGCGGATGTCTCCGAACGGCCCGTAGTACGCGAAGATGCCATTTGCGACGCACGCGTCGACCATGCGCGCGATCGTGTAGTGCCAGAGATCCTGCTGTGCGGTGGCGCGCGGGGCGTCGGGATTGTCCGCGTCCGGATCCGCGCGCACCAAGTAGCCGGGATGGCCGCCACCGACGCGCGTCGTCTTCATACGTCGGGATGCCGCCAGGTCTGCGGGGCCGAGACTGAGTCCTTGCGAGAATCGGCTTTTTGACCCCGGCACGCGCTTCGAGCTGAGCGAGAAAGCGGTCGACATAGTGAATGTCCCACGGCCCTTCGACCTTGGGCACCATGATCACGTCGACCTTGTCGCCGACCTCCTGGACGATTTGCCACATGTCATCGAGGAACCACGGGCTGTCGAGGCTGTTGACCCGAGTCCAAAGCTGGCAATCGCCAAAGTCGTTCTCCTTGGCGATCTTGATGAACCCCTCACGAGCCTCGATCTTCTTGTCGGCCTGCACGGCGTCCTCGAGGTTGCCGAGGATGACGTCGCACTTCGCCGCGATGCTCGGCGCCTTGGCCGCCATCTTGGGATTGCTCGGGTCGAAGAAGTGGATCATCCGCGACGGTCGGAACGGGATCTCCCGCACGGGCTCGGGGGCCCCGATGGCCATGGGCTTGAAGAAATCCTTGGGGTTTCGCATGGTGCCACCAGTCCTAGACGCCATCGCGAGCAGATGCAAAGCCCCCGTTTGAGCCGTAAAGAGGAGGGTATGGAAATAGGGATGAACCTTCCGGTCATGGCACCAGGCCTCGACCGGGACACCTTCTTGAAGTGGTGTGAGCGAATCGACGCTGGCTTTTTCGCAAGCATCGCCGCGGGCGAGCGAATCTCGTTTTACAACCCAGACATGACTGCCGCATTGGCCGCCGCCGCAGTGCTGACGGAACGGGTCAAGATCATCAGCGGCGTTTTCGTCCCGATGCTCCACCACCCCGTCATGCTCGCTAAGCAGCTTGCGACGATCGACGTGTTATCTGGCGGGCGCTTCGTTGCGGGTCTAGGGGTCGGCGGCCGAGATCAGGACTACCAATCCGTCGACGCCCCGCTCGGCAAGCGCCTCACCCGGCTCGCGCAAAGCGTCGAGACGATGCGCAGCGTCTGGCGTGGGGAGCCGGTCGTCGAAGGCGCCCTCGCCGTAGGCCCTGCTCCGGTTCAGGAAGGCGGTCCAAAACTGCTCGCTGGATCGCTCATGATCGAGTCCATTCAGGTGGCCTCGAAATGGGCCGACGGCCTTTGCGGATTCAGCTTCGGACCATCCTCGGCCGAGATGGACCTACAATTTGAAGCGGCCCGACGCGCTTGGAAAGAACGCGGCCGGCCGGCGCCATGGCTCGGTACAGGCTTCTGGTACGCACTCGGCCCGAACGCCCGCGAGCAGCTGGACGCGTACCTCGATCGCTACCTGAATTTCATGGTGCCCGTCGCGCGCGAGAGCGTGAAGCAGATCTGCATCGCCACGACGCCTCGAGCCCTCAAGGACGCCGTTCAGCAGGCCAAGGACGCGGGCGCCGATGACGTCCTGCTAGTCCCGACGACATCCGACCCCGACGATGTGCATCGGGTGACGGACATCCTCGGATAGCACGCTACTGCACTACGATATCGGTGCAGCAGCCGGTCAGGCAGAAGCTCCCGCCGGGACATGGGTCGTCGCCCGGAAGACCGCACACCTGCTTCCCCACTGGGCAGCGTTCGCCACCACCGCTGCCGGCCATGCCACCGCTACCGCCGGTGCCGCCGCTTCCGCCACTACCACCCGTACCGGGGAAGCAGTCTGCAGGAATGTCCGGCTTGCCGAGACAAATCTCACAACGCTCGCACGTGTTCAAGCAGTTGCCCGCTGGCGTGCACGCCTGACAGAAGATCGGGTCCGTCACGGTCTCGAAGGTGCAACCCGACTCGGAGCCAATGTAGACATAGCCAGTGCCGCCGTCTGGACCCAGGCCCGCAAGCTCCGGGAATGTGCAGCAGCCAAAGCAGTCACATCCGTTGGGTGTGAGCGGTGTGCAGACATCTTCGCAGAGCTGCGACTGCGTAACCGGACAATCATTGCCGCCAAGTTTGGTTTCGTCGTAGGTGCACTGGACCTTGGGTTCGAGAGGGTCGCAGCTGCGGCTCCAATGGCAGTCATCGTTGCCCGCGCCGTTTCCGAAATCGAAGTAGCAGTCGGCCTTGCACTGCTCGCCGGTTTCACCGCCGACCCCGGAAAGCAACTCTTCGCCCTCGTAGTTGTCGCAAGGTCCGAGGCACTCGGGATCATCGTTGTCGATGAGGCCGTCGCCATCGTTATCCATGCAGTCTCCGCACAGCGTGGTGCGCCCATTGCATTGGATGATATGACACCCGCCCGAGACTCCGCCCGTACCACCGACCGCGCCGGTCCCACCAGTGCCGGTCCCGCCCGTGCCGGTCCCACCGATACCGGAGGCGCCACCCGTCCCCGTGCTGCCGCCGACGCCGGACGTGCCGCCATCGCCGTTGAAGGGATCACCACTCGAGCTGCCGCTGCACGCACTCACGCCCAGCAAGAAAGAGAAGGCTAGTAACGACATAAAAATACGCTGTGACTGCATGCTCTCAATATACCCCCTTGCCCGCTGGTAAGCCAACTCGCGTGATATAAGCGTAATTCTGAGGAGATATAGACATGAGAGCCATCATCGTTGCCGTGTTTCTAGTGGGAGCTTTCGTCGCTGGCACGTTCATCTCGGAGGCCAACCCAGTCGCGGCCGACAGCCCGCCCAAGAAGAGCCAATGGCAGTACCAGTGCTTCCAGGCCACCGGGGTCGCGGAGGTCACCGACCGCTCCAACAAGATGGGGCAGCAAGGTTGGGAGCTCGTGACGTCGGCTGGTACCGGGGGCTCGACGCTGTGGTGTTTCAAGCGCCCGCTTTGGAAACCAGCGAAGTAGGCCTCGCGGCAGGCTCGCTTCAGTCACCAAGTTGAGCTATTTGACTGAGCATTAAGTAGCTCCGCGCGCCGACCATGTCGTTTTTGGATGATCCACAAGTCAGGCGGAACGTAAACCGCCTTCCCATCGAGTTCGGCGATTATGGCTTCGATCGATTCGGGCTCTCCAAGAAGACGCTGACGCGCGCCTACTCACCGATGGCTTACCTGTACCGTCACTACCTCAAGGTGACGGCCTTCGGCCTCGAGCACGTCCCTGCAGAGGGGCGTGGGCTCATCATTGCGAACCATTCGGGCGGGCTCGGCGCCGACGCCGCGATGATCCTCACCTCGCTCTTGCTCAATGACGAAGCTCCTCGGCTCGGCCAAGGGATGGCGGAGTACTTCCTGACGCGGTCGCCCTTTGCGAGGCCCACGCTGCGGAAGTTAGGTCACCTGACGGGTCTGCCGGAGCACGGTGACCAGTTGCTGAACGACGAGCGCTTGTTGATCGTGTTCCCGGAGGGGGCGCGAGGCGCCGGCAAGCTCTACAAAGACCGGTACAAGCTCGTTCGCTTTGGGACGGGGTTCATGCGGCTGGCTCTCAAGGCCGGAGCCCCCATCATTCCCTGCGCGTTCATCGGAGGCGAGGAGTCGTTTCCGCAGCTCTTCCACATCAAGTGGCTCGCAAAGCTGGTCAAAGGGCCGTTCGTGCCAGTGGCGCCTCAGTTGATTTTCTTTCCGCTGCCAGTGGCTTGCCAGGTTTACTACGGGCCCCCGATGCACTTCGAGGGCGATGGGTCGGAACCCGACCACGTCATTCAGCAATACGTCGCAGAGGTTCGTCAGGCGATGGAGCGACTGATCAGCACGGGGCTCGACGCGCGCCCCCGCTCGTTCATGTTCGACCGCATGCCGGGCCCAGAGAAAGACAACACGCCATGAAGATCTTGATCACCGGCATCAGCGGCACGTTGGCCCGCGGCGTTGCGTACCGGCTCGTTCGTCGCGGACACGAAGTGATCGGCATCGATCGTCGCCCATGGCCCGACGTCCCTGAAGGCGTGGAGATGCATCAGGTCGACATTCGCAAGCGCCCTGCCGAAGACGTGTTCCGCATCTCTCGACCCGACGCGCTGATTCACATGGCGACGGTCACCCACTTCACGACCGACACCGAAGAACGCTACCGCATCAACCTGGGCGGCACCCGAAAGCTGTTCGAGTACTGCCATGAGTACGGTGTGAAGCAGGTACGGTGTGAAGCAGGCCGTGTTCGTCGGCCGCCACACGGTGTACGGCGCGACGCCGGATTCTCCGCTGTACCACACCGAGGACGAGCCCCCGCTCGCAGGCGCTGCGTTCAAAGAGCTCGCCGACCTCGTCGCCGCCGACCTCTACGCCGGCAGCGCGCTGTGGCGATGGCGGGAACTGAATACTGCCGTGCTTCGGCTTTGCTATTTCCTCGGCCCAAGCCGCGGGGGCACCCTAGCCGGCTTCCTCTCAAAGAGCCGCGTGCCCCTCGTGCTGGGCTTCGATCCCCTCTACCAACTCATGCACGAATGGGATGCCGAAGAAGCGATCACCCTCGCAGTCGAGAAGCAGCTCCGCGGCGTCTTCAATGTCGCCCGCGGTTCCCATCCCTGAGCCGCTCTACGGGGCAGTCCTCGGCCGCTTCGGCTTCCCCTATCTCCCAGACGACGCAATCGCGCACGTGAAGTACCCGATCGTCATCGACAACAAAGCGTTCGTAGAAGCCACCGGCTTCGAGCCCCGCTACACCGCCAAACAAACCATGGAAGGCTTCCGCTGGAACTAAAGATTAAAGGGGTCAGACCCCCTTTTTCTTAGGGGGCTGGGGGGTTGACTGCGGCTTCACATTTGGCTTCGTCGAAGTCGACGCTCGGTGTGCAAAAACGGTACGGGCCCTCGCTTGCTTCGTCTGGTTCAAAATAGCTCTTCAGCGGTTCGTCGCTGAGGAGGTGGACGGCGTAGTCGTGGATGGTCATCTCACCGTCGTCGGTGTCGATCTCGGTGCCGTCCCAAGCGAGCTCCGCGAAGTTGTCCAAGAGTACGAGCGGCGGGTTCTCTTCGAGACCCGGGATGGTGACGCAGTGGCTGTCATTGGTTTGGCGCCAGTACGGGATGAAGTAGCCGAGGTTATCTCGGCCCGGCGCGTCGTACTGCGCTCGTAAGAGGGCGGCGTCGTCCCACCACGCCGTGTGGATCCCGGTGCGGTGGGCGGAAACATGCTCGTCTAAACCGAGGCCATCATCCTCGAACGGTATCAGCATGCTGTCCCCGTCGAGAGTCCAGAAGCGTTCGTAGGAGTACAGGGAGAAGTTGTAGTCGAGCCGGAAGAAGGTGGCTGCCAGACGGTCGTTGGGAAACTCTTCAGACAGGACACGGCTCAATGCCCCGAAATCAGCCTCGAGCGCGTCGGATTGCGGCGCCTTGGCGATCAGGCTGTCGGCGTCCCAGACGGACCGCACCTCATCGTGCAAAAACCGGGACCGCGAAGTCGGGGCCGTGCTGGGATAGATCGGACCGGAGTCGTTGAGCAAATAGCCTTGTTGCACCCCGTCGATGCCAGTTCGAAGGAAGTAGTAGTTGACGATCGCTCCCGCGCCACCTGCACTACAGCCGCCGACGAAGAGCTTCTTTTCAGGGGCTGCGCCAAACATCACGTTGAGCATCTCTGTCATCTTGACCACGTTCGTGTGACCCACGTGCGCGAAGACCTCATCGGGTTTGAGCCCGTCCGGGTCTTGATAGGTGTTGGTGATCGAGCCGGAATACACGTCGCCCGTGCAGTAGGGCACGAAGACCTTGTTCCAGTCGGCCATCGGACTGACTGCGGGATCGTTGTTGAGCAACGGATAGACCTGGTTCACGTTGATCGCGAGCTCAGAGTCCCCCAGCTCGAACGTGAGGTGCACATTGGCGTAGTCGTCGGGGAGCCCACCCGGGTTCGCC
>JAFDAJ010000290.1 GCA_019313915.1 Deltaproteobacteria bacterium
CCAATACACCGCCGACTTGATGGCGATGAACACGGCGGACTTCATCATCACCAGCACCTATCAAGAGATCGCCGGCACGGCTGATAGCGTCGGACAGTACGAAAGCTACAGCTCGTTCTCATTGCCGCGTCTGTATCGTGTGATCTCCGGGATTGACTGCTTCGACCCGAAGTTCAACATCGTTTCACCGGGCGCCGACACACGTATCTTTTTTCCATACTTCGACGAGAAACGTCGTCCTGAAGAGCTCCGCAAGGAGATCGAGACCATGGTCTATGGCTCACCCACTTGCGCATTCCGAGGGTTGTTGACAGACCAGGACAAGCCGCTGCTCTTTTCGATGTCGCGATTGGATCGCATCAAGAATATGGCCGGCCTGGTCGAGTGGTACGCGCAAAACGAAGAGCTCCGCAAGACGGCCAATCTTCTAATCGTTGGCGGCCGGCTCCGTGTCGAAGAGTCCAACGACCGTGACGAGCGGGAGCAGATCGAGGTTCGCTGGGTCGAGATGCAGACTGACAAGACGAAGGTCGGGGAGTTCTATCGATTTGTTGCCGACCAGCGGGGCGCCTTCGTGCAGCCTGCGTTGTTCGAGGCGTTCGGCCTCACGGTCGTCGAGGCAATGTGCAGCGGGCTCCCCACGTTCGCGACTCGTTTTGGCGGGCCGCTCGAAATCATCGAGGACGACGTTTCGGGGTTCCACGTCGATCCAACACAGGGCGGGGAGTCCGCGCAGAAGATACTCAGGTTCTTGCAGGCCTGTGAGAAGGACCCAGACAATTGGGACAGGATCTCGAAGGGGGGCATCCAGCGAGTGGAGGAGCGCTACAACTGGGACCTCTACGCCTCGACTCTTCTCAAGCTCTCGCGCATCTATGGCTTTTGGCGGTACATTTCCTCACTGGAGCGCGACGAGACACGGCGGTATTTGGAAATGTTCTACGGGTTGCTCCTCCGCCCGCTGTCGAAGCGGGTGCTCGATCAACACGAGCACTAAACCAGCCAGTCAACGTGCCCGTGCCCTTCGGGCCTTCTATTGCTCAAACGGCAGGGATATCGTTTCTCCCTCCGTCCCTTTCGCGTGCCGTGAGCCGTCGTCGGTGAGGACCTCTACGTCGAGCGCACGCACGGGACGCGTCCGGCGACCTTCCCGCGCAGCGATGCTCACCTCGACGACGCCATCCTTCAGCACGGCTTGATACGTCGTCAGCAGGTATTGACCCTCGCGATAGCCGAATCCATCGCCGGCATCCTCGTAGAGGCGTCCCAAGGCCTTTCCCGTGGCGTCGAGCGAGACCAGCAAGATCAACGGTCCCGCGAACGCCTCCTCGGCGGTCTGCCCCCCAGGTCCCACGGGAACGATGGCGCCGTCGCGGAGTCGCAAGACGGGGTGTGCGGGATCGGAAACGGAATCTTCCCGAGCCAGTGAGAAGGGGCGCCACGCGCCCCTGGACACTCGGAAATCGTGGGCGCCGGTGTCCAACAGTCGAGGCTGGACAAGCACGTCGCCGCCCAATAGGAACGAGTGATCTTCATCGCGGAGCGAGAGGTCCGCGGGGTCGGCGAAGAACACCGGACGCGCGACGGGGAGCCCCTTCGTCGCCGCTTCGTGGAACGCGGTGTAGAGATAGGGAAGCAGCCGATAGCGCCGCTCGAGGGCATGCCTGGAGACTTCCTCGACAGCCGCTCCAAACGACCAGGGCTCCTGATCCCCTGCGAGCGAGTTGTGGGTCCGGCAGAACGGCAGGAACGCACCAACGCTGATCCAATGCGCGAAGAGCGCGGGCGAGGGCGTCCCGGCAAACCCACCGATATCGGGTCCGCAAAACGGCTGGCCGGACAAACCGAGGTTCAACACCATCGGCACCGACCATTGGAGGTGCTGCCAGCTCGAAACATTGTCCCCGGTCCACGTCGCCGCGTAGCGTTGACCGCCGAGGTAGCTCGAACGCGAAAGCACGAAGGGGCGCCGCTCCGGCCTCGACGCCCGCATGGCCTCCTCTGTAGCTTTCGCCATCAAGAGTCCGTAAACGTTGTGGTATTGGGCATGGCTGCCAGGCGCGAGACCGTTGCCCCCTCGATGCTGTAGGTCCTCGGGAAGCTCTGCACCGAGCGGTAGAATCGGGGAGGGTTCATTGAGGTCTACCCATACGCCGTCCATCCCGTGCTCCAGAAACTCCGTCGTGTGGCGCGCCCACCACGCCCGCGTCTCGGGGCGGGTGTAGTCCGGCAAGGCCGCTTCGCCGGGCCAGGTGCTCTCGCGATGCTCGTGGCCTTCGGCATCGTGAAGGAAGTGCCCTTCTGAAACGCCTTCGTCATAGACGCTATACCCCGCCTCTGCTTTGACTGCGGGATCGAGAATCCACACCGACTTGAAGCCCAACTCGTGAAGGTAGTCGTTGGTGCCATCCGGGTCGGGGAAGCGCTCAGGGTCGAAGGTGAAGACCTTGTATTCATCCATGTAGTGGATGTCGATCCAGATCACGTCACAGGGGATCGCGCGCTTTCGAAACTCGCGAGCCAGACTACGAACGCGGCCGTCGGGATAGTACGAGAAGCGGCATTGGTGATAGCCGAGCGCCCAGTGCGGCGGCAGCTCGATCCGCCCGGTAAGGTCAGCTAACCGCCGCACGACATCTTGCGGAGACGCTCCCTCGATCACGATCACGGGGAAGGGCTGCGCGCACGTCAGGCGAATTCCGTCACGCAGATCGATGCCGAGTCGATATGTCGTGTCGGCAAGCACCCCGAATGCGCTCCCGTCGCCACGAACAGCCAGTACCCAAGGGTGAGCCTGATAGAGACTCTTCGAGCGCTCGTCGTAGTGCGGAACTACACTCCCATCGTCTTCGATCCGGAACGGCTGTTTGGCCCAGCACTCGGTGACGAAGCCGTTGCGAAGAAGAGGACCTGCGACTTCGCCGGTGCCGTACAGGCTGGTGCCGGCATCGATGGGGATGATAGCCACTAACCCGTCGACGGTACGGTCGAACTGCGGAACGGTGCGCCACGAGTCAGGCACAGCTCCGAGTGCGGGAAGCGGCTCGACTAGAGCGAAGGAGGGCGGGAGCGTGGAGGGGTCGACGTCGGGGGGGACGAAACGAGCAACGCCGTCAGCGACCAGTCCCGGATCCTGATGCGACGCAGTGGCCATGAGGCGCACGGTAGCTCACTGACACTGACACTCGCACTGCAACTGATGCCGTCACTGACACTAACGCCCCGGTTGCCTCTACGGACACCCATCCACACA
>JAFDAJ010000109.1 GCA_019313915.1 Deltaproteobacteria bacterium
GCTCCCCGGCTCGAGTTTAGGGTTTGAGGTCTGAGTCTCAAAGCGCGAGACCCGAGATGCGCGACCCGAGAAACTGAGAGCGTCGGTGCCGGCGCCTACCGCCCCTCCCGGATCTCCTCCAGCAACCCCTGGTCCTCCTTCGAGAGATCCGCCCTCTCCAACAGATCCGGCCGTCGTTCCAGGGTGCGCCGCAGCGACTCCTTGCGCCGCCACCGAGCAATTGCCCCGTGGTTCCCCGATCGCAAAACGTCCGGAACCTTCTCACCCCGAAACTCCTCGGGCCGTGTGTACTGCGGATACTCCAGTAGCCCGTCGGCGTGCGACTCGTCGGCAGCCGATTGATCGTTTCCCAGTACTCCAGCTAGCAATCTCGCTGTCGCTTCAATCACAGCCAGAGCCGCCGCCTCTCCGCCGAGCAGGACGAAGTCTCCCAACGAAACTTCCTCGTCGACCAAGCCGCGAATGCGTTCGTCGAAGCCCTCGTAGCGGCCGCAGACCAAAGTTAGCGATCCGAGCTCGGAGAACCGGCGTGCGTGGGCCTGGGAGAAACGTGCGCCCTGCGGGGTGAGGAGAACTCGGTGTGTCGGCTGCCCTCCTCGCGCCTCGTCGAGGTGGTCCAAGGTTTCCGCGATGGGGCCGGGCATGAGAACCATCCCGCTGCCGCCGCCGTACGGAGAGTCGTCGACCGTTCGGTGGCGGTCGTTCGCGAACTCGCGTGGGGTGACCGCGTGGACGTCGATCGTCCCGGCGTCCTGTGCCTTGCCCAGTAGGCCCGTGCGCAGGACGTCGAAGAGCTCCGGAAAAAGCGTGACGATCTCAAATCGCATCAGGGGCGCTTCTGCAGGGGAATGTCATCGAGGTCTTTGAGGTGCACCTTGCCGCCTTCGATGTCGACCCGGTCGATCCATCGTGGGAGCATGGGCACTTCGAGGAAACCACCGGGGCGTTGGATCTTCAAGCACTCCGCGCTCGGGTAGTCGATGACTTCGACGACCTTGCCGATCGACTCGCTTCTTTCGAACGCTTCGAGCCCGATCAGATCGGCGTGGTAGTACTCGCCGTCTTCGAGCGTCGGCAAGGCCTGGCGTGGAATGCAAAGGGTGTAGCCGCGAAGTGCGTCGACATCTTCGCGCGAGCTCACGCCTTCCAAGCGCATGAGCAAGGCTTTCGGACCGCGTCGCGTGGACACGACTTCGACCAGAGCGGGCTCCTCACCCTCTTCGCCGATGAGAAAGACCTCTGCGATTTTCTCGAGCAGCGTCGAGTCCGGGTTGAAGACGTGTACTCGGATCTCGCCCTTCAGGCCTTGCGGCCGCGCGATGACACCCAGCTCGATCCAGGAAACCGGTCCGGCACGATTGCTCACAAGTGCCTTTCATACCCCGCCGGGGTACGGGGTTACTCGAGGATGTCGAGGATCGCCCGCTTGCGGAGCCGAGCAGAGGTTGCGGCTAGCAGGGTGCGCATGGCGCGGGCAGTGCGGCCTTCCTTGCCGATGACCTTGCCCAGGTCATCTGGGGCCACGGTCAGCTCCAGCACGACAGCGCGGTCTTCTTCAACCACGTTCACCTCGACGGCGTCGGGGTCGTCAACCAGCGAGCTCGCGATGTACGCGATGAGGTCCTGAAGCTTGTCTCCGGCCATTCTTATGCTCGCTTAGGAAGCTGGGGCCGCAGCGGCCGCAGCCTTCTTGTGTTCTTTGACCACGTCGCGGACGCGATCGCTGACCTGGGCACCGACACCGACCCAATAGTCGAGGCGCAGGTAGTTGACCGTAGCCTCCTCGATGGGGCGGCTGGGGTCGTACGTGCCGATCTGCTCGATAAAGCGCCCGTCGCGGGGCTTTTCTTTGTCGGTGACCACGATGTGATAGTAGGGACGCTTCTTTGCGCCAGCGCGTGACAGTCGAACCTTGACCATGGATTCCTCGTAAAGTGGTGGGTCGTGCCCACCCGAAAGACGCCGGAAGCTAGTCAGAGCCCGCCCCTCCGTCAAGCCGCCGCCCTGTCCAGGCTTTTTGCAGTGGGGCGCTCGGTTGCTAGAACCAGGGGATGCGATGCTTCCTTGCCGTATTGGCCCTGACCCTAGGGTTGGGCTGTAGTCGGGGCCAGCCGAAGAAGGATCCCGCGGGTTCGGACGCGCCGAGCCTGCGTCTGGCGGTGGTAACCGACCTCAAGGGCTATCTCGAGCCGTGTGGCTGTACCAGCGAACCGCTCGGCGGCATCGACCGGCTCGCTGCTCAGATCCGCGCGCTACGCGAGGGGCCGGCGCCCGTAGTCTTCCTCATCGCCGGCGACACATTCTTCGATACTGCGGAGTTGGAGCCGGTGCGCGTCGACCAGGCGAACCGGAACGCCAAGACACTTGCCGGAATTCTAGATGAGCTGGAGGTTGACGCTGTCTTGCCGGGCCGGCGCGACCGCGCTCAGCCGCCCGAAGCGCTCGATGTGCTGCGACAGGGTTCGCGTGGTTCTTGGTTGGCGATGGAGACGGACGCTGAGGTGCTCCAAATCGAGGCTGGCTCTCTTCGTCTGGCGGTTGTTGGGGTGCGTCCCGGGGCCGAGCGGGACTCGGTTGCCGTCGTGGTGGGGCCTGCGCAGGCGGAAAGCGATTTGACGATCGCGTTGGTCGATGGATCGCGTCGTGACGCGAATCGCATTGGTGCTGTCGATGGTGTCGACTTCGTGCTTCACGGCGGCCTCGACGAGGATGAACCGATTCCCCCGCACCAAGCCGGCCAAGCTTGGGTACTTCACGCGAGCCGGCAAGGCCAAGGGCTCACGATTGTCGACGTGTACCGAAAAAAGAAGAAGGAGCCTTTCGTCGACCGCAGCGAGTGGTCTCGTTCCGAGCGCGCCAGTCAGATCGACCGGCAGATCGAGGACCTCTCCGCGAGGATCACGGCATGGGAGAAGTCGGGCGACGTGGACGCTGCGGATCTCGAAGCGCAGCGCCGACGATTGGTCGAGATGAAGAAGGAGCGTCAGGCGCTCGATGCGCCCACGGTGCAAACGGATGGCAATGCCTTGTTCGCAACTTGGATTCCGCTTTCCAAGAAGGCGCCCAAAGACCGGCAGGTCGAGAAGCTGATGCGCGAACACGACAAGGTCGTCAACGCAGCCAATCGGGTTGCGTTTGCCGGCCTCGAACCGCCGCTGCTCGGACCGGACGACATCGCGTACGTGGGATCGGCGGCCTGTGCTGGCTGCCATCAGACCGCCTATGCGTGGTGGCGCAATCACGCGCACGGGGTCGCGTATCTCACGCTTCAGCAGCGTAACAAGGAGTACAACCTCGACTGTGTGGGCTGCCATGTAACCGGCTACGACCAGCCGGGCGGTTCGACCGTGACCCACAACTTGGATCTCGCCCTGGTCAACGTCGGCTGCGAGAGCTGCCACGGGCCCGGTGCAGCTCATGCGAAGGACGCGGAAAAGGTTGGTATTCTGCGCGACACGCCCGAGTCCATGTGCGTCGTGTGCCACACCCCGGAGCACAGCGACCTCTTCGACTATGACGCCTTCCGCAAGACAATCGTGGTTCCAGGCCACGGCCTTCCGCCGATGGTGCGGTGACGCAGTAAAGTCGACGAGCTGCGTCGTTCACCGGACGTCGCCCGTGGCTACGTGTTCGTTCCGTCCGGCGTCATACTTCGAGAGACCTCGGCTTCACGTGGGTGTGAATCCATTCGACGATCTCTTCGAGAGGGGAACCCGGCGTGAAGATGGCCCCGACGCCTTTGGCCAGAAGGGACTTGGAGTCTTCTTCGGGGACGATGCCGCCACCAAACAGAATGATGTCATCGGCACCCCGCGCCAGAAGCGCATCGAGGACCGCGGGAAACAGCGTGTTGTGTGCACCGGACATGATCGAGAGCCCTACCGCATCGACGTCTTCCTGAATGGCAGCCACCGCGATCATCTCGGGCGTTTGATGGAGTCCCGTGTAGACCACCTCAAACCCCGCGTCGCGCAGCGCCCGCGCCACGACTTTGGCGCCTCGATCGTGACCATCGAGACCTGGCTTGGCGACTAGGATACGGATTTTGGGCTGGGGCATCGCCCGTACATCTACGTCAGGCACAGCGTCGATGCCAGTTGCCCGAGATTCGAAGCTCCGGCCCGCGTGCGGTATGCTCGCCTCCATGCTTTGGCCGGTGTCCTTTCGCGGTAGGCTTCGTCCCGAGTTTCCGGATGTTCGGGCCGACGTCGAAGAGTGGTGTGCGACAGAAGGCATTGCACGGCCCTCCGATGCGCTCATTGCCGATTTCTATGTTCCGATGACCGCTTGGGTGGCGGATCACGTCGAGGACAGGACGGTGGTGCTTGGGCTCAATGGGGCGCAGGGGACCGGGAAGTCGACGTTGGCCCGGCTGCTGCAGCAGCTGTTGGAGCGCATCCATGGGTTGCGCGCTGCGATTGTTTCGCTCGACGACATCTATCTGAGTGGGGCCGATCGTCTCCAGCGGGCGAATACGATTCATCCATTGCTTGCGACGCGGGGAGTGCCCGGGACGCATGACGTCGATCTGGGCATCCGGGTGCTTCGTTGCTTGCGGGAAGGAAGGCCCATTGCGTTGCCTCGCTTCGACAAGGCGAAGGACGAGCGGCATCCCGCTGCCGAGTGGCCGCTCTGGGAAGGCCGCTGCGACGTGGTGCTCTTCGAAGGGTGGTGTGTAGGCGCGCGTCCGCAGCGCAGCGACGAGCTCGAGGCGCCCGTCAACGGACTGGAGCGCTTGGAAGACCCGACCGGCGATTGGCGTTACTACGTGAACCGCGAGCTTGGCGGGCGCTATCAAGCGCTCTTCGCCGAGCTAGACCTTCTGGTCATGCTGCGGCCTCCCGACTTCGACCGGGTCTACGCGTGGCGCGAAGAGCAGGAGGCCCGCTTGCGTGCCACAAGTAGCGGCCCCGAAGTCATGTCACCGTCCGCGGTGCGTCGCTTCGTCATGCATTTCGAGCGCCTGACGCTGTTCATGTGGGAGGAGATGCCTGGGCGCGCGGACGCCATCGTCTACCTCGGCGAGAACCATGCGCCGATCCAGGTGGACCTTGGTGATGAGCGCCGGGACGTTTAGCGAACCTGGTTGCGGGTTTCCTCGTCGACCTCGAGGTCGAAATCACCGCTGGACGTGTCGAACACCGTCTGCGAGTAGTGCCGCGCGTAGGTTGCCATCATTTTGTCGAGCGGGAGGTCGTCGTACTCGCCGTGAAAGCGGAGGTACTCCATGTGCTTGCGGCCCTGGAGGTCGAACGGGTGGTAAATCGAATCTTCGGTGCCATCGAATTCGAGTGGCTTGATGCGGAACTTCTCGCAGAGCTCGATGTTGAACGCGGGAGTGGCCTTCAGCCATCTTCCGTCGAGCTGAATCGCGGTGTAGCCGTGCCAGTAGAACACATCGGTGCTCATGGCTTTGCGCAGGCGTTCCGTGGAGAGATGATTTTTCACGTCGGCGAAGCCGAGCCGCGCAGGGATCCCGAGGGCCCGGCAGCAAGCCGCCAGCAGAACCGCCTTGGGCACACACCAGCCATGGCCCGCTTCGATTGTTGCGCTTGCCCTAAGGCCGGGTACCGTCATGAGTAGCGAGTACGGATCATAGCGAATGCGGTCGCGTGTGGCGTAGTAGAGCTTGACCGCACGTTCGCGAGCATCCTGGGCTCCCGCCGCGCTGGACTCGGCGAACGAGATGACTGCTGGGTGGTCGCAGTCGATCGTCGGAGTGGGCCTCAATGCGTCGGGCATGGGAGAGACTTTGCACTATCCGACGCCGATGGGCACGTTGCCTCACCGTGGATGGGTCACAAGGTCGACCCGGTGCAGCTGGAGCCCGTTCCTGCGGTGCAGCCGAAGCAGTGGCGATTGGTTTGGATCGTGCGCGCCTGCAGCGCCGCGCGATCAAAGTCGCGAATGTGCCCAACTGCGTCGGCCGATACCGGGATGTCGAGCATCTGGTTGAAGTCGCAATCGTAGAGGCGGCCATCCCAGCCGACGGAGATGGTGTTGCGGCACATCAGTCCGTGGGCAGCCTGTGGATTGAACGATTCGACCAAGCGCCGCATATAGCCCTCGAGGTTGCCGGACTCGAGAAGCCACTCGAGGTAGCGGCTGATCGGCATGTTGGTGATCGTGTAAAGCGTGTCGAACGAGACGTCGTGCAGCCGCTTGAGCTCGCGTTTCCACTCCGCTTCGAGGCAAGGCTGCGCAGCCGGAAGAACGGCGCCGACCGGATTGGTCACAAGGACCAGCCGGAGCCCCGACCGGCCGTCCCCGTACCCCAGCTCGTTGAGCCTCTGTAGGGCGCGAATGCTCTTTTCGAATACCCCGTCGCCCCGCTGCACGTCGGTACATGAGAGTTGATAGTGCGGGAGCGAGCAGGCGAGCTCGACCCGGTGCTGGGCGAAGAACTCGGGCAAGTCGCGGTGTGGACCGGTTTCCAAGATCGTGAGGTTGCAGCGGTTGATCACCTGCCGGCCCAGCGATGCGCACTGCTCGACCAGCCAGCGAAAATGGGGATTGAGCTCCGGGGCGCCGCCGGTGATGTCGACGGTTGGAATCGCGTGCCGTCGAAGCGCCTCTACACACTCCTCCGCGGTCTCGCGTGACATGACCTCGGTGCGGTCCGGACCTGCGTCGACGTGGCAATGGCGACACGTCTGGTTGCAGAGCTTGCCGACGTTGATCTGCAAGACGTCGATCGCGGTGGGCTGAAGGGGCCACAACCCCTCGCTGGTCAGCGCTTGCTGGAAGTCTGTGCCCATTGGCAATTGGCCGAGCTGCGTCAGCTGCTGGCCGGCATCTGCGAGCGGCAGGCGCCGGGCGTGGAGTGAGCGTCTTGGCGTGTCGTGGATTTGCGGCATCGATGACATGGGTCGGTGGCGGCACGGTGCCGAGAACGCGTACGCGGGCGCACGTCGCACGTTAGCAGCCATAGTTGGATTCCCCAGAAGAATCTAGAGACGCATGAAGGTTTGGTCGCGGGTCCCCAGGGCGAAGGGAGTGAGGCACACCGTCGCGCCGGTATCCGTAAGGCGGCCTGCCACCCAAGACGGCTCCACGCCCTCGGCCAGCAGATCATAGAAGGCAAGGACAGCGCCGCGGCGTTCGGATCGATTCAGGACCAGTTGGTGGCCGTCTGCGTCGAAGGCCTTGAAGACGCCGTTGCACTCGATGCGATACGGCGCGATCACCGCGAAGGGCTCGGACAGAGATGGATGCGTCTGCACCGATCGCCGGTATCCGTCGGTCAGGTTGGCAAAGCTACGATTGGCAACTTGCTGGACGCGGTCCCAGCTCTCCGCCGGCACGTCGGGCTGGACCTCGTACTGCAGCACGCGAATCCGCTTGGGCGCGGGTCCGCCCTCGACCTCAGCCAGGCCGACGCGCAGCTGCCGCGGGCACGGGCCGAGCGAAGCAGTGGCATGTCGGGGCCGATCCTCGCGGTAGATGTTGCCCGACCCGATATCGATCAGGTAGCGGCGCTCGACGCTCGCGCGCTCGGTACCCGACAACCACTCCCGGCCAACTTCGATCATCGAGCGGTCATAGAGGCGCTCCACCTTGGGCGTCGATCCGGGCCATACCCCGAGCCATGCCCCAACACGCTGTTCAGACTCGTGCGTCGGAGCTTCCACCCGCAGCGCTTCGGCGAGGCGTGAAGCGCCATCGAGGATGCGCGCGACACGTCGGAGCTCTCCAGAGCGAATCTCATGCTGGAAGCGGCCGATGAAGCGGCCAAGACCCGGAGGCGTCGGCTGCGGTGCCACCGCGACCACCCGCTCGAGCGCGGCGTCAACCGACGGTGCGTACTGTGCCTTGTCCACGCCTACGCGGGTGACCGAAGTGAGCAGATCGTCGAGGGCCTCGGCGATCTCGTTCTGTGGCCTCGGTTCGAGCGACCGGACGGCAATCGGTGCGGCCGGACCAGGCGGCGACGAGTCCGCGCGCGTCTCCGCTCCGGCGATGAACTGCAGTGCGGCGGTGACGTGCGGGCCGTCGTTTCTACCGTCGCTCGATACGCATTGAAGCTCGTCGTCTCGCAGAACCAGCGTAACCATCTCGATTCGGCCTTCGACCTCGATGTCCACCGTCAGTCGATGGACCGCGCCCTCCGCGGTCGTGGCTCTGAGCGCACGTAGGTGCCGAGTCGCCAGGTCACGCAGCCGAGTGGACATCGTCATTCTCCTCTCGCCTGAGGACATCGTGCTTTCGCTTGAGCTCGAAGCGGACGGTGCCGGGCGCGCGCCGGAGGTCCAGCCTCAATACCTCTCCAACCAAACCACGAGCCACGTCGTTGCGCCCTTCCCGCTCCACTTGCTCCGCTCGATGCAAGAACGACTTTGCCATCGCGCGCACCAGAATCGGATTTCGCTCGATTCGCGGGCGGTCGACTTCTATCGCGCGACGGAACGCAGGCAACGCGAGCGCGTATTGTTCACGCCGCGCGAACGCCATCCCTATACCGATCAGCGGAACGCCCCATCCCATGCGACGGGCCGATGCGGATTCGAAGCGAGCAACTGCCCAGGTCGTTCGTCCGAGCAAGAGCCACACCCGGCCCATGAAATAGTCGCGCCAGCCGATTACGATCGCTGGCATGCTGTCCCGCGAGCCTTTGTGCGGCACTGGCTTGTTGCCAACCTCCGACCAGTCGATCGTTGCGGCCTCCTCGCCCCGCAACTCCATCCTCGCCGCGATGGAGGAAAGCGCGTCTTCGATCGCAGCGCGAAGTGCTGGCACCGACGTGGCCTTGTGTCTCTCGGTGAGATCGTCGAGGACTCGGCCATCGCCGATGCGCCCCGCCGTGCGGGCAGCCTGCGTTGCAGTGGTTACCTCTGCATGGTCGAGAAACTTGGCGACCAGCCCCGTATTTTCGGACGAGCCGAGGTTCTCCATCGCCTCGAGTGCTGGAAGCAGGAGCTGTGGCTGATCTTGTTCGAGCGAGCTTCGTACCTCCGCGAGGCCCCGGCAGTCACCGTGCATTCCGAGTGCGCTGGCGAGCGCGATTCGTTCCTCATTTACGAAGCTGCGTTCGAAGCGCTCCGCCAGCGCTGGACGGACCCGAGCGTCGTCGATGCCTCCAAGAACGCGGGCGGCACAGGCGACCAGCTCTCCGCGTTCCGCTTCGACGACCGAGAGCAGTGCAGGGACCAGGCGGCGATCGGTGGCGTAGCGGAGTGACGAAATCAGGCCGATACGAGATTCCAACGGCACCCAGCCGTCGTTGCCTTCGATGATCGCGGTGAGGTGATGGACGACGACGTCTGGAAGCTCGGAGATTCGCATCAGCAGAAGGGCGCGCTGATCCCCAGGAAGGGATTGGATCGGCTCAGCGCTGGACTGCCCATCCCAGAACGCGCGGATCGCATCTTCGGTCTGCTGGGCGACACGCTTCCACTGTCCGTGCTCATGGCGCGCTTGACGTCCCGGCGTGCCTGGAAGCTCTGCACGGGTCTGTGCCAACTCGTGGCCGAGCTCGACGTCTCGAAGCTCAGCGATGGTCTGGATGGCCTTGCGGTCGTGCAAGCGTTCGCGAAGCCGGGCCAACGCCGCCCGCCGTTGCCGTCGCGATCCCGCGCGAAGGACCGCGAGGATCGTGGCGAGATCGTCGATGTGTTCGACCGAAAGCTCTGCCCCGCCGCTCGTGCTGAGGCGACCGAGAAACGAAGGATCGTCGGCGATCTTAGTTGGCGGCCGCAGCGAGGGATGCCGCGCAGCCTCGGGGCTCACGGTCGTCCGCGTCCGCAGAACACCCGAGCTCTTCCCGGGGGTTCCCATACTCACTGCCCGCAATGCCCTCTCCAAGGCAGAGCTCGAGCCCGTCCAAATCAGCTTCCGGGTTGTGCGCCACGTTACTGTTCTAAGGATAGACACCGGATGGGGGTCCCCCCCAACCCAACCCCCAATTTCGCCGTAATTGTGACCCCCAAACTCGCCCGCGCCCGTACCCGCGCACTGACGCCGAC
>JAFDAJ010000291.1 GCA_019313915.1 Deltaproteobacteria bacterium
GAAGAATTTGCGGGAGAGCACATCGACGGCGCCGTTAGCATCCCGATACAAGAGCTCATGGGCCGGATGGACGAGCTCGGCGACAAGAGCGACGAGCTCGTCGTGTACTGTCTGAGCGGCAGCCGTAGTGCGATGGCGAAGCGAATGCTCGAGCGCAATGGCTTCACGAACGTCCACGACTTGGGCGGCATCGGACAGTGGTGAGCGCCGTGTCGACACGCTACTTCTGCGCCGATTGCGACCACGAGTTCGTGCCCGAAGAAGCTGGCGACGACCCACGCTGTCCGAAGTGCACCCGAACCGAAGCCGTCGAGCCCGCCGATCACTCCACGCTTCAAAGCGACATCTGGCGCCAATGGCTAGTGGTGTTCGCCCTCCTCTTCATCGCTGGAATCGCTTACATGGTGTTTGAATGAGTCTACAGATCTCGTACGTGTCCGACGTCTTGTGCATCTGGGCCTACGTAGCCGAGGTTCGGTTGGATGAGGTGCGAAAGGAGTTCGGCGATTCGGTCGAGCTGGAGTACCGCTTCATCCCCATCTTCGGCGCAACCCATCATCGCATCGCTGAAGGGCGCAAAGATCGAGGCGGATATGCCGGATTCGGGGAGTATGTGCGGAAGGTCGCGGAGGATTTTCCTCACGTCTCGGTCCACGGGCGGGTGTGGAACGACGTCGCACCGACGACTTCCTCGGTCGCTCACGAAATGCTGTGTGCGGCGCGAGTGCTCGTCAACGAAGGGGTGATTGACCCGGCACGCCATGATGCGCTCGGTGGACGCACCCTCTTCGAAGAAGCGACTTGGCAGATTCGGTCCGCGTTTTTCGAGCACGCGCGTGATATCTCCGATCGTGACGTGCTGTTGGATGTGCTTGGTCAGGCTGGAGTGCCCGCAAACGCAATCGACGCCAAACTGAAATCCGGCGAGGCCATGGCCGAGATGTGCCGTGACATCGAGCTGCGCGACGAACACAAGATCGAAGGCAGCCCGACCTACTACCTCGACCAAGGTAGGCAGAAGCTGTACGGCAATGTCGGCTACAGAGTGGTGTCCGCCAACCTGCGCGAGCTCCTAGAGCAGCCGGGGCAACAAGCCTCCTGGTGCTGACCTAGACCGCGGACGGCGGGCCAAGTCGGCTCAGTGAATCGACTCTCGTCCTTCGGCCCCATCGATGCTGGTCGGGGCATGCCCAAGCAGGCGCATGATGCCCAGAGCCAAACCTCCACCCAGGAGGGCGGCGAGGTGAAGCGCGACGATAGACATAATCACTACTAGAAATGGAGTATCCATGGGAACCGCCAATCTGGTTTCGCGGGCGACTTACTGGAGCAGACGTCCCACGTTTCCTATGCGCACCATTCTGGGCACGTCGACGCAGTGCGTCAAGGGTTAACGCTGGAATTTTCTGATACTAACGTTATCAGAGGCAAAAAGATCAATGATTCCAGCATAGGGCTGCGGACTATTCGACCCTCGTTAACAACCTGGCCGGCCAGATTTGGCCTGGGGGCGGCACATCGCACGCGGCAGGAGGCAGCCCGCCGGGCCCCAACGCGTTCAGGCCGCGTGCGTGCTCGAGATCTCTTGATTTCGGTGTCGACTGTCGGCCAACACCGGTGCGCCATCGCGGAAGCGGACCTTCATCTGCATGCCCCGCTCGCCGGGGTTGAATGAGATCTCGGGGAGGAAGTCCGGCTCGAAGCCCTCGAGGAGGTTGATGTCGACGTTCTGGATCAGCGTCCCGAGGATGATTCGCATCTCCATCATGGCGAATTGCTTGCCGAGACAAACCCGCGGACCCGCTGCAAATGGCACGTACGCCCCCTTGGGAAGCTGGCGCTCGAACTCGCGCGTCCAGCGCTCGGGTCGATACTCAAGCGGATTGTCAAAGTACTTCGCGTTGCGCCCCGTGGCGAGCGGACTGATCGCGAGAATCGCCCCCTTCGGAAAGAAGTAGTCGCCCAATCGCAGATCGGTCTGGGCCTCGCGCCCGAAGATCCACACCGCGGGCAGGCGGCGAAGCGACTCCTTGAGGCACATCTCGAGATACGGCAGGTCACGAAGATCGTCGACACCGATAGGCCTGTCGCCGATCGTCTGATCGATC
Source organism: Deltaproteobacteria bacterium (assembly GCA_019313915.1). GTDB lineage: Bacteria > Myxococcota_A > Polyangia > Polyangiales > Houyiibacteriaceae > SG8-38. Next base: position 2,109 of record JAFDAJ010000291.1, read on the forward strand.
TCCTCTTGCGCTCTTGCGAGCTTGTCGCGATTGGTCGCAAGCAGGTACCACGCCCATGTGAGGGTGTGCGCGGTGGTCTCGTGCCCGGCGAAGATCAGCGTCATCAGCTCGTCCCGCAGCTGCTTGTTCGACATGCTGCCCTGCTCATCGGCGGCGAACACCGCGTGGGACATCAGGTCACCCCGGTCCTTCTGCTGCCTGCGACGCGCAGTCACCAGGCGCTCGCTGACGCCATCCATCGTATCGAGCGCCCGTACCATCCGCTTGTTGCGTTTCGACGGCCACCAGCGCGGCGTTGGAATCGGTGTCTGTGCGTGGTCGATCAACGCCTCGACGATGTCGGCCATTGCTTGGTGGATGGTCTCCGAGTCGTGCGCGAGGTCCGTGTCGAAGAGCGTCTTCGCAACGACGCGCAGCGTGAGTTCTACCATCTCTTGTCGGAAGTCGCGTTGCTCGCCGTTCCTCCAGCCGCGCACCATGTCCGCCGTGAAGTCGGCCATCGTCGGCGCGTAAGCATCGACGCGCATCTTGTGGAAGCCTGGCATGAGCAACTTGTGTTGCCGCTTCCACGACTCTCCGTCGTTCGGCACGAGCCCGTTGCCGAGGAATGGCTTCCACATCTGCTTCACCACCTTGGGCTTGTAGATGTGCTTGGCGTGCGTGACATTGATCGCGTTGACGACTTCCGGATCACGAATGAAGTACGACTGGCCGGTCAACACCCGGGTCACGAACACGTCGCCGTACTTCTCATGCGCGTCGAGAAGGAACTCGGCCGGGTTCCGCTGAAAGTCGAAGGTTCCA
>JAFDAJ010000292.1 GCA_019313915.1 Deltaproteobacteria bacterium
TCGTCTCGAAGGGTGGCCATGATCGGAGCCGCTTCGTCGATGATGGCCCCGGCAATGGTGTCGAGAAGGGCATCGACCTGGCGCTCCATCCCGAGCAACTTCTTCTCGGTCAAGCCTTTGGCGATCGCGGCGTCGACCGTGGCGACCAACATGTCGACCTTGCTCCCGAGCGCCCTCGGTGCAGCCGCAATGATCCGATCGACCGAGGCGCGCGTTGCTGCGGTCTGCGCCTCGTCGAGATTGAACTCGACGGCAATCTGCCGAGTCACCCACCGGGCGCCAATGCTCTGAAACAACCCCGTGCAACCAACGGCCACCAAGAGGCAGATGCTGAGCGCGACGATGGCGGGCTGCTTGGACTGGCGGGGGGAGGCGGACGTCATGGCGGGGTCAGGAGGGCGCGACGAAGCGCATCAATTGTGGAGCCGAGAAACCCGAACCGCAATGCGTCCGCGCAACACTCTGAGTCAGAACACCTCAGGAACGAAGGTTTGGTCGCCCATTGGCGGCCGCATGTACTTGATCTTATTCTGCCGCTCGGGAAGCTCGAGGTGAGGCTGGGGCACTTCCTGATAGGGGATCAAGCTGAGGAAGTGCGCGATCACGTTGAGGCGCGCGCGCCGTTTGTCGTCACCATGCACGACGTACCAGGGTGCTTGCTTGATGTCGGTGTGCGCGAACATCTCGTCTTTCGCCTTGGAGTAGTCGACCCAGTGGCTGCGCGATTTCAAGTCCATTTCGCTGATCTTCCAGCGCCTAATGGGGTCCTCGATTCGCTTCTGAAAGCGGCGCTCTTGCTCTTCGTCACTGACGGAGAACCAGTACTTGATCAAGATGATCCCTGACCGGACGAGCATGCGCTCGAACTCGGGGCACGAGCGGAGAAACTCGCGATACTCCTGCTCGGTGCAGAAGCCCATGACCTGTTCCACGCCCGCGCGGTTGTACCAACTCCGATCGAAGCAGACCATTTCACCTGCCGCCGGAAGATACTGAACGTAGCGCTGGAAGTACCACTGGGTCCGCTCCCGCTCCGTTGGCGTGGCGAGCGCTTCGACCCGGCAGATACGCGGGTTGAGGCTCTGTGTGATGCGCTTGATAGCGCCGCCCTTCCCCGCAGCATCGCGACCCTCGAAGATCAACACGACCTTGAGCCCTTGCGTGCGAATCCACTTCTGAAGCTTGACGAGCTCCACCTGAAAATCCGCCAGAGCTTTCTCGTATTGCGCCTTGTTCAGCTTCGACTTCTTGGGCGCTATCTCGTCGCGCCCAAGGGGCGGCAACACGCTGGGCTCATCGGACTTCTCTTCCTTCTTTCCCATCTCGTCCTCACTCGGGGCAACGTGCCATAGGACGCCGATTAGGGCCATCCCGGCCGTTTGAGTAGTGGCGCAAAGATCGATAGCATGCCGCCCATGCCCCTTCTGAAGCCCATCCTGCCCCCCTATGACATCGGTGAGTGGCAAAAGAAGCCGTTCCCCGAGCGAGTGAAGATGGTGTGCCAATCCTGGGCCTTACAAGGCTACGGAACCCCGTGGCCCATCTACACCGTGTACGTCCTCAAGGTCGTCTTCTACGTCTGGATATGGAGCTTCTTCTGCTCGTTCACCCCAGGCCTCGGTGATCTCGGCAGCTTCGGTTCTTGGTACTACGAGCCAATCGCGTTTCAAAAGGCGGTCCTCTGGAGCATGGCCTTCGAAGGCCTCGGCCTCGGGTGTGGCAGTGGACCGCTCACCGGGCGATACAATCCACCGTTCGGCGGCGCCCTCTATTTCTGCAGGCCAGGTACGATCAAGCTTCCCTTGTTCCCCGGGCTCCCAATCTTCGGCGGCTCGAAGCGCACGGTGCTCGATGTCTTGCTCTACGTGGCGCACATCGTCTTCTTGTTCCGCGCATTGATCGCGCCGGAGCTTTCTATCGAGCTTTTCATTCCGACCCTCGTCCTTCTCCCGCTGCTCGGGGTCACCGACAAGACCATCTTCCTCGCGTCGCGTGCCGAGCACTTCTACACGGCGCTGGTGTGCTTCATGTTCGCGGGCGACTGGCTCGCAGGGTCGAAGCTCGTCTGGATCGCCATCTGGATGTGGGCCGCGACGTCGAAGCTCAATCATCACTTCCCGTCGGTGGTCGCGGTAATGCAGAGCAACAGTCCGCTGACGAACATCGGGTCGCTTCGAAAGCTCCTGTACCGAAGCTACCCCGACGACCTGCGCCCTTCCCGGCTCACTCACTTCATGGCGCACGCAGGGACAGCGGTGGAGTACGCGTTCCCGGTAGTCCTATTGCTGAGCGATGGAGGGACCACGACCACCATCGCACTCGTCGTCATGCTGCTCTTTCACACGTTCATCACGAGCAGCATCCCGATGGGTGTTCCCATCGAGTGGAACGTCATCATGGTGTACGGAGCATTCGTCCTGTTTGGACACTACGCAGACGTCAACGCCTTCAGCGTAGGCTCGCCACTCCTCCTCGCATTCCTCGCATTCTCGCTAGTGGGCCTGCCTCTCTTGGGCAACCTCGTACCCTCTCGCGTCTCGTTCCTGTCCTCGATGCGATACTACGCCGGGAACTGGGCCTACAGTGTCTGGCTGTTTAGAGGCGACTCCTCGAAGAAGCTCGACGCACACCTCACCAAGGTCGCACCGCGCCTCCCAGAGCAGCTGCGCCCGTTCCTCGACGACGAAGCGATCACGGCAACGCTCTCCAAGGTAGTGGGCTTCCGTGCGATGCATCTGCACGGCCGGTGCCTGCAAGCCCTGCTGCCCAAAGCCGTCGACAACATCGACGAGTACGAATACCTCGACGGCGAGTTGGTCGCGGGAATCGTCGTAGGGTGGAACTTCGGCGAGGGGCATCTGCACAACATGCAGCTCCTCCGCTCCATTCAAGAGCAATGCAAC
>JAFDAJ010000293.1 GCA_019313915.1 Deltaproteobacteria bacterium
AACAGAATCACGGAAATTTTACAGTGACGCAAATCCTGCGGGGCCTACTGAGATGCAAATCGTCGTTCGTGTGGCTTACCTCACAGAGCGCCTGTAAACCGCTCAGAATTACGGGAGATCCTGGGGTTCGCCACCCCGAGATCGAAAACGAAGAGGAGGGGTGCTATCACCGGAGGACCCGGAGGGCGTGCCGACCCGTCTGAGATCGACTCATGACTCACAACAGCGCCGACGAAGAGCCTCGAAGTAAGCAGCGCGAGGCCTGGGATGGTGACCCCCCCCATCGGACGGCAGCCCGTGAGCGGCTACTCGAAGTTGCCGCGCAGTGCGTCGCCCGCGACGGGATTGCCCGCACCGGTATCGCACACGTCGCGCTCGAGGCCGGCGTGAGCCGGCCGACGGTGTATCGCTACTTCAAAGATCGGGAGGAGCTCATTCGCTCCGTACTGCTTCAGGCGGGGCTCCGCCTGGCGAATGACGTTCAAGAGCACATTCGATCGTTTGCGGACCCGGGCGAGAAGATCGTCGAGGCGACCTTGTTTACCCTTCGGGTCATCCGGGACAACCCGGTCCTCCGGCAGGTTTGGCAGCCCGCCACGTTCGACGCGAATGTTTTGCACGGCTTCACCCAGCCTGCGTCGATCACCTTCACACGCGTCGCATGCTCGGAGATCATCGAAATCACACGTTGGGACGAGGATCAGGCCGCCGAGGGCATGGAATTCATGCTCCGGATGATCCTCTCTCTACTCGCCGCCCCCGAGCCCCACCGAACCGAGCAAGAGCTGCGAGAATTCCTCAGGCGTCGATTGGTTCCCGCGCTCCGCTTGTAGTAAGGGGATTGGCTGTGAGCAGTTGGAAGCACTTGCTGGTGGTTGCGCTCGCGGCCGCCGCTCTTTTGTTGCCGGGAAGCCCCGTATCAAACGCAGCCGCCGATGGGCCGATTGTAATTCGCTACGCGTCTCTGGCTCCTCCAGGCTCGGCGTTTGGCAAGATCCTCAAAGCCTGGGGCCGTCAGTTCAAGAAAGAGACCGAGGGGCGGGCCGAGCTTCGGTTTTACACGGGCGGCAGCCAAGGCGACGAACGCGACTTCATCCGAAAGATTCGCGCGGGCCAGATCGACGCCGCGGGGATCACCACCACCGGGATGAGCATGGTTGTGCGACCTATCCTGGTGTTGACGGCGCCGGGGCTCATCACCGAGATGGAGCAGCTGTACCACGTTCGCGCGCATCTTCGAAGTCGCTTCGAAGAGCTGTTCCGAACTGCGGGTTTCGAGCTGCTGACCTGGGGCGACGGAGGCAAGAATCGCCTCTTCTCGACAAAGCCTTTTGCGCGGCCCGACGACCTCAAGAGCAGGCGGCCTTGGGCCTGGAAAGATGACCCGGTGTTTGCTGGCTACTTGGGTGTGATCGGCGCAAACCCCGTGCGCGTCGGTGCGAACGAGGTCTACGGCGGTCTGCAAACTCGTATGATCGACACGGTGCCCTCCTCCGCCATCATGGCCGTCGCCATCCAGTGGTACACGAAGCTCAATTACATGGCGAAGCAGAACTTCAACATCATCATCGGTGGCTCGATCGTGAAGCAGGAAGTGTTCAACCAGCTCACGCCGAAAGATCGGGAGATTCTGCTCGACACTGCGGAGCGCGGCGCGCGGGCGATGGACAAGATCGTCATTCGCGACGACGCGAAGGCGTACAGGACCCTGATCGAGCGTGGGATTACAGAGGTCGACCTCACACCATTCCAGGCCGAGTGGGACGCCGTCGCCAAGAAGTCCCGGGATGAGCTAGCAGGTCGCGTGTATAGCAAGAGCCTGCTGGATCAGGTCGCAAGGCTGGCAGCTGAAAAGTGAACAACTGCGGCCTCGGGCCGTCCAACCGTGAGTCGATATGCAACACCGCAAGTACCCACTGATCCTCGCTCTCACGCTCGCCGCCCTCTTTGTCCCTGGAGCGCCGGCGGTGTCTCAGGTTCCGACGGTACCCGTCACGACGATCCGGATCGCATCGCTGGCGCCGCCCGGCTCTTCGTTCGTCAAGGTTCTCAAGGCTTGGAGCCGCACGCTTCAAAAGGAGACCGAGGGCCGAGTCGAGCTCCGCGTCTTTTCGGGCGGAAGTGAGGGCAGCGACCGAGACCTCGTCAAGAGGATCAAGGCGGGCAAGCTCGACGCGGCGGGCGTGGCGACGACCGGTTTGAGTATGGTGGCGCCCGAGCTTCAGGTGCTTACCGCGCCCGGCCTTCTCACCGACGACGCGCAGCTCGATCGCGCACGCGAGAAACTCGATGCAAGGCTTCAGAAAGCGATCGAGGACGGTGGCTTCAAGCTGCTCGCCTGGGGAGACGGTGGAAAGAACCGCGTGTTCTCGTCGACCGAGTTCGGTCCGCCCGCCGACCTGGCCGGCAAACCCGCATGGGCAGGCAAAGACAACGCAGTCGGCTTGGCGTACGTCAAAGCGCTTGGCGCGAGCCCCGTGCGCGTTGGAGCCTCCGGCGTGTTCCCCGGCCTCAAGGACGGGAAGCTCGAAGTCGTGCCCGCGTCCGCCATGGCTGCAGTTGCGTTCCAGTGGTACACGAAGCTCAAGTACGTGACCTCGACCAACTTCAATATCATCGTTGGCGGCTCGATCATCAGTAAGAAGAAGTTCAACGAGCTCAGCGCGGCCGACCAGAAGACCCTGCTAGCCACCGCGAAGCGCGCAGCCTCCAAGCTCGACCAAATCGTCGGCCGGGACGATGCCCGCGCGTATCAGACGCTGCTCGGGCGAGGCGTCACGGAAGTCGACACCGCTCCCAACCAAGCGGCATGGGACGCGGCCGCCAAGAAGGCTCGCGAGCAGCTGGTCCAACGCGGCGTCTACAGCAAAAGCCTCCTGAAAGCGGTCGAAGCAGCCGCG
>JAFDAJ010000294.1 GCA_019313915.1 Deltaproteobacteria bacterium
GGTCACCCGAGCTCGAGCGCCAAGCTGACGATGAACTCGTAGTCGTTCTTCGCAGGCACCGTGCCATCGGCCCGCGGAGGGGGGTTTTCCGTGCGGTAGAACTTGAACGTCGTTTGGAGGTCGAAGATGTCTGTGATCTCTACGCTGAACTTCGCGCTGCCGAAGTGGTTGGTCAGGTCAATCTGAGTATAGATCACGTTGCTGCGCCATTCGATCTCCAGCTCCACATCGTCGGTGAAGTCGAAGTCCGCATAGGTGCGGAAGCTGACAAAACCGTCGTTCTGCGGGTTCTTCACTCCGGCGGCAGTGCTCAAGAAACGAGTAAACTGATACCCCAGCGCTCCGCCCAGGTCCCACTCGACCTTTTTCGTGTTGAAGACGTGAACACCGGCGCCGGTACCAGGTGTCGCGCGGAACTTGAAGTTCGTGAACTTGTCGTTGAGAAACTCGGAGGTCGCCGGGACGAAAAAGAAGCGCTTGGAGATGAAGAGCTTGGTCTCCGCGACTCCGCGGTGGCGATTGACAGTCTGCTCCTCGTTCGCGTAGCCGAAGGTCCCGTCGTAGCTGAGCTCGGTCCGCGTGCGCTGGTCCGCTCGCCTCAAATCCCAGTGCGCGTTCATCTGACCCTGGTTGGTGTTGCCTGCGCTGCCCGAGAACCCCACCGAAAGTCGGGTGGACCAAAAATTCCGCTCCCTGAGCTCTCCGCGGATGATGGAGAGAAGCTCGCTGCGTGGATACCGCTCCACCCCTTCAGCGGTCTCGATGAGCACGTTGTTCTTGGTGACGACAGCCCTGCCCACCACGTCGAGCTTGTCTTCGAATACGTAGGTATTGATCCGAGGCGAGTGGAGCTGCTCGACCTTATCCCAGGTGAAGGTCAGAAGATTGAGCTTGTCGCTGTCGAACTCGATGTCGTCTTCGCGTAGCCGTTTCAGCTTGCCCTTGAGCCATTCGCCCGAGGTGAGTCGAATCCAGTCGTGCACGTCACCAAACTTGATGACGAACTCCGCGGGAAGACCCTCTTGGGTGTCCTTCTCCACCTGCTCCATAGCCTTTTCGACCTCGGCCACGCCTTCGCTTGCCTCGACCGCCTCAGTCGGCACACCTTCGTCGGTGACGTCGGTGGGCGCTTCTTCCGTCAACGCCGATTGATCAACGCGAGGTTCGTCCGCTCCCGCGTCCTGCGCGAGCCCAGAGGACTGACCCCCGACCACGCCCCAGATCACGGCGAAGACGATGACGCCCTTACTTGTGGCCCGTCCCCAGATCACATCAGGATGGGTTTATCGGTGGCTGGCTCCAGCACCAAAAAAGAAGCGGTCCCATCCAGGGGCGAAGCCCCGTGACAAGAAGAGGAGAGCAGATTCCTGCTCTCCTTTTCTTGTTTTACGGGGTGATGACGACTCTCCCCGTGGGCTCACCCTCCATGAGATAACGGATGGCCTCGGAGGCTTTGCTGAGGGGATACGTTCTATCGATGACCGGCGTGATCCTGCCCGCTTCGAGAAACTCCCGGAAGACCGCCATCGTGTCCTTCTTGCTCGGCATCGAAAGGTTCGGTTTGGGCAACTGTTTCACGAAGAGGGAGAGAAACATCAGTTTGAAGAAGTGGGGGATGAGCAGGCACTCTTCAGCAACAGTCACATACTCGGCAAAGGCGCCGCCGTTGATCCACTGCATGCTGCCAATGGTCTCGCCGAACACCTCATCACCCGGCTGAAACTGCGTCACATTCTTACCCACCGCCTCGACAACCCCTGCCATATCCGTCCCGGGGATCGGGTTCTTCGGTTTGAAAAAACCAGCCCCCATGAGGCGAAGGACATACGGCCGCCCGCAGACAACATGCCAGACATCTGGATGGGCCGAAGCGGCGCGAACTCGCACCAGCACCTCGTCATCTCCTGCGGCAGGCCTTTCGACTTCCTGGACCTCGAGGGCATCCAGTGATCCGTACTGTTCTTGGACAATCGCCTTCATCGTCTGCTGATAGGAATTTCAAACACCTTTGAACGCTGCACCGCGTCATGCTCATCCGGAACTGGCCATTGATCGTAACGATGCGGTCATGTTACTTGATGCGCTCGCACAGTTGGATCGCCATCACGCCATCCCCTGCCCCCTGCGCTCTGGAGTTGATCATGGGTACATCCGTTTTCGCAAAGCTACGAACGTCGTGCTTGCTCGTCCTGGGCACGGCACTTGTTGTGTTCTTGATCGGCCGGCCGCCTGCGAGCGCACGCGGGCCAGCACTGAACGATTGGCAGACTCTCTACGGCGGCATTTCCGCCTCGAGTGACGTCGCCCAATGCGCCGTGTGTCACGCCACCGATCCCGGGGACGCTTCCTGGAACCAGTACGGGTGGGACATCTTCTTGGTCCATGGCACCCCGGGGTGCGAGACCTGGGAGGCCGCGATCCTATGCGTCGAAAATAACCAGTCTGTGAGCGACGTGCCTGGGACGTACACCTACCTCGACGAGATCGAGGCGAGCACGCAGCCGGGTTGGACCGCGGCAGATGTAAACACGGTCTATACCAATTCCGCTGACCTGTTCGACCAGCCTCCGTTCGCTGGCCTCGAGCCGTACGATCCGGCAGGCATGGGCGGCGCAGGTGGCATGGGCGGCGCCGGCGGCATGGGCGGTGCCGGCGGCGACTGCCCGGGTGAATTCACGATTCCCCCCGAGCAGTTCGGAGAAGGCACGATCCTCGTCAAGCCGGGCCAGTCGATCCAGGAGGCGATTGACCGGGCAGCAGAGGGCACCGTGATCACCGTTGAGGTTGGCGTCTACGAAGAGCCCTGCAATCCGACAAACGGGCTCAACATCACCAAGAGCGGCATTCACTTGATCGGGCAAAGCACCCCATGTGAAGAGGCCACCCCGGAGCAGCGC
>JAFDAJ010000295.1 GCA_019313915.1 Deltaproteobacteria bacterium
CACCGACTACTATGGTGAACAAAGCTGCACGGCGGGCCGCTCTTCGTTCATCACCGGCCAGAGCGTCTTTCGGACCGGGTTGAGTAAGGTGGGCATGCCCGGCGCCGATCAGGGCTTGAGCTCTAAGGATCCCACGATTGCCGAGCTCTTGAAGCCACACGGCTATGCGACGGGCCAGTTCGGCAAGAACCACCTTGGCGACAAGGACGAGATGCTCCCCACCAACCACGGCTTCGACGAGTTCCTCGGCAACCTCTACCACTTGAACGCGGAGGAAGAGCCGGAGAACGAGGACTACCCGAAGGGCGCCGAGTTCAAGAAGCGCTTCGGACCGCGTGGGGTCATTCATAGCTACGCTGATGGCCGCATCGAGGACACCGGACCGCTAACGAAAAAGCGGATGGAGACCATCGACGACGAGACCGTGGCAGCCGCAATCCGGTTCATCGAGCAAGCGAACAAAGATGCTAAGCCTTTCTTCGTGTGGTGGAACGGTACGCGCATGCATTTCCGCACCCACGTCAAAGCCGAGCACCGCGGCATCTCCGGCCAGGACGAATACGCCGACGGGATGGTCGAGCACGACATGCACGTGGGCCAGCTTCTCGGACTGATCGACAGGCTCGGCATCGCTGACAACACGCTCGTCTTCTACAGCACCGATAACGGCCCGCACTACAACACCTGGCCCGATGCCGCTGCGACACCCTATCGCAGCGAGAAAAACACCAACTGGGAGGGCGGCTGGCGGGTGCCAGCGATGGTGCGCTGGCCCGGCAAGATCAAAGCGGGATCGGTTTCGAACGAAGTGGTTCATCACATGGACTGGTTGCCGACCTTCGTCGCCATGGCCGGCGACCCCGACGTTAAAGAGAAGCTCCTCAAAAAGAAGAAGCGGCGTCAAAAGGGGTTCAGGGTTCACCTCGACGGCTACAACATGCTCCCCTACCTGACCGGCCAAGAGGAGAAGGGGCCTCGCAAGGAGATCTTCTACTTCTCGGACGACGGTGATTTGACTGCGGTGCGCTACGGCGATTGGAAGGCGATTTTCATGGAGCAGAAAACGCCCGGCACCCTGCGCGTCTGGATGGATCCGTTCGTGCCTCTGCGCGTACCCTTGATCTTCAATCTGCGTCGCGACCCGTACGAGCGTGCCGAGATCACCTCGAATACGTACTACGATTGGATGATCGATCGGGCCTTCATGCTCTACGGCGCGCAGATGATCGTCGGGAACTTCCTACAGACCTTCAAGGAGTTCCCGCCGAGACAGAAGGCGGCCAGCTTTACGGTCGACCAGGCGATGGACAAGCTAGAGCCACAAGCGCACTAGCGCACGACAGCCAGCACGGAGGTACGACATGGCCGAGAAAGAAGTGATCGCGTTTGGACCGTGGAAGGATTTCATCGCGGATGGGGTTCGCATGGGTGACACGATCCACCTCTCGGGGTCGGTAAGCGTCGATGATCGAGGTCAGACGTTGCACGCCGGCGACATCGTCAAACAGGCGCAGCAGGCCTACGCGCACATCGCCAAGGTACTGGAGAAGTTCGGCGCAACGATGGACAACATCGCGTACGAGACACTCTTCGTCACCGACATGAGCGCGGTGATGGGCAGTGAAGCAAAGATGGGCGCGTTCTTCGGGGCGCGCGCAGAGGCATACGGCGGGAGCCCCCAGGTCAGTCAAAGTCTGATCGGTGTTTCGGAGTTAGCGGCCCCTGACCTCATGATCGAGATCAAAGTCGTCGCTCACGTCTAGGCCCCGATACGCTCGTACTCGTCGATGAGCTCGTCGAGGAGCCGGTCCATCCAGGACTGTGTCAGCGGGCTGGCGAGCACGGTTGTAAATACTGGCCATGTCGCATCCGCAAGAGCGTCGATCGGAGGTCGCAGGTCCATACTCTCCAGCTCGAGCGCTTCGCCGAGGGTCTTCCCGCCGCTGTATGCCATCGCCCGATCGATCCAAGCACGCACGCTCGCCTTCAGCTCGGGCATCTCCGCGACGTGCCGCGCGCTCAGCTCCACGATGACACCCACGTCGCCGATTAACTCGTCGTCGGCGGCTTCGAGAAGGAAAGCAGGCGATTTCGAAAGCACGAAGCTGATGAAGTTGGAGCGAAACTCGATCGACGCAGGATCGTCGATCTTCGCGATGGTGAACTCCGCGGCGCGGGCCAAGATGCGTTCGCTGCCGTCATGGAGGAATGACTTGATCTCCGGCTCGATGCGCTTCTCCAGTTCTTCGATGAGCTTTTCGGCAAACGCCCCTGCGGTTCCCAGCACGCCGAAGCGCCCGACCGGTGAGATCTTCACCATGAGGCGCGGCAGGAGCGTCGAGAATTCCTTCAACGCGCGATAGAGGGCGTCGTTGAGCACGGCCTCGGCCGCTTCACCGCGAAACATGGCGCGCACCCAATCCGGGTGAACGAGCCCTGGTCGAGCCAAGGCCTCTTGAAGCTTCTCGTGCGCCTCTGGCGGCAGGAAGCGATCGATCGGCTGTTCGTCCTTGCGAAGCTCGGCGACCAACGCCCTCGCGACGTTCGACACCACAGGGCGGGACAGCTCCGTCACGAGCTCGGCGTCGATGAGCCGTTCGGCCAGGGCCTTCACCGTGTTCGCGTCGAGCAGCTCGTGAACCGGCGTGGCGAGAATCTGGTCCCAGGTCGCCTCCCAGAGCTCCCGCCACTCTTCCCTGGGGCGCTCCCCTTCCGTCAGGCGCTGCCGAAGCCAACCCTTCAACGCAGAACGATTGTCGGGGGACGTGTTCACCGAACAGACCGTAGCCCGAGCGCTGGCCTCGGGGTAGTCTCCGTTTTCATGAGAACTTCATGGGCGAGTTGAGCTATCGGTCTGCTTCCGAATGTCTGGCGCTTCTGCGAAATGGCGAA
>JAFDAJ010000296.1 GCA_019313915.1 Deltaproteobacteria bacterium
ACCGATGGAAACAACGCGATCGAGTCGGCGCACGCTCGTCACCGCCCTACGCCGTTGCTTTCGGTCATCGTTGATGGCTGCATCGACGCCGCGCGCGAGGTGAATGAGGGGGGCGCGATCTACAACCCGAGCGGATTGCAGGGTGTTGGCCTGGCGGACGTCGCCGATTCGCTGGCGACAATCGAGCAGGTCGTTTTCGGCGAGCGTCGGGTACCCCTCATCGTGCTGGTCGAAGCGCTCGATGCTGACTTCGTGGGGTTCGAGGCATTACGCGCGCGGCTCCTCAATCGAGTCGAGACATATGGGGAAGATTCGGACGACGCAGATAGGCACGTGGCACGGGTGTCTGAGCGGTTCGCACAAATGGTGGCGAAGCGGCGCAATCCGCGCGGTGGCCGCTACTCGCCCGGCTTCTGGACCATGACCACCCATCAAGGCTTTGGACGTCGGCTTGCGGCGTTGCCGTCGGGGCGGCGCGCGGGAGAGCCTTTGGCGAACGGGATCTCACCGCGGACCGGGCGCGAGCGACGCGGCCCGACGGCAGCGCTGTCCTCTGCTGCGCGGGTTGCATCGGTGAGCAACGGTTGCGTGCTCAACCAGGAGTTGCACCCTGACTTCGTCGATGGTGATCGAGGAACCGCGATCATCGACAGCCTGGTGCGCGGCTATTTCGCTCAAGGTGGCATGCAGTTACAGCTACAGATCATGGACCCGGCGGTGCTAATCGATGCGAAGGCACACCCCGACGAGCATCGCGATCTCGTCGTGCGCATATCCGGCTACTCCGCGTACTTCAACGATCTCACAGAAGCGATGAAGGACGAGCTCATCGACCGGACGGCGCACTGGGGTACGTGTTGCGGATGACCGGCCTGCCTGGCGGGGACGGCCCTCGGAACGCGTCCATAGTACCGATTTGGATATGAGCCGGCCTTGGCACGACGGTTGCAAAACCACTCTGCGTTACGCGCCACGAGGAGGAGCCATGACGCAGATGGACACACAGAATCAAGCGACCAAGCATCTGCAGGGCCAGAACGTGGAGTTGGAGGACGACGCGCAGGCAGGAATCGGTCCGTGGCTGCGATGGGCGGCCAACATCTTTCGGGCGTGGGTTCAGGCATAGCTCTTCGGGAGACGCGCCGCATCAGTGATCAGATACTCACTCTCTAACGAGCACGTTGGCTACAATGTCTGGTGGCCCAGCACGACCCTGACCTGCGGGTAACGTTTGATGAACGCGAGGATGCTGTCGAGCGATGCTTGCGCCTGTTCGGTGGTTTCGGGCGTTGCGCCGCTCGGACTGACGCCATGTTCAAGTCCCCAGCGCATGTGGCAAGCGTCGCCGGTCAGCAGAACGGGGCCCTCGTGCCCATTGACAAGGTAGCTGACGTGTCCGGTCGTGTGGCCCGGGGTCGAGATCGCCCAGAAGGACCCGTCCCCATAGAGATCAATGGCTCGGCCGAGAGGGTCGAGCGTTACCGCGTTGGCGAAGTCGAGCTCGCGGAGGATTCGGGCGTCATCGACCAGGCCGTGGTTGAGTCTGTGGCCAAGGTCATCGAGCTCTGCGGCGCCGGTGTAGAGCGGAAGTGACTGGTCAAATGTTGGCAGCGCCGTGGCGTGGTCCGAATGGAGGTGCGTGAAGTAGATTGCAGCCAACTCTGCGTTTGCGTTTCGAAGCTGCGTGTGCACGTCTTGGCCGGGCCGTTGCGAAAAACTCAACCCCAACAGACCCATCACGAGCCGACCGATGCCGCGCATGTGTCCCAGAGGTTCTGTCGCGTAGACGTCGTCCAACCCAGTATCGATCAACACGTCGCCTCGATGCTCGTGGCGGACGAGATGAGCGAACACGCGGAGCGGTGATCCGTCGTCTACGAAACCATCCATGGCTGGGTGATCGCCGTTGAGAAGCAGCTCCTTGGGAAAGTGCACAATCCCAGTGTCCAGCGTCTCCACACGAATCGGTCGTGGACTTGCGAAGACCTCGCTCCAAGTCGACGCGTGCGCCCTCTTAAAGGAAGTAGATCTTCGGGATGGGCCGGGCGGTTGGAATGCCAATGCGCCAGTGGTCAGCAGTCCGGCTGTCGCCAGGACAACAAGCGCGATGATTCGGGATTTCGTCATGATTTGCCTCCTGGCAGCATGATGCGTCCCAACCAATCATATGTCTCATGCATAGATAGTATCTTGATTATATAAATATGATATGAATAGGGGCCCATGCCCAGCCTTGAATCGATCGATCTGGACCGAGTCCTCGCACTACATTGGCTGCTTGAAGAGGCACACGTCAGCCGCGCGGCCCGCCGTATGAGCACGAGCCAACCGGCGATGAGCCGGACACTCAGCGCGCTGCGTGACCTGCTTGGTGACCCGCTCTTGGTGCGGAGCGGGCGAGCCATGGTGCGAACGCCGTTTGCCGATGCGTTACGTCCACGGCTTTCTGTCGCGGTTACTGAGTTGCGCACGGTTCTACGCGACCCGGAACCGTTTTCGCCCGAGACTGCGACCGGCGCCTTTCGCGTGGCGATCACTGACTACGCCGCGACGCTTGTCATTACAGCATGGAACGCGTGCGTGCGTCCTGAGGCGCCGCTGCTTGATTTGGAGCTTGTACCTTTCGGGCCCACGACCGCAGAGGAGGGCATTCGGGGTGAGCTTGATCTCGCCATTGCTGGCACGGATGTGCCTGGCATCGACGATCGCTACGTCGTCAAGCCCTTTCTAGCGGAAACGTTTGTTAGCGTAGTCCGGCGTGGACATCCGTTGTCTCGTCACAAGGTATCGCTCTCCCGTTTCGCAGCGCTCGATCATGTGCTCGTCGTCACAGGCAGCGGGCAAGTCTCCTCTGTGGATCGCAAGCTTCAATCGCGCGGCTTGGCGCG
>JAFDAJ010000297.1 GCA_019313915.1 Deltaproteobacteria bacterium
GCGGCAAGGACTCGGGGCGACGCAGATGCCGTGATGCAGGGCGTCGTCGATACGGTTCCGGCCGATCAACTTCACGCCATCGTGACTTGGCTTGCAGGAGGAAAGGGGTGCACCGCCCCATGAGTGACCGATTCAGTCGCAGGCGATTCGTACGATTGAGCGGCGGCGCCGCGGTGGCGGCCTCCCTAGGGACCCCGGGTTTGGTTCGGGCGGCCGCGGCTGACGATGCGCGTCGTGCTCCACGGCACTCGAACGTGATCATCATCGGTGGCGGGCTCTCGGGTTTGATGGCTGGGCGCGAGCTCCAACGGGGTGGGGTGGATTCGTTTCTCGTCCTCGAAGCGCGCGAACGGGTAGGCGGGCGCACACTCAACATGCCGATTGGGGGAGGGCACATCGTCGAGGTCGGTGGAGAGTGGATCGGTCCCGGCCAGAACAGCATCGCTGCCTTGATCGACGAGCTCGGCATCGGCGCCTTCGATGCCTACTATGAGGGGGACACCACGTACGACATCGAAGGGGCGATCTCTCGCGGCTTGCTGCCCGACATCAGCCTTGCCGAAGGCGCTGACTTCGCCAAGGTCGCCTGGCAGCTCGACCGTCTGTGCAAGCAGATGCCGATTGGCGAGCCATGGCGAATGAAAGATGCGTCGGCGCTCGATCGCACGACCCTCGGCGACTGGTTGCGCGAACATGCATCGACGAGCTTCACCCCCTCGGTCTTCCGTTTGATCAGCCGCGCGGTCATGTCTGGTTACCCGGAGCGCATTTCGCTGCTTTGGGTCTTGCACTATTTGCGTTCGGCCGGTGGCATCTTGCCGGTCATCCTCAACGATGGGGGCGCGCAGGATCAGCGCATCGATGGCGGCTCTCAGGTGATCTCGGAGCGGTTGGCAGCGGATCTCGGAGATCGCGTGCTTCTCGGCCAGCCGGTGCTTCGCATCGAAGACCACGCCCCGGATCGCATGCGGGTGGTGACCCCGGTCGAGAGCTTCACCGCCGACCGGGTCATCGTGGCGATGGCACCCTCCGACACAGCGCGCATCGAGTTCACCCCCGCACTGCCGAAGCCGCGGCAAGCGTTGGTGTCTGGCTGGGCTCGCCTGCCGCGGTTACCGCTCGTCAAAGCTGCGATGCTCTACGAGACGCCGTTTTGGCGCGCCGATGGTCTCAATGGCTCGATGCAGAGCGACCGCAGTCCGATTCAGCTCGTCTTCGACAACTCACCCGAGGATGGGTCGATCGGTGTTCTCAGCTGTTTCCTCTCGATCGTGGAGTGCCCACATCTGGCAGATCGCAGAGCCCGTGAGGAAGGCTTGAAAGAGGAGCTCGCCCGCTACTTCGGTCCCAAAGCCCTCCGTGCCACCGGCTACGTCGAAAAGGATTGGGCGGCCGACCCTTGGAGCACTGGTTGCATCACTCCGCTGACGCCTGGCGTGCTCACTGCGGCTGGCGAGCACCTTCGCAAGCCGACGGGCCGCATTTTTTGGGCAGGCACCGAAAGCGCGAAGCGTTGGTGCGGCTACATGGACGGCGCCATATCCGCAGGCGCTAGGGCTGCCAATGAAGTCCATGCCTCACTGAAGGCTTAGCGCGGCGCGATCGCGCTCAGGATCCATCGGCGGGATTCGACGGGGTCGATGACGGCGTCGATCTCGAAGTGCTCGGCCATGTTGACCGCCTTTCCGCGTTCGTAGAGCATGTCCACCATCTGCTGGAACATCTTCTCGCGCGCATCTGGGTCTGCGATGGATTCGAGCTCTTTTCGGAAGCCGAGCTTGACTGCGCCTTCGAGGCCCATGCCCCCGAACTCGCCCGTCGGCCAGGAGATGGTGAACGCGGGGGCTTTGAAGCTCCCCCCGGCCATCGACTGCGCACCGAGTCCGTAACCCTTGCGCAGCACGATCGTGCAAAACGGAACCTCTAGTGATGCGCCTGTCGTGAAGAGCTTTGCGGCGCGCTTCACAAGACCTGTCTCTTCGGCCGCTGGACCCACCATGAAACCCGGCGTGTCGCACAAAAACACCAGCGGAATGCCGAACGTGCTGCACAGAGTCATGAAGCGGCTCGCCTTGTCTGCCGCTTCGCCGTCGATTGCGCCCCCAAGATGCTTCGGATCGTTGGCGATGATGCCGACGGGCTTGCCTTCGACGCGGGCTAGCGCAGTGACCATGCCGGCGCCAAAGCCCCCGGTGAGCTCGAGTACCGAGTCGGCGTCCGCCAAGGTTTCGACCACGCTGCGTACGTCATACACGCGGAGGCGATTCTCCGGGATCGTCGAGCGAAGGAGGCGTTGATCAGCGCACTTCCACTCGGTGACGGCGCCTTGGAAGTACGAAAGGTACTTCTTCGCTGCGGCGACCGCCTCGGCGTCGTCGGCGACGAGGATGTCGATGACGCCATTGCGATACTGGGAGGTCGAAGGACCGATCTCTTCGGGCGTGAACACACCGAGCCCCCCGCCCTCAATCATTGCAGGGCCGCCCATGCCGATGTTCGAGGCCTTGGTTGCGATCACGATGTCGCAGCAGCCGAGCAGAGCCGCGTTACCCGCAAAGCATCGGCCCGAGTTGACGCCAACCAACGGCACCTTTCCGGACAGCTCGGCGAAGTACTGAAAGGCGCGGCAATCGAGGCCTGCAACGATGGCATGGTCCGTGTCGCCCGGGCGCCCGCCGCCTCCCTCCGAAAACAGCACGACCGGAAGCGCCCGTTGCTCGGCAAGCTCGAACATGCGGTCCTTCTTCAGGTGATTCATCGTGCCCTGAGTGCCCGCGAGCACCGTGTAGTCGTAGGACATCACCGCGCACTGCGTACCGTGGTCACCGAACAGCTCGCCGTTCACGCGACCGATGCCAGCAACCATGCCGTCGGCCGGCGTCCG